>JAFLCF010000127.1:0-2618 GCA_017303735.1 Anaerolineae bacterium
TCTTTGAAATGCTCGGCAACTGGTCATTTGGCGACTATTACAAAGAAGAAGCCATCGCCTGGTCTTGGCAGTTGCTCACCGAAGTGTGGGGCTTGCCCAAAGACAAACTCTACGCCACCTGCTTCCGCGATGACAAAGGCAACGTGCCGCAGGATGATGAAGCCGCAAACATCTGGAAGAAACAGCCCGGCTTCGACCCTGAACATGTCCTCTTCTTCGGGCGCAAAGAAAACTTCTGGCAAATGGCTGAGACCGGTCCCTGCGGACCGTGCTCCGAAATTCACATCGACCTCGGCGAAGAACGCGACAACCTGCGCGGCACCGACCACGTCTGCGGCGTGAACGGTGAATGTACGCGTTACCTCGAACTGTGGAACAACGTTTTCATTCAATACAATCTCTTCGATGATGGTCGCCTCGAACCCTTGCCCGCCAAACACGTCGATACCGGCATGGGCTTCGAGCGCATCGTCTCCGTTTTGCAAGGCGTCGACTCCAATTACAAGACCGACCTCTTCGCAGGCTCGCTCGAAGTGCTGCGCTCGCTCACCGGTCACAGTGAAAAAGAAATGCTCGCAAACTTCACGCCCTATCGCGTGATCTGCGACCATGTCCGCTCTGCCTCCTTCCTCATCGCCGATGGCGTCGTGCCGGGCAATGCTGGTCGCAACTATGTGGCGCGTATGATCGTCCGCCGCGCCGCGCGCTTCGGCTCGAAGATCGGGCTCAACGAACCCTTCCTCGCTAAAGTCGCTCAAGCCGTGATCGACTACTACGGCGACTTCTACCCCGAACTGAAGAAAGCCCAACCCGCCATTTTGGATAACCTGACTCGGGAAGAAGTCCGCTTCGCACGGACGGTTGAAGCTGGTACAGCCCATTTAGAGAATCTACTCTCGGAGCTTCGCTCTTCCAATCAGACCGTCCTCGACGGACACAAAGCCTTCGACCTGTATGCCACCTACGGCTTGCCCTTCGAGATCAGCCGTGACATCGCCCGCGAACAAGGACTCGATGTGGACGAAGCTGGTTTCACCACAGCCAAAGAAGAACATGCAGTGGCTTCTGGCGGCGGCAAAGCCATGGGCAAACTCGGCGGTGAAGATGCCGAGTTCTTTGCAGGCATTCTCAAAGACCTGCAAGCCAAAGGCAAGCTCGGCAAAGACGGCGTGGAATACGACCCCTACAACGGTACAGATGTTGCCCGTTATTCCAACCTTGAAGTCCTCGCCCTCGTCGTGAACGGACAGTCCGTAGACTCCGCCAAACTGGACGACCAAGTTGAGGTCATTCTGCCCAAGACCGGCTTTTATATTGAAGCGGGTGGTCAGGTCAACGACACCGGTTTCATTCGCGGAGAAGGCTGGGAGATCGAAATCACTGGCATTCGCCGTGCGTCTGCGGGTGTGATCGTGCATATCGGTGAAGTGATTTCCGGTCACCCAAAAGTGGGTGACAAAGCCACAGCCGAAGTGGACGCGACCCGCCGCCACGACATCATGCGCAATCACACAGCGACTCACTTGCTGCACAAAGCACTTCACGAAATTTTGAGCGACCAAGCCAAGCAGGCAGGCTCGCTCGTTGCGCCGACCCACTTGCGTTTCGACTTCAACCATCCGGAAGCCATGACCCCCGACCAGATCGAACGCGTTGAGAAAATGGTCAACGAAGCTGTGGCAATGGATATGCCCGTGGTCAAAGTGACCAAGTCCCTCGAAGAAGCCAAGAAGGAAGGCGCGATGGCGCTCTTCGGCGAAAAATATGGCGAAGTTGTTCGCACCATCTCTATCCTTAGCTCTGCTGAGGGCTTAGCCCCCAGCGAGCAGGGCGAGAAGTATTCCTACGAACTCTGCGGTGGTACTCACTTGGAACGTACCTCCGATGTCGGTGCCTTCATCATCGTCAGCGAAAGCTCGGCAGCGGCGGGTGTGCGCCGTATCGAAGCCGTCACTGGGCGCGGCGCGTATGAGTTGATTCAGAAACGCTTCAAGACTCTTAAGCAAGCCGCAGGCTCACTCAAGACTTCAGTGGATGAAGTCCCTGCCAGAGTGGATGCCTTGCAGGATGAAGTTTCTGACCTCAAAAAGGAACTCGCCAATCTGCGCGCGCAAACGGCTCTTTCAACGTTCGACCTGCAACTTTCAAACGTTCAAACCATCAAGGATGTCAACATCCTCGGCGCGGAATTCCCGAATGCCGACGTGGACACGCTCCGCTCGCTGGCAGATAAATTCCGCGAGAAGTATCCCAAGAATGGCGCGGCGCTCTTCGTCTCGGGCAGCACCGTCATCGCCACCGTCACCGAAGACGTGGTCAAACGGGGAGTCAAGGCTGGGGACTTGATCACAGGTATCGGCGGCAAGGGAGGCGGGCGTCCGAATCTGGCACAGGGCAGCCTCGCTGGTGATGTCAACGAAGCGCTGAGTAAACTTCCAAAAGTGGTGGAAGAAAAATTAAAGTAAAACGAAATGGCGACCCACGGGTCGCCATTTTATTCCTATCGAGGGTGTAATACCCCGCCGCTCTGCGGCGTGATAGGATTAGTGTATGAGTCATGTAATCAAGAAAAGCCACAATGTATCTGTCTTAATCTATCATTTTGTATGTCCGACAAA
>JAFLCF010000127.1:2676-13407 GCA_017303735.1 Anaerolineae bacterium
GGATATCAAATCGGTACCAAGTGGAGTTTCTTGAAATAGGAACGGATAAAGATCATGTGCATTTTCTTGTGCAATCAGTGCCGAGTTATAGTCCTACAAAAATTGTGACAATGATAAAAAGCCTAATAGCCCGAGAGATTTTTTCGCAAGCGCCATCTGTTAAAAAGCAGCTGTGGGGTGGTGAGTTTTGGACAGATGGCTATTATGTGAGTACAGTAGGGCAACATGCGACAGAAGCAGTAATTAGGCAATATGTTAAGAATCAAGGTCAAGAACAGGAATATAAACAGTTACATGTTCAGCAACTCAAACTATTCTAGCAAGCCGATACCCCGTCCGCTTGCGGCGGGGTAGTTTATTCCTGTCGAAGGTGAATACTCAAGCACTTGGGCAGGGTTCATTCATGTATGATTAGGCTGTATTCAAGCGATGTTAACTAAACAAAGCTGTAAACAAGAAGATAGTGAGTTTGAAGTACATTAAGGTAAGTGAGCAGGAATATAAATATGGAAAATTGGACCGCCCCCTCCGAAAGTGAAAAACGACAGCGAAAGGTGATATTGATTACCTTTCCATTGGGGGCAACGCTTCTCTTGCTTTATTTCTTTAATCTTATAAATAATCAGGAATATTTTTCTGCATGGGGAGCGTTTGCCTTTGGCATGGAATTGTTGGTCTTGTTTGCAGTCGTTTACTTTAGTATCTTCCCGATACGCTGGGTAGAGTTGATCTTTTATTATTCTTTTGTATTATTTATAGTATGCCTGATCTTGTTAAGCATTGAAATAACAGTTTCTAACCCAACGACGGGTAGCTTTATATTCAGTTCTACATTAAGCGGGGTGACGATGTGGATCTGTATTGTTTTCCTTTCTTCATATTTAATTTTGCCTTATGAACAAGACCGTCAATTTGTGATGATCACCTGCTCTACTTTATTCCTAATCGCCGTGTATCATCTCTTGTTCCGGGATGGGATGGATATCCGGACTATCTTCCGCTGGGTAAATACTTTCTTAGGGATAGGGGTTGTTTTGACCTTGATTTATTACACCGGGCGTCTGCAACGTTTTTATGCCGAAACAGATACCTTAACAGGGATTCTCAATCGACGTGTGACATATGAGGTCTTGTATAAAGAATTTCACAGAGCCGAACGATATAAAGAAACTCTTTCCATCATCATGATCGATCTGGATGAGTTCAAACAGATCAATGATCGCTTGGGGCACGGGGCAGGCGACCATGTCTTGCGTGAATTTACAAAAATCGTGCGGCATTCGATTCGCGATATCGACTCGTTCGGGCGAATTGGCGGTGATGAATTTATCCTTGTTTTGCCAACTGCCAATGCTGAAAATGCGCACCATGTGGCAGAGCGCATTCGAACTGCATTGGTATCGCATCCATTCAACATCAAAGAACCAGTGACGGCAAGTTTTGGCGTGTCGATGCTTAATGAAGATCGCTCACTGGAAGAACTTATTAGCCGGGCAGATGCCGCTGTATATGAAGCAAAGCGCAAGGGTAGAAATAGTATCTCGGTGAACTAATTCTCAGCGCATTGCTTGGGGCTATTTCAACGGGATCATTAACACATTTGTTTCAGCAGATGCGAGAGATCGCACTCCTTGAACTGACGCCGCCCAGGCTTTGGCAGGTCCGCGCCTTTGGATGTGGATGCTATTCTTTACGCGTTTCACTTCAAAAACTGTTTTGACTTGCCCGCGTAGGTTCGGAATTTCAACGTTCACTTTTTGATTCTCTTCCAATTCAAAAATATGCAATGTGATGCCATCGCTGTAATCGTAATCAGGCTTGTCTGTGCGAGCGCCGATTGGGATGACTGTATTCGGACGTGCCAGCAACGGCAGACTTAAGAAATCGTGATTCTCTCGCCTCCAACCTGGACCTTCAACCTGTTCGCCATTTAATAAGTTTGTCCAACGCCCAGCCGGGACGTAATAACTGACGTTGCCATCATGCGTGAAGATAGGCGCCACGAGCAAGGCATCGCCAAGCATATATTGCAAGTCAAGCGATGTGCAGGCGAGGTCTTCTGGGAATTCCATCATCATCGCACGCAGCATCGGGGTTCCATGTTCATGTGCTTGTATTGCGGTGCGAAAAAGATAGGGCATCAGGCTGCATTTGAGCTTCGTGAATTTAGATAAGACTTGCACGGCTTCTTCATCGTAATTCCACGGCACACGATAAGACGAACTGCCATGCAAACGGCTGTGCGAAGAAAGCAGACCAAATGCCGCCCAGCGTTTGTAGACATCGGCACTGGCAGTTTGCTCGAAGCCACCAATGTCATGACTCCAAAAGCCAAAGCCAGACAAACCGAGAGAAAGCCCGCCGCGCAAGCTTTCTGCCATTGATTCAAAAGTGGCAGTGCAATCGCCGCCCCAATGCACAGGGAATTGCTGTCCGCCTGCTGTGGCAGAACGTGCAAAGACTAAGGCATCGCCTTCACCGCGTTCTTCACGCAGCAAGTTGAAAACAGTCTTGTTATACAGGTGAGTGTAATAGTTGTGCATCTTGAACGGGTCAGAACCGTCGTGATAGATGACATCGGTGGGAATGCGTTCGCCGAAATCGGTCTTGAAGGTGTCCACGCCCATGTGCAACAAGGCACGTAATTTTTCAGCGAACCATGTGCAGGCTTCTGGGTTGGTGAAATCGACAATGCCCATGCCCGCCTGCCATAGATCCGTTTGCCAAACGTCTCCATTTGGTTTGCGAAGGAGATAGCCATTTTGTGCGGCTTCATCGAAAAGGATGGAACGCTGCGCGATATAGGGGTTGATCCAGACGCAAATGCGCAAGCCGCGGCTCTTTAATCGACTTAACATCCCGGCAGGGTCTGGGAAGAAGCGCGAGTCCCATTGCAGGTCGGTCCAGTTGAATTCCTTCATCCAGAAGCAATCAAAATGGAAGACATGTAGCGGAATATCTCGCTTTGCCATTTCATCGATGAACCCTGTAACGGTGGCTTCATCGTACTTGGTGGTGAAGGATGTAGAAAGCCACAAGCCGAAGGACCATGCGGGCGGTAGAGCAGGGCGACCTGTCAGTGCTGTGTAGCGTTCCATTATCTCTTTGGGAGTTGGACCATAGATGATGAAGTATTCCAAAGACTCGCCGGGGATGCTGAATTGCACGCGTTCCACTTTTTCAGAGGCAACCTCAAACGATACTTTGTCGGGCTGGTTAACGAAAACGCCATAGCCGCGATTGGTGAGATAGAAGGGAATATTCTTGTATGCCTGTTCACTGCTCGTGCCGCCATCCTCATTCCAAATATCCACGATCTGCCCATTCTTGATGAAGGCTGTGAAACGTTCGCCAAGCCCATATACTGTTTCGCCGACTCCGAGACTCAACTGTTCGTGGATAAACCTTCCATCAGATGTATCGACAAAGCCGACCGCCCGCCAGCCGCTGGAGGTCAGGACTTTATTTTCGCTGATGAATTCCACCAGCCAGTCTTCGCCTTTATGGATGCGCGCCGTTAAGCGTCCGCTGGTGAGGGTGACAAAACTTTCATCGTTTGTGATCTTCAAATCACTTGGCTGTTCATGCAAGGCAAATTCTGGTTTAGCTGGTTTCATCCCTTTGTGATGCACGATCTTCACACGGATGACATTTTCCATCGGCGAGGAAAAGCGGACGGTGAGCATGGGTAAGTTGAGAGTGTCACCGCGTCCTTGCAGTTTCTTCGTCGGGGCGTAGACGGTCACCGAAGCTGAATCAGTTTCCAGGTCATGCACTTGAGCCGCGTAGTGGGGAGTCATCCCTTTGCGTATCTGCCAATATCCATCTGTGAATTTCATAATAGTTTCCTCTAGTTTTCCAGCTTCAAAATCATTCCACCATACCCGCCGAGGTGGATCGTCTCATTTTTGGTTTCATCGGCTTGGGAGAGGTGGAAGAGGGTTGTTGCTGAATCATGGCTTGGGTTGGCGAATTGTTGGGGTTGATCTTTAAAGTTTAGAAGAACGACAACCTTTTGATTTTCATACACTCTGATATACCCTAGAATCCCATCGGGCAGGTTTTGCATGAGTTCAAGTGAACCTTCATGCAAACTTTTCTCGCTCTTGCGAAGTTTTAACAAGGCTCGTAGAGTGGAGAGCAGGGAATTGGAGTCTTTATGTTGCGCTTCAACATTGACTGTTGAATAATCAGGATGAACTGGCAGCCAGGTCTTTTCAGCGTTTGAAAACCCGGCATTCTTCGTCGCATCCCATTGCATGGGCGCGCGGACTTCATCGCGGTTGACCGTCACATTGAGCGCATCGAAGATAAATCGCGGTGCGAAAGTGTATTTATGCGGAATGGGGTCGAGGGCAGAAGCGAAGGGGAGCTTGAGATTGGTCATGCCGATCTCTTCGCCGTAATACATGCAGGGCACGCCGCGCACGGTCAGTTGTAGCGTGTGGAGCAGTTTTGCTTTTCGCACATCATTCCCGAGCCGATCCATACTTCGGCGCTTGTCGAGGTTGCTAAACACGTAGACTGGCATAAAGGGCGGATGGAAATGCTTTTCGATGTCGCCAATAATGTCCCGAAAAAACTCTGCTGTGAATTTGAAGTCTAGCATTTCAAAATCAAAGGCGAGCGTCAGTCCATCATTTTTTTCTTCGCCTTCGAATTTGCGGACGATCTCCCTTTTTGATTGAACTTCACCAACGCTTAACTTTTCACCAAACTCTTCGCAAACCTGCCTGAATTCTTTCGCAAGTTCCATGCTTTCTGGCTGGTCTTGTGAGTACTTCATCTTTTGAAAGTACCCCGAAGGATCATTGGGGGTTGGCGTGAGTTTGAAGGTGAATGGATTGTTGCGGAAAGCTGCGTCTTTGTAGATGGTGTTGAAAATATCCAGCCGGAAACCATCCACGCCTTTGCCGAGCCAGAAGCGGGTGATGTC
Source organism: Anaerolineae bacterium (assembly GCA_017303735.1). The sequence continues at coordinate 7,613 of JAFLCF010000127.1, forward strand.
GAACATGGCTTTTTTGACTTCCGGGTTGTGCCAGTTCAAGTCCGGTTGAAAAGGAAGAAAACTTGCCCAGTAGTATTGTCCGCGTTCTTTCACGTAATGCCAGCCGCTGCCGCCGGTCATACTTTGCCAGTTATTGGGTTTGTCGCGCCAGAGATACCAGTCTGCTTTGGGATTGCTACGCGAGGAGCGTGACTCCTTGAACCAAGCGTGTTGATCGGAGGTGTGGTTGAGGATCAGGTCGAATATGATCTTCATCCCGCGCTTATGAATTTCATCGATAAGTTGCAGCGCATCCTCCATGGTGCCAAAGTCTGGCGAGATGCTCAAGAAATCAGAAACATCGTAGCCAAAATCCGCTTGCGGTGATGAGAAGAATGGGGAGATCCAGATCGACTCAAACCCCAGATCGTGCAGATGATCGAGTTTTTGGATGATGCCTTGCAGGTCGCCGATGCCGTCGCCGTTGCTGTCTTTGAACGAACGCGGATAGATCTGATATAGGGTTGTTTTGTGATACCAAGGGGTTTCCATGTGAAAAACAATTCTCCAGTATGGTGAAGTCGGTTCTGTATTATGTCAAAATGGTACGTATCATCTGACCGGGGGAACAATCCCCGCAGGCGATACGTCCATTATAAAAACAATCAAAGAGATTTGGGTAGTTCCATCCCGTGAAAGGAGTTGCCATGATCTGACATCTTCATCGTTGAAGAACAGCCGGACGCCGCCTGCTGCTCTTCTAGTCTTGATCTCAAAATCGAATAAAACTCCTGCATTTGCAGGAGAATCTTAATTTTTCTTAGGAGAAGAAAAATGTTCACTTTACGCAAAGCGTTTGGCTTTTGTGCCGTATTTCTGCTGCTTTTTCTCGCTGCTTGTGGGGCACCAGCAGCCACCGAATCCCCATCTCAAGAGTACGATTACGAACAACCTGCTGCCACCGAAGAAGCCTTTGCTTATGATGCCAATGAAGAGCCTGCAGCCTCACCTCAGCAAGGCGGGAATCCTCCTTCTGAAGAAGAACCCACAGACATGTTCTTTGAAGATTATGGTGTTAATCCGTCTATTGATACCGAAGATGACAATCTCTCCACCTTTGCATTGGATGTGGATACAGGTTCTTACACCGTCATGCGCAATTACCTGAATGATGGCAACCTTCCGCCCGAAGAGTCGGTGCGGGTGGAAGAGTATGTCAATTATTTTGATCAGGGCTATGCTTTTCCGCCTGCGCATCAGACCTTTGGCATTTACATTGATGGCGGACCTTCCCCCTTTACCCAAACCGAACGCTACGACATGATCCGCGTGGGGATTCAGGGATATGATGTCCCTGACGGGGAGCGCAAAGACGCGGCTCTGACCTTCGTTATAGATGTCTCTGGCTCGATGGATATGGACAACCGTTTGGGCTTGGTCAAACAATCGCTTGAAATGCTGGTGGAACAATTGCACCGTGATGATACCGTCAGCATCGTTGTCTACGGATCAGAAGCACGCGTCGTTCTTGAGCCGACACGGGGTTCTGATTCTGGGAGAATTCTCAACGCCATTTATAGCTTGCAGCCCGAAGGCGCTACCAATGCCGAAGCGGGTATCCGCCTTGGGTATCGCACAGCTATGGAAGCCTACATGCCGGGCGGAATTAATCGGGTAATCCTCTGCTCGGATGGCGTGGCAAATGTCGGCGAGACCGGACCTGAAGCCATCCTTGAAGAGATCGATCACTATGTCGCTGAAGGCATCACGCTAACGACCATCGGCTTCGGCATGGATAATTACAATGATACCTTGATGGAACAACTTGCAGATAATGGCGACGGCTTCTATGCCTATGTGGATGATCGTGATGAGGCTCGCAAGCTATTCATTGACGAGATCACTGGCACGTTGCAAACCATTGCCATGGATGCCAAGGTGCAGGTGGAGTTCAATCCCGATGTTGTGAAAAATTACCGCCTGGTAGGGTATGAGAACCGCGCCGTGGACGATGATGAATTCCGTGATAACAGCGTGGATGCGGGTGAGATCGGCGCAGGTCATTCTGTGACGGCGCTCTACGAAGTGAAACTGTACCCCGATGCCTTTGGAAAAATTGCCACTGTTTACATGCGCTGGCAGGACCCGGATACGAATCAGGTTGTTGAAATTTCACAGGATTATTTTGTCAAGCAAATTGCGCGTGATTTCCGTGAAACTGACCCTTACTTCCAGCGCACTGTGATCGTAGCAGAATATGCCGAGATTCTGAAAGGCAGTTACTGGGCAGAGGATAGCTCTTTGGATGATGTCTACGACGAAGCCCGCCGATTGGAAGATGATCTGTATCGTGATGGTGAAATGGAAGAATTTGTAGACCTGATAAAGGAAGCCAGAAGGTTGTGGTAATGTAAAAAGCCCGCCCCATGAAAAATGGGGCGGGCTTTCAACGAAGTTCTTTGCTCGAGTCATTTTTTGAAATGTGCCATGTAATTATTATCTTCTACATTGGCGGCTACCCTAAACGTTTTAGTGAAGGGATTGTATATCAGGCTGGAAAGACGTTCAAACTTTAGCCCCACTGCCTGATTCCATGCTTTGAGTTCGCTGGGGCGAATTAACTTGGAGTAGGTATGCGAGCCGCGCGGCAAGAGGCGCAAAATGTATTCACCGCCGAAGATGACCATGATGAAGGCTTTGGGCGTGCGATTGATGGTGGAGAAGAAGGCTTGTCCGCCGGGTTTGAGCGCTTTGGCGCAGGCGGCTACCACTTTGGCGGGTTCGGGCACATGTTCCAACATTTCCATACAGGCAACGGCATCGAACGTGCCCGCCTCTTTCCCGGCAATATCTTGCACGCTTTCATAGCGATAATCGATCTGGAGACCTTGACTCTGCGCGTGGCGTTTGGCAACCTCAATAGACGCCTCAGACAAGTCCAAGCCTGTAACTTGCGCCCCAGCCTTTGCCAACGCCTCAGAGAGAATCCCGCCACCGCAGCCGACATCCAAAACTTTTGGGTTGGGCGGAATCTGCTCCATGATGAAATGAGTGCGTAGCGGGTTGATGATGTGCAATGTGCCCATTTCACCGTTGAGGTCCCACCAGATCTGCGAGACCTTGTCGAATTTTTCGATTTCTTTGTTATCTGTGTTTTCAAATGATTTCATCATGCACCGATTGTATCAAGATGAGAAAAAAATCCCGCCCTGTATTTCAGGGCGGGATTTTTATTTCTTACTGACCAGATTTAAATTTCCAGTTCTGAATGCCCCAACTCATACTGCCCCAGGTATTGAGCACATAGCCTTCTAAATTATCGGCAATGCCGTAATTATCCTGGAAGAGATAGAGATAGACCTGTGGCAGGTCATCGATCACAGCCTGACCGACTTCGCAATAGGCGGCTTTGCGGGTTTCAAGGTCGAAGCTCGAGCCAGCCGTTTCGAGAGCGGCATCCACTGCCGGGTTCTCCCAGCGGAAGTAGTTTCCGCCGGTGGGATTCTCTGCCGTGGTGATGCGCGACGAATGATAGGCATCGAAGTTGTAGCCCTGCGGCTCGGTGGTGAAGCCACGGTCAAAGATGAGCATATCAAAGTCACCTACGGCGCGTGGAGAATTGTCTTCGTATGTGCCGAAGATGATCGAGAAGTCGTAGTTCTGAATCCGCGCTTCAATGCCTACGGCTTTCAGGTTTTCGACAATGAATTCTTCAGTGAGCTGCAAAGGGTCGAAAGCGGTATACCCCTGAAGTTCCAGAGAGAGGCGGGTTCCATCTTCCGCATACATGGCACCCTGCGCCACGCGGACGCCGTCATCGCCCATGACCCATCCGGCTTCATCCAATAGTTTATTGGCGGCTTCTACATCGAAGCCATGTTTACGGGGCAGGTCACACTTGTACCAGCCATAAGCAAAGGGATTGGTCGAATCGCCGACGCTGCCTTGCAATACATCCTGCTGAAGCGATTCGTAATTAATGGCATGGGCAATCGCCTGGCGTACGCGGATATCGCCGAGGATCGGGTGCGGAGTTGCCGCCGTCGGGTCACCATCGAAGGGTGCGCTCAAGTTGAAGTCAATTGCCATGTTCCAAATGCCGGGGATGAGATACTGTTGGGCTTTGCCTTTGAGCAGCTCGTTATATTCGGCTGTAAACTCACCGGGCCACAAATGGAATTGTGCTTCACCATTCAGCATCATTGCAGTTTGTGCAGAAGCTTCTGGCACGATCTCAAAAACCACTTCATCGAGATAGGGCTTGCCTTCTTCATAATAATTTGGGTTGCGGGTCAGCGTAATGCGCTTGCCCGATTCCCAATTGCTCACAACGAATGGACCCGCCGCCACTGGTTGACGATTCCATTCCCAGCTTGCCATCTCTTCCGGCGCACCCGTAGCATGACGTGGAAACAACCCATAAGCGAACTGATCGAGATAACCCGGGTAAGGCTCTGAGTATGTGAGCACAATTGTCAGATCATCGGGTGTTTCAACATTGGAGATCAATTCAAATCCACTGGTACCTACCAACGCGCCAGAGTTCGGGTTTGATAACACTTCAATGGTAAAACGCACATCATCCGATGTGATCGGCTCACCATCCGACCATTTCAAGTCTGCCATCAACTTCCATGTTACGGTCAGAAAATCATCCGAGATCGTGGGCAAGCCTTCTGCCAGCACCGGCACAAAATTACCCGTTTCATCGATCGTGACCAACCCGGTCATCGAAGTTGAATCGGCTACCTGACGGACGATGGCGGCATCTGCCAGATAGAAGTTCAGCGTGGTCGGTTCCTCCGGCAAGATCAGGACGACGGTTCCGCCGCCTTCTCCGCTCGCAGCGGGTTCAGCGCTTCCAGCTCCACATGCGCTGAGAAGGAGTCCCATTACAACGAACAATGTCAACAGTTTTAGTTTCATCTCTTCTCCTTTTGTCTATTTGTATGGCGGGCTATAAGCCCGCCATACTTTGTCATTGTAGTAATGTCAGGCTAAAAGCCTGACCTACTTAATTCGTATGAATCACATACGGGTCAAACGCATCTCTTAGCCCGTCGCCAATATAGTTAATTGCCATCACCGTTAGAAAGATCATAAAGCCCGGGAAGAATCCCAGCCACGGGTCGGTGAGGATCTTATCCTGCGCGGTTGAAAGGATGCTGCCCCAGGTTGGGGTGGGAGGTTGCACACCGAAGCCCAAATAGCTCAAGCCTGACTCGGTAATGATCGCCGATGCCATTTGAAGCGTCCCACTGACAAGGATGGGTCCCACACAATTTGGCAGAATATGCTTCACGATCATCCGCCACGGACTGCCGCCCAAGGCTCGAGATGCCGATACAAACTCCTTTTCGCGCAACACAAGAAAAAGTCCGCGTACGAGGCGGGCGGGCCACATCCACGATAAGGCGGCGATGATGATGATCACCACAAAGATGCTGTTCTGCAAAATGAATAATTGCTGTTCTCGTAGAAAAGCTCCCAGCAGAATCAACACAAAGATAGTGGGGAAGGTTAAGAAGGCATCTGTGATGCGCATCAAAATGGAATCCGTCCAGCCGCCGAAATATCCGCTTAATGCCCCCACCACCACGCCAACAAAGATTGAAAGTAAAGTAGAAAGCAATCCCACTGCAAGTGAAACCCGTCCGCCATGGAGGATGCGTGAAAAGACATCACGCCCAAGTTCATCGGTGCCAAACCAATGCTCTCCGTTGGGGTCTTGAAGTTTGTTGGTAGGGTTTTGGTCGGTCGGGTTGTATGGATTAAGCCCTGCAAGCGCACTGGCAACGATGAGCAATAGCAAAATT
>JAFLCF010000128.1:0-11269 GCA_017303735.1 Anaerolineae bacterium
TTCGGTTCAAAGACTCAGGCACTCCAACAACGCGCCCAAAAGGTTGCGCCGTTGGGGGTGAATTCTAATTTTCGTTTTTGGGGAGAAGGCATTACTCCCTATGTTGAAAAAGCCAAGGGCGGCTATCTGTGGGATGTAGATGGGAAAAAATATATCGATTATCGCATGGCATTCGGCCCTATCATTTTAGGGCATGCCTATGATGAAGTAGATCAAAAAGTTATCGAAGAAATTCAAAAAGGCATTCTCTTCGCCATGACCGGCGAACTTGAAATTGCCGTGGTGGAGATGATCGTGGAGATGTCTCCTGCGATTGATATGGTGCGCCTTGCTTGTTCAGGCACCGAAGCGACCATGCATGCCATCCGTGTAGCGCGTGCCTACACCGGGCGTGATATCATCCTCAAATTCGAAGGCAATTATCACGGCTTCCACGATCACACTTTGTGGTCCACGTATGCGCCAGTTGAGGCGTATGGCAATCGTCGCAGTCCGATTCCTGTGCCCGCATCCTCGGGCATTCCCAAGATGATGCGCGAGAATATCATCACTTTGCCCTTCAATGATTTTGAAGGCTTCGAGCGTGTGATGCGCTCGTATGGCGAGCAAATTGCGGCTGTCATTTCGGAGCCGTGTCAGGGCAATTGTGCGGCGATCAATCCGCAAGATGGATTCCTCGAGCTCATCCGCAAAAAGACCGAAGAATACGGCTGTGTTTTTATTTTGGATGAAGTGAAGACGGGCTTTCGTATTGCCAATGGCGGGGCGCAGGAATACTACCGCCTCAAACCGGACCTCGTGACGTATGCCAAAGCCCTGGGCAACGGCTACCCGATCGCTGCCTTTGGCGGCAAGCAAGAGATCATGTCCATTATTGGACATGGCGTAGCACAAGGTGGGACCTACACTAACAACAAGCCCGGCGTGGCTGGCGCATATGCCACTTTGAATTTGCTCAAAACCAAACCAATTCTCAAGACCATCGAAAAACGCGGACAGCGCCTGATGGATGGTTTGAAGGAAATCTTTGAAGAGAACGATATTCCCGCCGTGTTTACGGGGTACCCGGCAATGTTCTCCTTCTCGTTGAATACCGACTCGGTGACTTGTCAGCGTGACTGGCAGGAAAGCGACCGCGATCTGTATCTCAAGCTGACGGAAAAAGCCATCGAAAAAGGCGTGATGCCCGACCACGATGCGCGCGAGCCGTGGTTCTTATGTTATGAGCATTCTGATGCCGATATTGATGAGACATTGAATGTGTATGCAGAGATCGTGAAAGAAGTCAAAAATTAGTCAAAGGTCAAAAGTCAAAGGTTTGTTGACTTTCGACCTTTGACTTTTGACATGAGGAAACCATGTCTAAACTATCCACTCAAGAAATTGTCGACCTCAGCAAGGAATACACCTTCTTCTCCTGGTCTGTGCAGGGACAAGCCAGCCCAATCCCGGTTGAAAAAGCCGAAGGGATTTATTTCTGGGATACCGACGGAAAACGCTACATCGATTTTTCGTCCCAATTGATGAACACGAATATTGGTCATCAGCATCCCAAGGTGGTAAAAGCCATTCAAGATCAGGCGGCAAAACTTTGTTTTGTCCATCCCGGCAATACGACGGATGTCCGCGCGCAGTTGGGCAAGAAACTTGCAGAAGTGACCCCCGGCAATTTGAAGAAAACCTTCTTCTCCCTTGGTGGCGCGGAAGCGAATGAGAATGCCATCAAGATGGCACGTTTTTATACGGGGCGTCACAAGATTTTGGCACAATACCGTTCCTATCACGGCGCGACTCACGGCTCGATTGCCCTGACAGGTGATTATCGCCGCCTTGCTGTCGAACCGACCATGCCGGGTGGAGTGCATTTCATGAACCCGCATTGTTACCGCTGTCCGTTCGGGCAAAAGAAAGAATCCTGCAAGCGCGAGTGTATTTCGCATTTGGAAGAAGTTATTAAATATGAAGGTCCGGACAAGATCGCAGCGATCATCATGGAAGGGGTGGTTGGCTCGAATGGCATCATTGTCCCGCCAGATGATTACTGGCCCCGCGTCCGTGAGATCTGCGATAAGTACGGCATCTTGCTTATCTCCGATGAAGTCATGAGCGGATGGGGACGCACTGGTGAATGGTTCGCGGTGGATAATTGGAATGTTGTCCCCGATATGATCACCACTGCCAAAGGCATCACCAGCGGATATGCTCCGCTTGGTGCGGTCATCGTCACGGACAAGATTGCCGAATTCTTCGAAGATAAATATCTCTATGCTGGTCTGACCTATAACGGTCATGCTTTGTCCTGCGCAGCAGCATTAGCGACCATCGAAGTGTACGACGAAGATAACCTGATGGAAAACGCCAAAAAGATGGGCAATTATCTCGGTGAATGCCTTGAAGACATTAAAGCAAAACATCCCTCCGTGGGCGATGTGCGTTATATCGGTCTTTTCTCGACCATTGAGTTGGTTGCCAATCGTGACTCAAAAGAGATCATGGCTCCCTCTGTGATGGCAGAAGTAGGAAAGACTTTGCGTGCAAATGGACTGTTCACCTTCATCGTGGCGAACAACATGGGCAGCATGGTCTTTGTCGTGCCGCCGTTGTGCATCACCAAAGAGCAATTGGATGAAGGTCTTGCTATCGTAGAAAAAGCTCTAGAAGTTGCCGATAAGGCAGTCAAATAAAGGCAAAGGGTAGAGCCATAATGAATCTGATCATTACCGATGCAATATTCAACGACTTTCCTGATTTGGTCTTGGGCGTTGTTATTTTGCATGACATTGACAATGCAAAGGATCATGCCGAGATCACTGCATTATTGCGTCAGGCTGAGGCGGAATTGCCAGCGAAGTTTGGCGGAACGCCGGTCATTGAACATCCTCATATTGCAACCTGGCGTGAAGCGTATCGAAAATTTGGCGCAAAGCCCAAAGATTATCCTTCCTCCGTTGAGAACCTGACAAGAAGGGTTTTGAATGGCGCGACTATTGGGCATATTAATAACCTTGTGTCTTTGTACAACACGATCTCTATGAGGCACATTCTGCCTGTGGGCGGAGAAGATTTGGACAAAATTGTTGGCGATGTTCTATTGACCAAAGCTGGGAGCGATGAAAAGGCAATCTTTCTATTGGGTGAGAAGGAAGCGCGTGCTCCACATGCTGGGGAAGTTCTCTATAAAGATGAGAATGGTGCCATTTGCAGGCGTTGGAACTGGAAAGAAGCCGACAGAACGAAGTTGACACAAGAAACAAAAAACGCTTTTTTGGTCATCGAAATGTTGCCGCCCGTTTCTCGTGAAGTGCTTGAAACGGCAATTCATGAGTTTGCAGATTTGGTCAAGCAATATTGCGGTGGTACAGTGTCAACAGCATTTTTAGACAAAAACAATCAAGAAGTCAAACTCTTATAAGGCGCGAATGCGCTTGATATGAACACGGAGAACTTATGGAAATCTTGAACTACATCAATGGTGAATGGGTAAAACCCGCTGTAAAAGAATATTTCGATGTCATCAACCCGGCTACCGGATTGGTGATCGCAAAGACTCCGCTTGGCACGAAGGCAGATGTGGATGCCGCTGCGAAAGCCGCACGCGAAGCTTTTGATGGCTGGCGCAGAACACCAGTCAATGACCGGGTGCAGTACCTGTTCAAACTTCGCAATCTAATGCGCGAGAACGGCGACGAGATCGCGAAGCTTATCACCAACGAATGCGGCAAGACCTTTGAAGAAGCCAAAGCCGAAATGGTGCGCGCCTACGAAAATGTGGAAGTTGCTTGCGGGATGCCGCACATGAGCAAAGGCGAGTTTGTGGAAGACATCGCCCCCGGCATAGACGAGATCATGATCCGTCAGCCTGTGGGGGTGTGCGCCACCATCGCGCCGTTTAACTTCCCCGGCATGATTCCGTTTTGGTATCTGCCGTATGCGCTGGCGGCGGGCAACACCTACATTGTCAAGCCTTCTGAAAAAGTGCCGATGACGATGCAGTTCATCTTCAAACTCATTGAGCAGGTTGGCTTCCCAAAGGGTGTGGTCAACATGGTCAACGGCGCAAAGGATACTGTGGATGCCATTCTTGAGCATCCGACCATTCGCGCCATCACCTTCGTCGGCTCGACCAACGTGGCGAAATATATTTATGCAACCGCCGCCGCACATGGCAAACGCGTACAAGCGCAAGGCGGAGCGAAGAATCCCGTCATCATTTTGCCTGATGCTGATATGGAAATGGCGACGAAGATCGTCGCCGACTCAGCCTTCGGGTGTGCGGGTCAGCGCTGCTTGGCGGTGTCTCTCGCTGTGACCGTGGGCGAATCAAAGAACGAATTCACCGAGTTGATCTGCGATGCCGCAGCGTCTCGCACCGTCGGCTATGGCATGGACTCTGGTGTGCAGATGGGTCCCGTCATCAACACCGCTTCGATGCAGCGTGTGGAGCAGTTAATCGCACTTGGCGCCAAAGAAGGCGCGGGCGTGCCTGTGGATGGACGCGGGACGAAGGTGAAAGGCTACGAGGGCGGAGCCTTCGTCAGACCGACGATTCTGTCCGAGGTCCAGCAGGGAAGCGAAATTGCCCGCACCGAAATTTTCGGTCCGGTGCTCGGTCTCATGCACGTTAATACTATCGATGACGCCATCAAGTTGGTCAACAGCGGACAGTATGGCAATCAAGCCAGTTTGTTCACTACAAGCGGCAATGCGGCGCGACGTTTCCGTTATGAAGCGGAAGCTGGAAACATTGGAATCAACATTGGGGTGGCGGCGCCGATGGCGTTCTTCCCCTTCAGTGGTTGGAAAGATTCATTCTTTGGTGACATGCACGGACAAAGCACCGATGCGGTCGAGTTCTTCACGCAGAAAAAAGTTGTAGTGGAACGCTGGCCCAAGGAATGGTCACGCAAGTTCTAAATTTCTACATCAAGGATACGGTAAAAAACAATCATGGCATACGATTACGAAGACGCTTTGGATTATTCATCTCACTGGATGGAGTGGATTCAGAAAAATGAATTTCCAACCCCAGACCAGGCTCACAAGATCATTGAAGAGTCGACGACCAATTTTGCCGAGTATTACAACCGCAACTGGCTTGAGTACCGTAAATCTGTGACGGAGTCGGGCGATTGGGCAGCGGTGGAGTGGGGCGGTTCTGGTGCGGTGTTCAAAGATGTGCTCGGACGCGAGTATCTTGATTTTCTTGGCGGCTATGGCATGATGGATCTGGGCTGGAGTCATCCTGAAGTGGTGAATACGGTCAAGGCGCAGTTAGATCGCTCGCCCATGCCTTCGCAGGAATTACTTGACCCGTTGCGTGGTGTGTTGGGCAGGTTGTTAGCGTCCATCACGCCGGGTGATTTGAAATATAGTTGGTTCGGCGCGAGTGGCACCGAAGCCAATGAAGCCGCGATGAAGATCGCCAAGCTGTACACGGGCAAATCTGCGTTTATCGTGGGTGTGAAAGCGTTCCATGGCAAGACAATGGGTTCGCTCTCGTTGATGGGTAAGTCTGATTATCGCATGCCGATGGGTGCGATGTACGGCGGACAGGTTTACCACGTTCCGTTTGGCGATGCCGATGCCGTTGAAAAACAATTGGAAATTTGTGAGAAAGTTGGTATTGGCGTTGCTGCTGTGATGTTCGAACCGATCCAAGGTGAGTCGGGTGCTATTGTTCCGCCAGATGATTTCTGGCCCCGTGTCCGTGCGGCGACGAAGAAATATGGCGTGCTGTTGATCGCGGATGAAGTACAAACGGGTCTGGGTCGGACCGGGAAACTGTGGGGCGTTGAGCATTGGAATGTCGTCCCTGATATTTTGACCGTGGCAAAGTCTTTGGGCGGCGGTGTGATGCCGATCAGTGCCGTGACCACCACCGAAGAAATTTTCCAGCCGATGATGTATCCGAATCCGTTCATGCATACGACGACAACAGGCGGCGGCGCCTTGGCTTGTTCGGCTGCGATCTCAGCTATTCATGTGACCCTGCGTGAAAAGCTGTGGGAGCAGGCGGCTGAAAAAGGCGACTATCTCATGCCGAAATTGGAAAATTTTGTTGTACAATACCCGGACATTTTTGAAAAAGTGACAGGTAAAGGTTTGTTGATCGGTATGCACTTCAAAACCCCTGAAACTGGCTATAAAGTGGCTTCTGGACTTTTCAAGCGTGGCGTTTTGGTAGCTGGCACATTGACCAGTGCCCAGACCATCCGCATTGAACCGCCATTGGTTGTGACGTATCCGCAAATGGATGCTCTGCTGGATCGCTTAGGCGATGTATTGAAAGAAATCAATAAATCTATGTAATTCATACTTCCGAAAGGGCGGGTTCTTTGAACCGACATTTCGGAAGTCTATTATTTCATGACGGAGAAGATAGATGACCAGTGAATTTGCTGTCGAAATGCGTGATGTTGTAAAGAAGTTCATAACGCCGGAAGGGAACGAACTAAACGCCGTCGATCATGTAACCATGCAGATCAAGAATGGTGAATTCTTCTCCATGCTTGGGTCTTCGGGCTGCGGCAAGACCACCTCCCTGCGTATGATCGCGGGCTTTGAATGGCCCACCGAGGGCGAGGTATTCATTGAAGGTAAGCCTATGGGACACACCCCGCCGTATCAACGCAAGGTGAATACGGTTTTTCAAAGCTACGCCCTTTTTCAACATCTGACGGTCTTTCAAAACATTGCCTTCGGTCTTGAAATGGAAGGCGCAAAAGAGGATGAGATCAAGAAACGCGTCGGACGCGCCCTTGAAATGGTCCAGCTCACCGGCATGGAACGCCGCCGACCCAAACAGCTCTCGGGTGGTCAACAACAACGTGTGGCAGTGGCACGTGCCCTCGTCAAAACTCCCGATGTTCTTTTGCTGGATGAACCCCTTGGCGCATTAGACTTGAAACTTCGCAAGGAAATGCAACTTGAATTGAAAGCCCTTCAGCAGCAGCTTGGCATTACTTTCATTTATGTGACACACGATCAGGAAGAAGCTCTAACCATGTCTGATCGTATTGCGGTTATGAGCAAAGGCAGGGTTCAGCAGCTCGCAACACCTGTTGAAATTTACGAACGCCCGGTCAACAAGTTCGTGGCAGACTTCATCGGCGAGTCAAACTTTATGGAGGGCAAGATCAAATCCATCTCAAAGGATGAGGCGGTGGTCTTCATCCCTGCATTACAGGCTGAGATAAAGGGCATGCCCATGTCTCGTGATTTTGTGAACGGCGAGGAAGTGGTGGTCTCAGTCCGCCCGGAGAAGATCCGTATTGTAGAGCATGGATCGAAGGGTGATGGGATGTTCAAAGCGAAGGTGTTGAACTCTGTGTATATCGGTTCTGATACCCACGTGTATGTGGATATGGAAGGCATCCGCTTGAAGGTGATGGAACAGAACCGCATCTCGCGGCTTGATCCTTCTTCGTTCTATACAAAAGATCAGGTGATCACCTTGTTGTTCATCCCTGAAAACACGCTTGTCTTGAAAAAGGACTGATACCATGCTTCAACGATTGCGTGAAAGTAAATCTTTGCAAGGGACATTCCTTGCCCTGCCCACCACCATCTGGTTGTTTGTGTTGCTGGTCATTCCTCTTTTCCTAACATTAGTGATCAGCTTTGGTTCGCGCAGCCCAGATGGGAATGTCATTTACACATTTAGTCTCGATAACTATATTCGCCTTTTCGGGTACAGTACAGATTGTCCGGAGGGACAGGCATCTTGCTTCGACCCATTGTATGTGAACATTTTATGGCGGTCACTTACCCTGGCATTCAACACTACGGCAATCGTGATCCTGATGGCGTATCCCTTGTCGTATTTTATTGCGCGCGCCACGCCAAAACAGCGTAATATGTTCCTCTTCATGGTCTTGATTCCCTTGTGGACCAATTTCGTGATCCGTGTGTATGCGTGGATGATGCTGTTGCGCAAAGAAGGTGCCATCAATGCCATTATCGGTTGGGTGGCTGGTTTGCTTCATATTCCATTCACGCCGCTCGAAATGCTGTATACCCCGGGCGCGGTCTTGGTGGGCATGGTCTATGAATTTTTGCCATTCATGATCCTGCCGATCTATACGTCGCTTGAGAAGATCGATAACTCTTTGTATGAAGCAGCTGCAGACCTTGGTGCGAATGCGATGCGCACGTTCTTTCGTGTCACACTTCCGCTTTCCATGCCGGGTGTGGTAGCAGGGACAATTCTTGTCTTTATCCCGGTGATGGGTACATTTATCGTGTCTGATATTCTGGGTGGTCGTCAGGTGATCTTGGTAGGTAATCTGATCCAACGTCAATTCTTGGATGCGCGTGACCCCACCTTTGGGTCTGCGGCTTCCTTGATCTTGATGGTGCTTACATTGATCGTGACCTATTTCTATACACGTAAATTCGGATTCGGAGAGGAGATCGTGGCAGCATGAACCCACATAAGCGTTCTCCCTTTGTTATTACGGCAGCCATCCTTGTCTATGTGTTTTTATATGCGCCGATCGTCGGTTTGATCTTGTATTCCTTCAATGCTTCTCGTGCCAACGTCACCTTTGAAGGATTCATTACCGAAACCAGCGAACGGGTCGTTATGGAAGGCAGCCTGGTCAAAGCCAGCCCGTGCGGATTTTTTCACTGGTATTGCGACCTTTCCAAAAATGATGACGTGATCGAAGCGGCTGGCAATACGCTGACCATTGCATTCACTGCGACGATCATCGCCACCATTATCGGTACGATGGCTGCTCTGGCGCTTCAGAGATATGACTTTAAAATAAAGCCGATCTCCCAACTTTTTCTATACATCCCCATCGTTATTCCCGAGATCGTCATGGGTATTGGTGTGTTGACTCTGTTCAGTCAGGTGTTTGGTTGGCTGAATCAGACGCTTAGCTTAGTTGGTGATGCGCGCCTGTCTTTAGGCATCGCCACAGTGACGGTGAGCCATATCGCATTCATGGTTCCATTTGTGACGCTGGTGGTGCAGGCACGTTTGCAAGGCTTCGATAAATCTTTTGAAGAAGCCGCCATGGACCTTGGCGCAAATGAATGGGTCACCTTTTGGCGTGTAACCTTTCCGATCATTTTGCCGGGCGTGCTTTCAGGCGCGTTGCTTGCATTCACCCTCTCGCTCGACGATTTTGTGATCACCTTCTTCACGAACGGACCTGGCTCTACGACGTTGCCAATTTACGTCTATGGCTTGCTGCGCCGCATTATTACTCCGCAGGTCAATGCGCTTTCAACCGTTTGGATTCTGATCGTATTTACCGCTGTCTTGTTATTGCAATGGCTTCAGAGCCGGGAAGAAAAACCCGCTCATTCATAAACTGGGTATATCGTGCAGATGTGAAGGGTCTGTACGTTTCCAACAAACAAAAAGGAGAAAGAGAAAATGAAGAAAAGATCGATTTTCAATGTATTGGGCGTTCTTGCCATATTGAGTTTCGTGTTGGCAGCCTGTAGAGGAGGGGCAGCGCAAGAATCTGCCAGTGATGACGGTCCCAAAGTTACTTCGTCTGGTTTCGAATGCCCGGAACCAAACCCACGCCTGGAAGTGACTTCCACTGAGTTGAACATCTTCGTCTGGACCGAGTACTTCCCGCAGGATATGCTCGATTGTTTTGAGCTGGTCTACGGCATCAAGTTGAACCGCGACGAATACTCCTCGAATGAGGAAATGTACGCCAAGGTATCTGCAGGTGGCAGCGCCTACGATCTTGCCCAGCCTACCGATTACATCGTCCCGTTGATGATTCGCCAGGGCTTGCTGCTGGAGTTGGACCAGACCCAACTTTCACTCTTAGGTAATTTTGACCCGAACTGGATGGATCAACCTTTTGATCCGGGCAATAAGTATTCCATTCCTTATCTTGCTGGAACCGATGCGTTGATCGTCAACACTGCCACGGTTGAGAACGTCCCAACCTCATGGGCAGACTTGTGGAATCCAGAATACGCTGGGCGCATGGTTTTCCTTGATGACTCTCGTGCAGCCATTGGTCTCACCCTGGTGACCCTGGGATATGACCCCAACACCACAGACCCCGCTCAACTTGAAGAAGCCAAGAACAAACTTGCCGAGCTTGTTCCGAACATCAAGCTTTTTGACAGTGACAGCCCCAAGACCGCTTTGATTGCCGGTGATGTAGATCTGGGTATAACCTGGACAGGCGAAGCCTTCATCGCCAATCAGGAAAACCCTGATATTCAGTATATCTACCCGGAAGAAGGTCCCATCCTTTGGCAGGATAACTGGGTTCTATTGAAAGACGCTGTCAATGTAGACGCCGCGTATGCCTGGATGAGCTACACCATGCAGGGCGATGTCTTCTGGCTTACCATTCGTGATTTCCAATACACCAACCCGAATGTGGCTGCTCTTGAATATGCAAAAGCCAATCAACCAGAAGTGTACGCTGCCTATGCCGATTCGCCGATCACCAATCCGCCCGCCGAGGCGATTGAAAAAGGCTTTGGCATCGAAGATGTGGGTGAGGCAACCCCGCTCTACGACGCGATCTGGGTTGAAGTAAAAGGTCAATAACGCCCAACTCGGGTAGAAAAAACAACCTTGGTGTAGATCACACCAAGGTTGTTTTTGTATATGGGCTAAAAATCAGGAAAAATATGAATAAAAATAGAAAATAAGCTATCAATAATGAAAAATAAGCAAAAAAACATTGACAATAATGAATAATTGTTATAAAATGTAGGTATGGAGAGCAATTTTAGCAGTGCCCATCGTGAAAAACTGGATGATATTGACCATCACATTATAAACGCTCTTCGGGTCGATGGTCGCGTGGCTTTTGCGCAGCTTGCAGAACAGCTCAAAGTATCACCGGGCATGATCCGCCAGCGATATAACCGCCTTGTTGACCTTGGCTATCTCAAAGTGGTCGCGGTCACCAATCCGTTAATGATGGGCAAGCGTACCGTCACCATGATCGGCATCCGCACCGATGGGCGCAAGATGATGGAAGTTGCCAACAAGATCGCCAAATTCGACGAAGTCGTCTACATCGTTGCCACCAGCGGCAGATATGACCTGATGATCGAAGTCTTTTGCCATGACCATGAAGATATGTTCAACTTCATGACCGAAAAACTTGCCAAGGTGGATGGCGTCCGCGAGACAGAATCCTTTATCTACTTGAAGATCGTCAAAGAAATATATTTCTAATGGGAATAATCGCCTCAGCCCGGACCGTGTGCCTGCTGCGGCGTTCCAAAACTTTGTCTGCGCTGGAAATGAGTCCAGAATGCAGAGCCA
>JAFLCF010000128.1:11328-13167 GCA_017303735.1 Anaerolineae bacterium
CTTTGTGAAAGTGTATATGACTTCACTTATGATTTCCATTTTTCCAGGAAATCAAACCAGCGATGTAAATCGTAATTGGTAGCTTCAGTCTGTCCCGCCGCCTTTACTGCGGCGGGATTCTTTTTTTCAGTCAATCTAACTCGCAGATGCGGGTTATAAAACCAAACGGAGAATCAGATCTCATGAAAGTATTGCTAGTTGGAGTGGGTGGAGTTGGGGAAGCCATAGCCGCCATTGCCAAGCCACGAAAGTGGATGGAGTTGATGGTGCTGGCAGATTACAACGTCAAACGAGCAGAAGAGGTACAGAAAAAACTGGGAGACTCCAAGCGTTTCCCGGTCGAGTTTATCGATGCGAGTAACCAGCAAAATATAGAGGACTTGGCAAAGAAATATCAAGTAGACCTCATCATGAACTCGGTTGACCCGATCTTCAATCAACAGATCTTTGATGCCGCTTTTAACGCCGGTGTGAAATATATGGACATGGCGATGACTCTCTCTGAGCCGCACCCGACAGACCCGTTCAATAAGCCAGGTGTGAAGTTGGGCGATTACCAATTTGACAAAGCCAAAGACTGGGAGAAGAAAGGTTTGCTTGCACTTGTGGGCTTTGGTGTGGAACCAGGCATGGCAGATGTGTTTGCACGTTATGCCGCCAACCATCTCTTTGATGAGATCGAAGAAGTTGGCATCCGTGATGGTGCCAATATCACCATTGAAGGCTATGATTTCGCACCGAACTTTTCGATTTGGACAACCATTGAAGAATGTCTCAATCCTCCAGTGATCTGGCAGGACGGCGGTTGGCATACCACCGCTCCGTTCTCTGAGCCGGAAGTGTTCGACTTCCCTGAAATTGGACCCGTGGAAGTGGTCAATGTAGAGCATGAAGAAGTGCTGCTCGTGCCGCGCTGGGTGAAAGCAAAACGCGTGACCTTCAAATATGGCTTGGGAAATGAGTTTATCGAAGTGTTGAAAACTCTTCACAAACTTGGCTTGGACAATAAGAACAAGATCAATGTGAAGGGCGTGCAGGTAGCTCCGCGTGATGTGGTAGCGGCTTGTTTGCCAGACCCGGCACACTTGGGTGATAAGATGAAAGGCAAAACTTGTGCGGGAACCTGGGTGAAGGGAACCAAAGACGGTAAGAAGAAAGAAGTGTATCTCTACCAGGTCGCTGATAACGAAGAGTGTATGAAGGCATGGGGCTGTCAGGCTGTGGTGGCGCAGACTGCGTTTACAACCGTCATTGCCATGGACTTGCTGGAACATGGCGTTTGGCAAGGTGCAGGCGTGCTCGGACCCGAAGCCTTTGAACCAACTGTATTCATGGAAAAAATGGCAGACTATGGTTTTCCATATGGCGTAAAAGAAATGTAGTCTATGCTCTGGTGAGGGCTTAGCCCTCACCAGAGCTATTCGTTTGCGGGTAGAGAAATGCGTCAGAAAGCTGAAACCGTTGTCGGTTAGGAAAGAGGCGGGGCGGCGGGTGTCGGAAAAAAATCGCTTAAGCAGGAAAAGGCTGTCGCATTCGGAAAAATCGCATTGTAGAAAAATCAGCCCTTTCGTTATAATCAAACATATCAACTTCTTTCGGAGGAAGCTCTATGGACTGGAAGCTTTGGATCGATGGGAAATGGGTGGACGCTCAAGGCAACGCAAAGATGTCGGTGGAAAACCCTGCCACGGGAGATAAGATCGCAGAAGTGCAAGATGCCACACGCACAGATGTTGACCGTGCGGTACAAGCTGCCAAGACCGCTTTTTATGATGGTCGTTGGTCGCGCAAGACTCCGGGGGAACGTTCGAAAGCCATTTGGAAATTAGCCGATTTACT
>JAFLCF010000129.1:0-1370 GCA_017303735.1 Anaerolineae bacterium
AGAATGGCGATGATCAGAAGCAGGTGAGGCGTCCAATAATTTGGGAAGGTGAAGGAGAGCAAGATGATGGTTAGAATGATCACAATCTTGGTCAGCGGATTGAGACGATGCAAAAGGCTGTCTCGGTGAATGTGGAAGGAAAGGCGCTCATGCATAGGCTGGGATTATACCCATTTGAGAACAAAAAAAGAGACCAGAAATATCTGGTCTCTTTTTTAGAAAAGCTAGTTTTTAGCCGCCCAGAATGTTTCTGAGCATAAAGGCTGCGAACAACACCAAAAGGACGATCACGCCTACAGCGATGTAGAGTTGGTTCTTGCTCTCGCCGCCTTCGGCTGCGACCTGATCGGCTTTGGGGTAGCCAGCAATGGTTCGCTTGGGAAGTCCAAGAATAATAGCGAATGCGACCATAACAGTGGTGATTTTATCTACGGGTTCAGCGATGAAGTTGGTAGCAATAACCGATTCCCAAATGCCCTGTCCTGATTGAAGCAGATAAGCGGTAATAAACGAAGAGCCGCTGGCAGTGATGCCTCCATAAACAGCAACATTGATGAAAGAGCCAATAATGGTCGCTGCAAGGGCAATCGCAAAGCCAGTAACAGCTACTTTCCACCAACTCTTGAAAAAGCCAATGTTCGCCATCGCACCTGCTGTTGCCCCAATAACCGCCGCAACAGGAAACCATGGAAACCAGTCTGGTCCAAATATCATACCGGCAATTATGTTCGAGAGCGCTCCAGTAAGGGCGCCAGCCCACGGTCCACAAAGCACAGCAACCAGTACTGTGCCAATGCTATCTAGGTACACCGGTAATCGCAAAACTACCACAATCTGCCCAATTGCTATATTAATCGCAACTGCTACAGGGATTAACACCCAGGTCAGAGTAACGAACTCTTTTTGAATACGTTTGGTGACGTATGCCCATATAAATAGAACGAGCATGATTGCCGCCACAATTGCAAAGTAAATCCAGTTTTGGGTAATAACTTCCATTCTTAATCTCTCCTTTACATGATTTTGTATTTATAACACCAATACTGTTGTTTTGTTACAATATTTTTCTACTCAGTTTTTCCATCCTTTCTAGGAATAACTCCATAAACATGCGCGGACGGACTCCCATGGCAACTTTCATGTTGGGTTTCTTTTTCTCGTAGTTATAGACATCTGCAAAAGTGTTGCCGAGCCCAACTCCAGTAGAAATGTCCACATCCATCACCAGATCTTGATAATCGCAGATCTCTGGCATGTAGGTCAATGCCAAGGTCATGGGGTCATTGATCACACAGCCTTCGATGCTTTGATATTCATCATGAAATTCCATGTAGAAGCGGGTCGATTCGGCGATGAATTTTGTGATCGGC
>JAFLCF010000129.1:1466-13080 GCA_017303735.1 Anaerolineae bacterium
AGCGGTGGTATTGCCGGGGTGGAACACCGCTCCGCCCATGATGAATACTTCTTTCACGTTCTGCACAATGCGCGGCTCTTTCCGAATTGCCAATGCGACATTCGTCAGCGGACCGATTGCCGCCAAGGTGATCTCACCGGGGTGAGACATAATGTGCTCGATGAGAAAATCGCTCGCGTGCTGACTTTGAGCCTGGGCAGCCGGTTCTGAGAGTTGAGCATACCCGAGACCTTGGTTGCCATGCGTTTCTGGGCTGAGCAATGACTCTTTTACAAGCGGCACGTCACAGCCTTTATAAACAGGCACATGACTCGCTTTGGCAAGTTCCAAAACGGCTAATGCATTTCTGGTGGTTTGCTTGGTGGAGGCGTTACCATGAATGGTTGTGATGCCATCCAGAATCAGTTCGGGTGAAGCGACAGCCAGCAAGAATGCCAGTGCGTCGTCGATACCGGGGTCGGTGTCAATGATGATGTGTTTGCTCATTTATATGTCATTGCGAGGGCGCTCGTGTTCTGTGCCCAAAGCAATCTCCTATTGTTTTGAAAATCTTTCCATTCGATCTACGAATAAATCTACGAACTCTCGTCCTTTTACATCGAGTGCGGCTTTGATGTTGGCGGGCTTTTTGGTTACCTTCATAAAGTCTGCATAGGTCTTGCCGGTAGAGACACCGCCCGAAATATCCACATTGATGTAGTGACTTTCAATTTGTAGCAATTCAGGTGCGACAATCGCCACCACGGTAAGCGGATCGTGCAAGGCGCAGCCGTTGAAGCCTTCATACTTTAAATAAAATTCCATATAGTCAGCGGTCACATCGCGGATGAATTTGGAGATGGGCGTATTGACCTTGTCCAAGCGTTCTACATCTGCCGCGGTGAAGAGATATTTGTAGGTTACATCGAGGGGAATCAATGTGATGGGAATGCCTGAATTGAAGACGACATGTGCCGCATGCGGGTCTTCTGAAATATTGAACTCAGCCAGCGGAGACATATTCCCACCCGAGCGGACCGCTCCGCCCATGATGACCAATTCTTTGACACACTCAGCGAATTTGGGTTCCTGTCGAATAGCAAGGGCAACATTGGTCAGCGGACCAATGGCAAACAAGGTCAACTCTTTGGGTTCGGCAAGAAAGCGTTCGATCAGGTAATCAACGGCATGGGTCTTAATCGGCTGTGTCTTGGGTTCGGGTAAGTTAGTTCGCCCCATGCCACTGGAGCCGTGGACAACTTCTCCCAAGGCGGGGTGCGGCGGCTTGACTAGTGGTACGGTGCAGCCTTTTGCCACTGGAATATGGTTGGCGTTCAGAAATTCCAATAATGCGAGGGCATTGCGCGTGGTCTTATCGAGATTCACATTGCCGTGGACGGTGGTGATGGCTTCGAGTGTGATCTCTGGAGAAGCCATCATGAGCATGATGGCGAGCGCATCGTCTGCGCCGGGGTCGGTGTCTAAAATGATTCGGGTTGTGGGCATATTGTCCTGTAGGGACAGGGCTTGCCCCTGTCCGCTTTATTTTTTGGACACGCGCAAGGCGTATCCCTACGCGATAAATTTTTCTACTTCTTCTTTGGTGGGTAAGGAAGGTTGTGCGCCAAACTTGGTAGTTGCCAGCGCGCCACAGGCACAACCATAACGGACGGAGTCTTCGAGTGATTTGCCATTCAATAAAGAAGCAGCGAATCCGCCAATGAAGGCATCGCCTGCGGCTGTGGTATCGACTACATTTACTTTATACGTGTCTACTTGTTTTACCTGTGTATCTGTCACCAACAAGGCACCTTTACTGCCTAAGGTGACAATGACAGTTTTCACACCTTGCTTCAGTATCTCTTTGGCTGCTTTTTCTGCGGATGAGACATCGTTCACAGGCAAGCCGGTTAGCAGCGATAATTCACTTTCGTTGGGAATCAGAATATCGACAGAGGAAATTAATTCGGCAGGGAGTGCTTTGGCAGGCGCGGGGTTGAGGATAACGGTCAGACCGTTGGCACGAGCTTGTTGTGCAGCGTGGAGAACTGTCGGTGTGGGAATCTCTAACTGGAGCAGAAGCAGCTTCGAGTTTGAGAAAGAAGCGGAGTCTACATCCGCTGGCGAGACGTTGCCATTTGCACCCGGCGAGAGCACAATGCTGTTCTGCCCGTTCGCATCCACTATAATGATGGCGGTGCCGGTGGCAGATGAATCAACAGTGACGTGCGATGTATCAACTTGATTGGACTTGAGATTGTCAACGAGAAATGGGGCGAAGCTGTCGCTTCCGACTCGCCCAAGCATGGCTGTTTTCACCCCTTGCCTTGCCGCCGCCACAGCCTGGTTCGCGCCCTTGCCGCCGGGAATGATCTGCAGATCTTCTCCGCTAATGGTTTCGCCCGGTTGTGGAAACCGCGGCGACTTGACGACGAGATCTGCATTCAATGAACCGACGACGAGGATGTCTGCCATGGCAGGTATTTTACATCACATATAAAAAAGTAGGTCGCATTTGAAATGCGACCTACTTTTTCGGTGTCACCACTCCACTTTTTACATCCCATATCTCTGCACCTTCTGAAAATTCTTGGGCGAACAATGTCAGGTCTGTGGTGGTGAACAGCACCTGATGTTCTTGGCTGACGTATTTCAACAAGTCGGCACGCCGCGAACCATCGAGTTCTGCCATCACCTCGTCGAGCAGAATGACGGGATACTCGTTGGTGCGTTCTTTCATCCATTCCACTTCGGCGAGTTTCAAAGCCAACAGTGTGGTGCGGATCTGCCCGCGTGAGCCGTAATCGCTGACATCGGCTTTGTTGATGATGAAGCGCAGGTCATCACGATGCGGACCAATGGTCGTCACGCCGCGCGCGATCTCTTCGCCGCGAATCGCTTTGAGTTTGGCGAGAAAGCCTTCTTGAATTTCTTTGAGTTCTAATGAAGAGCGGTCAATAGCGGTGTCGAGTTTCAAACCAAGCTGCCCATCGGGTTTGGGCAACGGGTCGTAGGCGGGTTCATAGGCGAGGCGCAAGATTTCGGTGCCACGAGTCAGCTCGTGATGCACGCGTGAGGCGAGACGTTCGATCTCCTGAATCGCTTGGATGCGCCACAGAATGATCTGCGCGCCCGATCTGACCAACGCCTCATCCCAAACTTCGAGCTGGTTGCTGTTCCCGCCGTTCTCGTTCAACGCTTTGAGCAGAGCATTGCGTTGGGTGAGGGCTTGGGTGTAATCACTGAGAGTTCGCGCATAAGCAGGGACGGCTTGCGATAACGCCAGGTTGAGATAGCGGCGACGTTCGTCGGGTCCACCTTCGATGATCTGCGACATTTGAGGCACAAAGATGACCGCATTGAAATGACCAATCACATCGTTGGCATTGCGCTTGACGCCATCGAGCAGAATCTCTTTGCGGAGCCGTTGCCCGGTGGCACCGGTCGCTTCGAGAATGAGGCGCACTTCCAAACGATGTTTTGTCTTACCGCGCTGATAGTCCGCTACGAGACGGGTAACCGCCAGCGGATTGCGCGCTTCGTGAAAGTTCACGATCTGCCGATCCATATTGGTTTGGAAGGAAGTGAACGCCGCAAGGAAGTAAATCGCTTCGAGAACGGAGGTTTTGCCCTGCGCATTTTGCCCTACCAACACAACAGCCCGCCGTGGAAGGTCAGCATCCAGGCGGGTGAGACTGCGAAAGTTGGTGAGGGAGAGGTGTTTTAAATGCATGGTTTCAGGTTTCAAGTTGCAGGTTGCAGGTTTTTCTTTCAACCTTCAACCTTAAACCTGTAACTTAATCTAGCGGTGTTTCTTCGTCTTGCTCTTCGCTTGGTTTCCACACTTTGGTGGCTTTGTCGGTGAACAATACACCGTTGAGGTGATCGATCTCGTGCTGAAAGATGCGCGCCATCCAGCCGTCCACTTTGATTTTGACGGGGGCACCGTGGCGATTAAGCGCTTTGACCTGAATGGCTTCGTAGCGTTCCACTTCACCAACCAAGCCGGGAATGGAAAGACAACCTTCAATGCCCATCACTTTTTCTTCAGAGACTTTCACGATCTCAGGGTTGATGAGCACGAATTGTTTTTTCTTGGGTTCGGGTGCGCCTTCTTCACGTTCTTCATCATCTTCATCTTCGGCATACTCCACCACGGCTAATTGCATGGGCAGGTTGATCTGCGGCGCAGCCAAACCAACCCCCGGTGCCTCGCGCATGGTTTCAAACATGTCGTCGATGAGAGTTTGCAGGTCTTTATCAAATTTGGTAACGGGTTTTGCCTTCTTCCGCAAAATGGGTTCGGGCAGGTGAACGATTTGTCGTAGTGCCATACTTGGGTCTTTTCCTTTTTTACTGTTTCATATTGCATAATAAGGGCGACCCTTCAATATTACTCAGGATGCTCTCATCCCAATGGACGGGTCGCCACTACGGTTTTATTTTTCAACTGGGCGGCAATGATACTTGGATTGTCCGTTCCACGCCACCCATTTTAGAAATCGCCCATTAACCCGCCGCTTTCGCCCAGGTCTTCTTCCCCACCGATCCCATCATCTCCGCCGAGGGGTAGGTCATCCAATTCCTGCCCGGCGGCTTTGAATGGATTGGTGCTGTTCGGGTCAACGGGAGCTTTGATCGGCTTGTTGAACTCATTCATATTCTGATGATAGGCAGCGATCCAGGTGGCGAAGCGTTCGCGGTCATCCTTGCCTGCGTTTTCATTTTTCTGGGTGATGCGTGCCGCCCGCCTGCGGTTGATATCTGCCTGCACCGCCGCGGGGTCCATCACATCTTCAAATGCCATTTGCGTACCACCCACTGAAATATTGACCGTTCCATAATTAAAGATATACGGAATAAAACCATTGCGTTTGTACGAAGTGCTCAGAATATTCTCGATCTGTGCCGAACGGCGTTCCTCCGAGCCGAAAGGCTTTCGGTCAATATCAAAGATCTCATCGTTGGTGATCATGAAAATATCATTCTTCCAATCGGTAAACTCATACCATAGCCAACCGCCGATGGGAAAAGCCAAAACGAAAACATAGATGAGCGCAGAATCAGGGACGTAAAAATTCGCCGCATTGAGACGGAAGAAAGTCAATTCGGGGGAGATGATGATATTAAAAATGCGCCAGATGGTAAACGAAAAGAGCAGCAAAGCGAGACCAATGGGTTTCCATCCCTGCCGAATCAGAATAATCCAGTGTTTTCGGTAGGTGATCTTCCCGCCATCTTCCAGCCGCAACTGCATAAAGTTTTGCAAAGCCAGCAGCCACAACGGAGTTTTGAGAACCTTCTCCTCGTCCACAGGCACCACTGGTGCAAGCTCTACCTGACGTTTCTCGATCGGAAGCCCCAGCTTCTGTTTGATGGTGTCTTTCATTATATCCATCTGGCTGCGGGTGGTAATGGCTTTGGTACGCTCCCAATACTCGCGGATCATATCCGCCGCCTGCACAGGATGATCAACATGGTCAAACTCGAGCTTGCCCACAAATGTGCGTACGATCACATTTCCAAACCCAAGGATGCGCCCGAGATAATCTGTCTCCACACCCACCGAAAGGATGGTGCCCAACGGCGCTTCTTCACGGCTGTCGTGCAAACCGATCACCTTCTCCAACCAGATCACGCGCTGGTTGGTCACGATGTAATAATCATTGCTCCAGTCGATGGCATTCCATACCCCCCACAAGAACACGCCAACCGCCAGCGCCCCCCCAACCGCCAGCGGGATTCTGGTATCAAGAAATATCCCCATCAAGATCAGCCCAACCGCGCCAAGCATTGCAAAGAACGGCACGATCAACGCCTGAAACAAGCGGATCTTATGCCGGCGCGCAATGAAATAGATCACTTCATTTTTGCCCAGCCACTTAAAGTTCGTCGAACGCGCCAGTCTGCGGCTCTTGATCGAGACTTGAAAATTTGGTTTTAGTTTTTCGTATTGAGTCAGCAGAGCATCGAACCCGGCGCGCGAGAGGAACAACAATGTGGTGTCTTCCATTGCCGACACTGTGGCAGAACGGTTGCGATTCTCGAATAAAGCTTCTTCGCCAAAATAATCTCCCTTATAAAGCGAAGCGATCTGTCGCTCACCCTTTTCAACGTCGGGCAGGGTTACCTTCACCCGTCCTTTGAACACCATATAAAAACCATCTGGTTTGTCGTTCCGCTTAAAGACCACAGCCCCCGCGGGATATTCTTTTTCCACGAGTTTTGTCGCGATGCCAGCCAGTTGTTCCTGGTCTAGCCCGCCAAAGACGTGCATTTTGTCTAGAAAGATAACGAGCTCTTTGGTTTCGATCACGAGTTGATTCTATCAAACTTCGCGCACAATGGCACACCCGTAGGCGGGAGATTCTGTCAGCGTGGGCAACTGCCCAGCAAGCAGCGACTCAACCGCCTCGTCCAGAAAGAAGCGTGTGGGCTTCCTCTGGCGAAAGGTCACATCATCCACCGAACCACAATAGCGCAGGATTCCCTCTCCATCCAAAACGAAGACATGCGGAGTGGTCTGCGCGTCAAACAGATTCGCCACGCGGCAATCCGCATCATGCAAGACGTTTGGCAGGCGTCGCGTTTCAGCAGCCTCTCTCAACGCCTCAGCAGACTCACTGCGATTCGACGCGATGGTCAGCATCGAAACATCGTCCTGCCACTGCACGAACATGGACAGAATCGCTTTATCGGTGCGCTCAGAATGCGGACATTCACACGACCAAAAGTTGACAATGACAATACGCCCGCGATAATCGGAGAGACGATGCGTTTTGCCATTGAGATCTGACAGTTCAAAATCGGGGACGGGGAAGTTCAGTTGTAATGTCATCAGGTTAACAAGTTTGCAGGTTGAAAGGATTAAACGTTCAAACCTTCTAACCTTTCAACCTTTAGACGATTTCCACCCCCGCCAATTTTTCAATAACCCCCACCACCGCCGAATTATCAAGCTCGCCCATGCCAAGCTCGATCATCTGCCTGAAAATTTTTGTATGCTCTTCTGCCGACGAAATGGGAATATCATATTCCTTCGCCGTATCCAACACAATGCCCATGTCTTTCAATTGCATATGTGCCTTGAACCCAGGGTTACGATTGCCATCGAACAAACGCGGCGGCTTGACGTCAAGAGACCAGCATTGTGCCGCGCCGCCTTTGATGGCATCGACCACTTTCTTCGGGTTCACGCCTGCTTTCTTTGCGAAGACCAGCAATTCGCCCATGGCAACCATCTGAGCCGCCACCATAATTTGATTCGCCGCTTTGGCGACCTGCCCTGCCCCCGCCTCGCCGACATGCGTAACGGTCTTCCCCATCGCTTGAAAGACAGGCATCACTTTTTCCAATGCCTCGGCTTCACCACCGACCATGATGGTCAGTGTGCCGTTCTTCGCGCCAATGTCGCCACCAGAAACAGGCGCATCGAGGGAGAAGATTCCCTTTTCCTTTAACTTCGCCGCAATCAAACGAGCCGACGCCGGTTTAATGGTCGAGTTATCCACTACGATCAGCCCGGTTTTTGCGCCTGCGATAATTCCATTCACTTCATCCAATGCCACTTTTTCCACATCAGGCGAGTCGGGCAAATTCGTAAAAACAATATCCACTTGTTGCGCAACTTCTTTAGGAGAATTCGCCGCGGTTGCGCCTTCTGCCACCAACTCATCCACCGCCGCATGCGAACGATTGTGAACCACCACTGCAAACCCTGCCTTCATAATATTGCGCGCAATGGATTTGCCCATCAACCCCAAACCGATATAACCAACTCTTAGCATGAAGAGACTCCTTGAGTGAGAATGGCGTGATTATAACGTGCCCCCTCCGCCTAACGGCACCTCCCCCAAATATGACGGTACTGCTGTCGTATTTGGGGGAGGTTGTTTATGCAGGGGTAGTACTTACTTGACCGAGTACGTCACGTTCACGGTCACTGTCACAGCCAGTTGACCCGGCTGGATCGGCACCGCAGCTTCTGCAGCGCCGCCACCGCCGCCCTTACCGCCATAGAAGTACGGAGAAGCGCCGCTTTCATAGTAGCTGATCTTCTGAATATCACCCAGAGAGAGACCTGCAACACCTGCAAGTTCCTGAGCCTGAAGGTTCGCCTCTTCCACAGCTTTGGCGCGGGCTTCCTTGTTGGCTTCCGTCTTGTCTTCCACATCGAACTGAATGCTATAGATGTTGTTCGCGCCCGCAGCGATCGCGGCATCGAGCAAGTCACCCAGTTTTTCGATCTCACGGATGGTTACATACACGGTGTTATCCACTGTATAGGTCGTGCCAATGATCTGACCGGTTCCGGTGGGATCATATTGCGGGTTCGACCAGATGCTGAAATTCGTGGTGCGGATGTCTTTCTCATTCACACCAGAATCCTTGAGCGCTTGAATGACCGCTGTGGTCTGTTCCTTATTGATCGCGACCGCCTCCGACGCATTCTCGCGCTGGGTGTTCACACCAATATTAATGTAGACGATGTCGGGGGTGAGATAAACCACACCCACACCGCTCACATCCAACGTCCGTACGTTTTCAGGCGCCGCCTGATTCACCGTAGTGGTTCCGCAAGCGCTGACTGCCAACGCCAAAATGGCTACCAAGGCAAATGCTATGTATTTTTTATTCATGTTCGTCTCCTTATAGTTTTATTATGCACCATAAAGACGCAGCCGGGTCAAAAAAGTTCCCACATAATAGCTTGAATTTTGACCCGATACCGGCTAGAATTGCACAAATGTTCTAAAGGACATCATGCCGATCAACTATCAGGAAATCTACACACAGATCAAGCAAGTGGGCTTGGGCGCCAAGGAAAGAAGGAAGAAGAAAGAAGAGGCGCAGGAACTAGCAAAAACCCTGCTGGAGGACTACTCCCCTCAATTGGACTTCCTACGCTCCAAAGTGGACTCTGCCAAAACAGCAGATGCCAACATCCGTTGTGCGGTTCCTTTGGATGAAGCCCTCGCCTCTCGCTTCGCGTACCCCGCGCCTGAATCTGCTCCTGCAACTTTAGTTGCCGCCGATGGTTCTCAATCCATCGCGGACCGTCACAGCCCGGTGCAGTTTTGCGTCATCAACGTGGGTGGAATCGTCATGAAGCCCAATTCCGGCGAGACCCCAGCCGTGGAAGTGGAAAGCGAACTCTTCTTCGGCGACGCCATCGAAGAGAACGGACTCACCACCGATGGCGGCGTCGCCCTGCGGCGTGACCTCGCCGAGCGCAGCGTCATCGAGAAGATGAGCAAAGGGCTGAAAGGCTCCATCGTCTCCTTTACAGATGGCACGCTTGAAATTTTCCGCGCCAAAGATATCGACAATGCCAATATGTACCGCACCACCGTAGACAAGTACATCTCCGTCCTCTCGCGCTTGCAGGGACGTGGCATCATCTCAGCAGGTTATATCGACAAGCCTTCATCCAGTTTGGTTGTGAAGTTGCTTGAGCTAACTCAGATCACCATCCCCGAAGAGATGGAAAAACTACGCAACGCACCACCGTTGAAATACGTCACCGATCGGTGGCTATTCGGCTACAACAACAAGTTATTTCAATTATTGCCGCCCGGTCATCGCTCGGCGGTGTTCAAGATTCAATCCAATGCCGATAAGACCTATAAAAACGAACTCGAATTGCACTTCTTCTATTTGAACGTTGGTACCGAGGGGCATCCCTGGCCCGTCCGCGTGGAAATTCCGCGCTGGGTAGTGGATGATAAGAAGCAATTAGATTTGCTCCATGCTGTGTTGGTGGAGCAATGCCGTGTAATGGGCAGTAAGCCTTACCCGTATCTCTTACACCGTGCGCATGAGACAGCGGTGGTGAAGAATGAAGAGAAATATCAGATCGAGCAAATGCTGCAGCAGGAATTAAGACGAAACAGCGAAGATGTGGAAGACGGTTCGTACAAACAGTCCGCGAAGGATTTGAAGGGTAGAACCCGTAGATAATTCGTCATTGCGAGGAGGGTGCTCTTCCCGACGAAGCAATCTCATGATTAAGTCGGAGATTGCTTCGGGCAAAGAACAAGAGCGCCCTCGCAATGACGGGAGAATTAATATGACACAACCAATCGAGATCGGACGTTTATTGCGGGCAGGTACAACGGGATTCATTGCGGGCTGCCGTGTGAATCAGTTGAGCGTGCCTTCGTTCGGGGCGCTTGTCCGTGCGCCGCTGACGGATGGGTATCAGGTGTATGGACTCATCCACGATATTCACATTGACGATGATGGGCTGGTGCGTCAACTCGTGACGGCAGATGGAGTCAGCGAGGAAGTGATGAAGGACAACCGCGAGCGCCGCATTGTGCCCGTGGAAATGTCCGTGTTGGCGGTGGGCTATGAGCAGGATGGCAAGGTTCATCATCTGCTGCCGCCACGCCCTCCGCTGAGTTTGGATGTGATCTATGCGTGTGAGGATAAGGATATTATTCGCTTCACCGAGCGGTTTGGGTATTTCCGTCATATCTTGAATGGCAAGGATGTGCCCGTGGGTGAAGTGGTTGCAGCACATATTTTGCAGGCGGGGAGGGCGAGGGGAGTGGAAAGCGGGAAGTGGATAGAGTCCGCGACGCAGGAAGTGATTACATTGTTGAGAGATGATTACCCGACGCTGATGAGCGTATTGGGGGCACTCGCCGATATTTCTTAAGCCAATCCCGAAGGGATGGAATGATTCTAGATATGCAAGAAAAAGAATCAAAATCCCGAAGGGATGACATAGCATGTAAGACCCATGACACCCCTTCGGGGTTGAAATAAATTTTTATCGACGTTCTATAATCTTTTCACCCCTTCGGGGTTTGAGAGGTAAACATGCAAAATCAACGGACACAAATTGGCTACTTGGTTGGTGGTGGGCTGAAGGAAAACTTCCGCGTGCGGCTTACGGTGTCTCCGCAGGAGATTCAGGAGGGGGCGTTTGTGGTGATTCAGAGCGGTTGGTGGAATTACTACGGAATCGTGACGGACATCCAACTGGGCGCAACGGACCCGCGGTTTGCGGATGAGCAGACGGAGGTGCGCTTCCCTGCGCACATCGCCAAGGCGCTGCATGGACAGACGTTGTATGCGAACCTTGAGGTGTTGCCGAATCTGATGCTGGAGGTGGGTCCTGAATTGGGCACGCCTGAGTATAAGGATTGGCAGGGCAAGATCGATGCGGGTTTGAAAGATGCGCCGCGCATTTTGCCCGTCAAGAATGTGCCGCCGCACCATGCGGTGGTGTCGCTGGCGAATGAAGGCGATATCGCTGAAATTTTCGGTGACCCGAACAGGGACGGCAATTTTGTGGTCGGGTATACGCGTGAGCAGAATCATCCCGTGTGCATTGACTTGGATAAGTTCGTGCAGCGGTCGTCGGGGGTGTTCGGGGCGACGGGGACGGGTAAGTCGTTTCTGACGCGGTTGGTGCTGGCGGGGTTGATGAAGCACAATCAGGCTTCGGTGTTGGTGCTGGATATGCACAACGAGTATGGGTTTAACGATGTGGCGTCAGACACGAAAAAAGCCGTGTTGGGATTAAAGACCCTGTTCAAGGGCGGAGTCCGATGCGTTGGCTTGGGAGCAGGAAGCACCATCAGAGGCAATCAAGTTGACTTTAATTTGGAAATCTCAACGGGAG
>JAFLCF010000013.1 GCA_017303735.1 Anaerolineae bacterium
GTGACCTTGCCAACTTGCCCTTCAAAAAAGATTCTTTCGACGGCGCGGTATCGATGCACGCCATTCATCACCTTGCTTTGCCGGAACATCCCAAAGCCTATGCGGAGATTCATCGCGTCCTCGCACCGGGTCGCACGGCTGCCATCGTCAACGGTTGGCATAATCCATTGCTCATCCGCATGGCAGAACCGCTCATCGGTTTGATGCGTAAGATGTCTGGTCGTTCTGAGAAGAAAAAGAAGGAATGGTTGAGCGAAGAAGACCCCGCCGGAACCTTTGTTCAGAAGATGACGCCAGAATGGTTGAAAAAAGAGATTGGCTCAACGATGCGCATTGAGATCAAACCGTGGCGCAGCATGAGTACCCGCATTATGCGCTGGTTCGTACGTCCATTAGGCGGCAAGACATTCTTGAAATTTGTTTTCTGGCTCGAAGGCATCTTCCCGAAATTCTTTGCGGAGAATGGTCAGTATCCTTTGATCGTGATTATGAAATAATATGTCTAAGTTTACAGATCAGCAATATCTCACGACAGATCAGTATAAAGACCCGAGCAACCTCGATGTGCGCCTTGAGATTCATAATCGCTTTAGCACGAATCCTTATGGTTGGTTCAATTGGGTCTTTGATACTCTTGCCAGCCTACCGAAAGATGCAAATCTTTTGGAGCTAGGTTCCGGTTCTGGGGCATTGTGGTTAAATATTGCTGACAAAATTCCATTCAAATGGAATATTACATTGAGCGATCTGTCCCCAGGGATGTTGGATGCTGCCTGGCGCAATCTCGTTGTGACTGGCAGGATTTTCAAGTTTGAACAGATTGACGCTCAGTCCATTCCTTATAAGGATGATACCTTTGATATAGTCATTGCCAATCATATGCTCTATCATGTACCTGATCGCTCAAAAGCACTTTCCGAAATAAGAAGAGTGTTGAAAAAAGGCGGTCATTTAATTGCAACCACTGTTGGCGAATCGCACATGAAGGAACTTACAGATTGGCTGCGGCGTGTTGATAGTGATAATGATTTTTCCCCGTTTATCCTCCCCTTTACCCTCGAAAATGGCAGAGAACAATTAGAGAAGGTTTTTTCGGAAGTCACTATTTTACGTTACGAGGACGGACTGGAGGTAACTGATATTGACCTCTTGATGGCTTATCTTCGTTCTGCTATTCGTGCTTCGGATGTTTCTGAAGATGAATTCGCAAAAGTCAAAATTGATCTGGAAAAAGAATTAAAGAAAAATGGCAGGATCTTTATCTCAAAAGACTCTGGCTTATTTAAAGCGATCAAATAACTTTTTAAGTTCGGATGGTCGACTAAACTCATTTTTTGTCTTTATATCGAGCACTATTAGAAATAAATGGAAAATTACATAGTGCGGCAAAAAAACTGCAATCGTAAATCGCAAATGAAAAAGAAGCTCTCTCCTGAAATTATCTTCCTTCTCCTAATCTCTGCCATTGTGTTTTTACCGCACATCGGCAATTTGACCTATTACAAGGACGATTGGTATTACATTTACGATGGCATGTTGGGCGGCGCGAAGATATTCCATGAAATGTTCCGCATTGATAGACCGGCGCGTGGATTTTTCTTCGAGTGGTATTTCTCGCTGATTGGCACAAATCCACTGGCTTGGCATGTAGGCGCATTCGTTTGGCGGGCATTGGCGGCAGTGGGTGCTTTATGGATCTTCAATATTCTTTGGAAAGAAAACCGCAAATTCAATTTCATCGCCGCGCTTTTGTTCGCGATCTATCCCGGCTACTTTTGGTGGATCAGCGCTATCGAATACCAGCCGATGATCGCCAGCCTCGCGTTGCAGGTCTTTTCGATTGCGTTCACGCTCATAGGGTTGCAAGTTGAAAGCCGTAAGTTGAAGGTTGCTTATATGGCAGGGGCAATTCTCACGGGTTGGAGTTACATTGCACTGGTTGATTACGCCATTGGCATGGAAGCCTTCCGTTTTATTGCGGTGTATGTGTTGGTGACACGTGAATCTCAAAATACATTTTTGAAAAAATTACTCGCCGCCCTCAAAGCCTGGGCATGGACAGTGGTCATTCCGCTTGGCATCATCATCTGGCGCGTGTTCTTTTTTACCAATGAACGCAAAGCAACCGACATCGGTGGTCAGTTGAGCGTGTTCCTTGTCAACCCAGTTGCCACCTCAATGGACTGGTTCTTCCAAATTTACAACAGTCTCTTAAATCTCAGCGTGCTGGCGTGGATGAATCAATTTCCGGCGTTCGTGCAGATGATGCGTCTGCGAGATGTTGGGTTCGGGATTGTGATTGCTGTCCTTGTAGTGATGCTCGTGGTTTTTGCAGAGAGGCGTATCAAAGCTCCGACAGAGTCGAAGGACGAAGATGGCAACCAGCCCCAAGTCACGCATGAGGCGTTGATTCTCGGCGGGCTGGGCATGATTTTCGGAATCCTTCCGGTTATCATGGCGAATCGAACGATCAATATTTCCGGTTTCTCTCATTACGGGCTGCCTACTTCGTTGGCTGCGGCGGTTTTCATGGCGGCGTTTGTTGAACTCATTTCCATTCAACGGGTGCGTGCGGTGATGTTGCATGCTGTAGTTGCATTTGCAGCGCTGGCTCATTTTGGGATTGCGACGAATGCAGTGACGGAAGAAACCGCGCTGCAAAATTTTTGGCGACAAGTAAGTTGGCGTGTGCCCGCGCTTCGCTCTGGTACGACGCTTGTGATCCACTACCCATTGCCTGGCATGGGCGACGGTGGGTTCGCATTGATGGAAGCTGCAAATGTGATTTACTTTCCAGAATTTACCGGCGAGATTCCCGTGCATTACCCTGTATCTGGTCTGACGTTGAACAGTGAGAACCTGCCCGGTATATTGGATGGCACACAGGTTATTGAGTCTGGCTATCGCAGCCACACGTATACGATCGATTACAGCAATGTGCTAGTGTTGAGCCAACCGACATTGAACTCCTGTGTGCATGTGATCTATGGGGCGCATCCGCTGATCTCGGAATATGACCCGCTGAATGTGTCGCTGGTTGCGCCGCGGTCTAAGATCGAAAATGTGATCGCGGATGCGAAACCTGTTTCGCCGCCCGTTTCCATTTTTGGTGAAGAGACGGAACGCGGCTGGTGTCATTATTTTCAAGCGGCAGACCTGGCGGCACAGCTCGGAGATTGGGGAAAAGTTTCTGCACTGGGTGACGAAGCGATTGCTCTTTCGCTCAGCCCCGAAGACCGTGTGGAATGGCTGCCCTTCCTGAAAGCCTATGCCATCACTGGCGATGCAGAGACGTTGAAACAGCTTGCCAAGCGTGTGGTCGGTGAAAAGGCAATTCGTTTGCAGGCGTGTGCGATGTTAAGTGGAATTGAGCAGCCGTTGGCGGAAGAAGTCAAACAGGTTGTTGATAAAGACTATTGTAAAAATTCAGAGTAAACTTTGATTGTTATAAACCTGCTGGTTGAGTAGCCCAGCGTGATCCTGGCTGGGCGTATCGAAACCAGCAATGAGATAAAAATTAGAAATTGATGGTCGGAATAAAATTTAGAGACGTGGTCTCGATATGCCTTCGGCTATCGCCTCAGGCTACTCGACCACCATTTGTAACAAGGAGATTTCATGGACTGGAAAAATCAAGTGGTACTCATCACCGGCGGGACCGGTTCCTTCGGCAAGAAGTTCACAAAAATTCTGCTCGAAGAGAAACAACCGAAGAAGATCATCATCTTCAGCCGCGATGAGTTGAAACAACACGAAATGCAGGTCGGCGGATACAACGACCCGCGCCTGCGCTATTTCATCGGTGATGTGCGCGACCGTGAACGCATGGTGCGTGCCATGCATGGCGTTGATATCGTCGTTCATGCGGCGGCGTTGAAGCAGGTGCCTGCTTGCGAATACAACCCGATGGAAGCCATCAAGACCAATATCATGGGCACGGCGAACGTGGTCGAAGCAGCATTGGATGCAGGAGTGAAGAAAGTGCTCACCGTCAGCACCGATAAAGCCGTCAGCCCGGCGAACCTGTATGGAGCCACCAAACTTGCCGCTGAGAAGTTAACGATTCAGAGTAATGCCTATGCCGCGGGTTCAGCGACCCGCTATTCCTGCGTCCGATACGGGAACGTCGTCGGTAGTCGCGGCTCGGTGGTGCCTCTCTTCCTCAAGCTGCGATCCACGGGCAAAGTCACCATCACCGATGACCGTATGACCCGCTTCTGGCTTTCGCTGGAACAGGGCGTGCGCTTCGTCATCGACAGCATCGAACAGATGGAAGGCGGCGAGGTCTTCGTGCCAAAGATCCCCAGCACCAAAGTGACCGATCTTGCACGCGCCATTGCGCCGGATGCAGAGATCAACATCATTGGCATTCGCCCCGGCGAGAAATTGCACGAAATGCTCATCTCTGAAGATGAGGCACGTCATACCATTGAGTTGGATAAAATGTACGTTGTTCAGCCTGCCGAAGCCACCTGGTTCGGGTATTCATGGAAGGGCAAAGGCAAAGAACTCAAAGAAGGCTTTTCCTATTCGAGCGATAACAACACCGAATGGCTCGACGTGGAAGGCATCAAAAAATATATTGCTCCATTTGAAGAATTGTTCGCACAGGGTAAACTCGAAGGATAGTTCGTCGGTTGAAGGTCACAGGTTCAAGGTTGCAAGTTCCTTCAACCTGTACCTTTCAACTTTCAACATGGAACCTAACTCATGAAAATCCTACTCACTGGTGTTAGCGGATTGCTCGGCATCAACTTCGCACAGGAAATGATGAACGAGCAAGAGATCATTGGCGTGGACCGCGGCAAGCTGACCCAAGCGCCTTTCACGGTCATGAAATATGACCTGCTCGAAAAAGACGCAGTCGAGTCGATCCTCGATCAGTCCCGTCCCGACTGGGTGGTCAACTGCGCGGCTCTTGCCGACCTCGATATCTGCGAGAACGACCCCAGCCTTGCCAAACGCCTGAACACAGATCTTCCGCGCCAGCTTGCCCGCGCCAGCAGACAACGCAGTATCCCTTTCACACACATTTCCACCGATGCCGTCTTTGATGGTCAAAAAGATGGATTCTACAGCGAAGAAGATTCCCCCAACCCGATCGGGGTGTACGCCAAAACCAAGTTCGACGGCGAATGGGCAGTGCTGACCGAACACCCCAATGCCACTGTGGCGCGAGTCAATTTTTACGGGTGGAGCTTAAGCGGCAGACGCAGCCTTGCCGAATTCTTCCATAACAACCTCACTCACAACAAAAGCATGAGCGGTTTTACCGACGTCCTCTTTTGCCCGATGTTGGTGAACGATACCGCCCGCACCCTCCTGAAAATGTTCAATCGCGGATTGAAAGGGCTCTATCATCTTGTCGGTCCGCAGGCGATGAGCAAATATCAGTTTGGCGTAGAGATCGCCCGCCGTTTCAACATGCGCGAAAGTGATATCACCCCGAAATCGGTCAGTTTTGCCGGGCTGCTTGCCAAACGTTCCAACAATCTTTGGCTTTCTACCCGCAAGCTGTCCACAGATTTGGGCACAGATCTCCCCGACTTCTCCACAGGGTTGGAAGAGTTTTACACACAGTACTCTCAAGGTTATCCACAGAAAATCCGCAGTTATCAACAACAATAGGGCAAAACGGATTTTTGTCCACCCCAAGTTATCCACAGATTCCACGCAGTTACCCACAGAAAAGCGCATTTTTTCCACAATTTCTACCAATTATCTGCCATAACCAGCAGATTTACCCCGAATTATCCACAAGAATCCCCCACTTATCCACAGCTTTTTTAATAGTTATTCACAAGGAGCCCACATGAAAACCCTTCTCCAGCTCGAAGAATTCCTACTGTTTGCCTTTTCTCTATTCCTTTTCTCTCAATTGGATTCCTCCTGGGGACTCTTCGCCCTCCTCTTCTTTGCCCCCGATCTGAGCATGCTCGGTTATTTGATTAATCCCCGCCTCGGCGCCTGGACCTATAACCTGATCCACCACAAGGGAACTGGGGTTACGCTGTATGTTTTAGGCTCCCTACTCGCCACTCCCTGGCTGATGTTTGCCGGAACCCTGCTCTTCGCTCACTCCAGCTTCGACCGCATCCTCGGCTATGGCTTGAAACACGAAGATGCCTTTCAAAATACACATTTAGGCAGGATCGGAAGATAAAATTGACACACTCTATGAAACCGGAACGACTTGCAAGAGAAATTGTCTATCAAAGCAGATGGGTGAACCTGTATAAAGACACAGTCCAATTCCCAAATGGCTTTGTCATCGACAAATTTCACCTGCTTGATTTTGAACGTGAAGCCGTAGCGGCTGTGATGGAAAATGTAAACGGCGAGGTGATCTTTGCGCGCATTCCGCGCTACACCACCGGTTTGGCAGAATGGGAACTCCCCGCAGGCGGCATGGAACTTGGCGAAGAGATTCTCGAATCTGCCAAACGCGAACTACTAGAAGAAACTGGTCACACTTCTACCGATCACAAATTGATTTACACCTATTACCCAATGAATGGGAACGCAAATCAAGTCTTTCACATTGTCTTTTGCAAAGCTGGTGAGTCTGTGCAGGCGTTTGATACGAATGAAGTAGCTGAAGTGCGCTGGTTTACGCGAGAAGAGATCAAGCAATTGTTGAAAGATCAAAAGATCAAAGATGGCTTTTCTCTGACGGCGTTGTTACTATGGCTGCAAGGATGATCTATGCCACTTGAATTACTTAAATCCAGAACAGGTCGAACTCTCATTGAGTCACATCGAGGTGTAGAAGGCAATATCCCTGAAAATTCATGGCTTGCCATTAAATTAGGATATGACCTCGGCGCAGATCTGATTGAAGTGGATATTCAAATGAGTTCAGATGGCGTACCTTTCCTGCGTCATAATTATCAATTGCCGGATGGTCGCTGGTGTAATTCATTAACCTGGAATGAACTTAACAAAGTACGGATTGACGATGAACCCTTGCCGCTTCTTGAAGATGTTTTGATTTGGGCACGGGATGCCGAAGTAAATTTATCGCTGGACTTAAAATCCATCTTTACACCTAATCACGAATTATCAAAGGCAGTAATTCGTTTGCTGGAACGAACAGAAACGCAGGCTAAAAACTTGTTGCTATTCGTAGATCATCAAGAATTGATCCAGTTTAAGATGTCCTACCCCGATATTGCTGTTCGTGCTTTGGTAACAGGGCGTTTAGCAGGCTATTCGGATTATATTAAGAAGCTTGGCGCAGATTGCATCAGCCTTTCATACGGTATGTTTTACCCCCAGGATGTTGAGGAAATCCATTCTGTTGGCGCTTCTGTCGTTTTGGGTGGCGTATGGAATACAAGTACGAGTTTATTTTCAGAAGTGGATATTGACATATTTAGTCATGGCAACCCTGCTGAAGCCAGAAAAATTCTCGAACATCAATAAAGGAGACATTACATGGAAATCAAATTTGGAAAACACACCATCGGCTTGAACCACCCCACTTACTTCATTGCCGACATCGCAGCGAATCATGACGGTGACATGGAACGAGCAAAACAACTGATCCGCCTTGCAAAAGAAGCAGGGGCAGATGCTGCCAAATTCCAGAATTTTGACGCGCCAAAAATCGTCTCAGATTATGGCTTCAAAGCCATGAGCGGCGGACAGGTCTCGCATCAGGCAAGTTGGAAGAAATCGGTCTTTGAGGTCTACAAAGGTGCATCCATTCCCTTTGAATGGTCTATGACCCTGGTGGAGGAATGCCAGGAAGTGGGTATCGATTATTTCTCTTCCCCTTACGATTTCGAAGCGATTGACTTTCTCGATCAGTATGTGGAAGTTTACAAAGCGGGTTCCGGTGAAATTGACTGGATCGAAGCGCTTGAACGCATGGCATCCAAAGGCAAGCCGTTTTTTGTCGCCACAGGTGCATCCGATATTGGCGATGTGCAGCGTGCCGTTCATGCGATCCTAAAGCTCAACAAACAATTAGTATTGATGCAGTGCAATACTAATTACACAGCCAGCCCAAACAACTATGACCATTTGCATTTGAACGTCTTAAAAACCTATGCGGCTATGTTCCCTGATGTCATCCTTGGTTTATCTGACCACACTCATTCTGTTGCGCCCGTCCTCGGTGCAGTAACCTTGGGTGCGCGCGTTATCGAACGTCACTTTACCGATAGCAACGACCGTGAAGGACCTGACCATAAATTTGCGATGAACCCCGAGAACTGGGCAAAGATGGTCGAAGAGACTCGTCTGCTCGAACGCTCGCTAGGTAGCTCCGATAAATTCATTGCCGATAACGAACAGGACACCAAAGTCGTTCAGCGCCGCTGTCTGCGGGCCGCACGCGATATCAAGGCTGGCGAAACCTTCACCCGCGACATGATCGATGTACTGCGTCCTGCCACGATAGGCGCGATCAAGCCACATGAAATTGAAAATGTCATTGGCACAAAGGCTTTGGCAGATATGCCCAAAGGCAAAGAATTGCGTTGGATAGATTTAGGTGCGTAGTAAGTTCCACGTGTCAGGTTCCATGTTCCAAGTTGGGAGGTTGATGTGACGGCTGTAACAAAGTTTGAAGATTTGATCGCTTGGCAGGAAGCACGGATTTTGGTGAAGTGGATTTACAAGATTACTTCTGACGGAACTTTTGCAAGAGATTTTGGAATGCGCGACCAGATTCAACGTGCGGCAGTTTCAGTAATGACTAATATTGCTGAAGGCTTCGACTGCGAGTCGTCAGCAGAATTTGCAAGATTTCTTGGTATCGCCCGTCGTTCGGTAGTTGAGGTTCAATCTCTGTTGTATGCAGCATTGGATGTTGACCATATTAAACAGGATATTTTTAAATCTCATTACGAACAAGCGAAAAAATGTAAAGCCCTGATCGGTGGTTTGAAGCAAAGCGTTCTCAAAAACCCACGCCGCAATAATGCTCCATCTCGTGCCTAAAACCTGGAACCTGACACTTGGAACATGAAACTCATTTACTTCTCCCTCGGCTACTCTACTCACGACTATCGTTTTCTCAAATCCATCTCCGATGGTGGGCATGAGGTTCACTTTGTGCAACTTGAAGGCAATCGGCGGCAGGTGGAAAGCCGCTCTGTGCCTGAGAATGTGAATCAAGTCATTTGGAAGGGCGGACGCGAACCGTTTACATGGAGCAAACTCCCATCTTTGGTGATGGATTTCAAACGCCTCTTAAGGGACATCAAGCCTGATCTTGTCCATGCGGGACCGATCCAAACCTGTGCCTTTATCGCCGTGCTCGCTGGCGCGAGTCCGCTGCTGACGATGTCTTGGGGTTTTGACTTGATGGATGACGTTCACAAGAACAAATGGTGGGAATGGGTTACGCAGTACGTATTACGCCGCACGGATTTCTTCACCAGTGATGCCAATGTCACCAAAGATAAAGCGGTTGCCTATGGCATGAACCCTGAGAAGACCATCGTCTTCCCGTGGGGCGTGGACCTCGAACATTTTAGAATGAAGAATGCGGAAGGCAGAATAGCAAAAGAAGGTTTCGTGCTGTTTTGCAATCGTTCCTGGGAGACTCGTTACGGCGTGGATGTATTGGCGCGTGCTTTTGTGAAAGTGGCACAGCAGCGTGAGGATGTGCGTCTGATCTTGTTGAATGGTGGGTCGCAGGGTGCAAAACTTCGTCAGATTTTTCAGAGTGGTGATGTGGATGAGTATGTCACCTACGGTGGGCAGATCTCACAAACAGAGCTGCCTGCTTGGTATCATATGGCAGACTTGTACATCTCGCCTTCGCATGTGGACGGTTCATCTGTATCATTGATGGAAGCGTTGGCGTGTGGGTTGCCATGCCTCGTGTCGGATATCCCTGCCAATAAGGAATGGGTGTTTGATGGGGTAAATGGCTGGTTATTCCGAGATGGCGATGTAGAGCAGCTTGCGGAGAAAATTCTGGCGGCGATGAATCAGCGTGAGAAACTGCCTGAGATCGGCAGAGCAAGCCGCAGCGAGGCAGAGAAGCGTGCGGATTGGAAAAAGAACGCCGAGACGTTGATGCAGGTCTATCGAAGCCTTGTCAAAGAAGGATAGGAGTCAAAATGCTTACATTCGAACAATTGGTGGATGGCTTTCGCAAGCTGGGCGTGATGGAAGGCGATACGTTGCTTGTGCATAGTTCATATAAATCGTTCGGCGAAGTGGACGGCGGACCCGCGACAGTTAACCGCGCATTGGAAGCAGCGGTTGCTACCGATAAAGTTGGGACACTGATCATGCCGACCTTTAATTTTGATTTCAACAAAGGTGAAGCGTGGGATGTGCGCACGACGCCTTCGAAGATGGGCGTGTTGACGGAGTTGGTGCGTAAAGACCCGCGCGCCAAGCGAGTCTTTCATCCGTTCTATTCGTTTGCGATCCTTGGAAAGCATGCTGAGATGTTGGGTTCGTTGCGCTACAAGAGCGCCTATGAACGCGATTCTGTTTTTGGAAAACTGCGTGATCTGGATGGCAAAATTATGGTGATCGGCTTGTCTTATAACAACAGCATGACCTTCTTCCATCATATCGAGCAAGTGGAAGGTGTGGATTATCGCTTCTTGAAACAGTTCACCGGACAGGTGACGGATGAGAACGGTAATACCTATACCGATACGTTTGAGATGCTTGTGCGCGATATTGATAAAGGCGTGTTGACTATGGTGGACCCGATGGGTGCCTTGATGGAAGAACACGGGGTGATTAAGTCTGCAAAGATCGGGGAGGCGGATGTGAAGTTGATGAAGGCAAATGAGGTCTATGAATTTACGGCGCGTGAGATGCGGCGCGACCCGCATTTGTTGTATCAGATCGAGAAGAAGTAAATTCGGTGGTTGAGTAGGCGACGGGAGTTTTTGTGTCTGTGCAAGGCTTCTTGCCACCGTCGCCGTATCGAAACCACCAGTAACATGTAAACAAGAAATTTTAAGTTAGTATGCAATTCAGTAGTGTGGTTTCGATACGCCCCGAAGAGCGCGGGGCTACTCAACCACCGTTTGGAATGTGAATTTTTTATGGCATGGATGTATATTCTCCAATGTTCTGATGACTCGTATTATGTTGGATCGACTAAGAATCTTGAATTGCGCTTTTCACAGCATCAAAGCGGTAAAGGCTCAAAGTATACATCTGGTAGATTGCCAGTTACCCTGGTTTATTGTGAAGAATATGACCGTGTTTCCGATGCATTTTATAGAGAGAAACAAGTCCAAGGCTGGACTCGACGCAAGCGTGAAGCCTTGATAAATGGAAATCCAGAATTGTTGCCTGCACTTGCGAAAAAGATCTTTGATAAAAGTAAAATAAAGGACAACTTGGTGGTTGAATAGGGCGAGTGCTTTTCTCACCAGTATCGAAACCACCAATAAGCAAAATACTTTTGTTGTATGTTGGTTTCGATACGCTGCAAAGAACAAGAACGCGGCTACTCAACCACGATTTGGAATTAAATGAAACCATACACCTCCCTCAAATCCATCCTCGCGGAATTCTTTCC
Source organism: Anaerolineae bacterium (assembly GCA_017303735.1). The sequence goes on from JAFLCF010000013.1 coordinate 11,513, forward strand.
GCTGCATCGCACGCTTGTTTCTGACGACCACGATAAAACTCTCGAGATCGTCGGTTCTTACATGCCTGAGTCTTCGAATTACACTATCGAGACCTATGCTCCACTGACACAAGTGTGGACTTGGAAAGTGCCGGAACGATATGTGGTTCACGAAGCGTATTTAGAGATCGAAGGCGGTGAGCGCGTGGTGGATTTCAAGGATAATCCCCTGCACATCGTTTCATATTCTCTGCCAGTTGATAAAGTTTTGAGCTTTGACGAACTGCAACCGCATTTGTATTTCAACGAGAAACTTCCGCACACGGTGCCGTGGGTTTTCAAATATTATGAACGCAGTTGGGGCTTTTGTTTGCCGAAGAACACCTTCGATAAACTTCCACGCGATAAAAAATACCGTGCAGTCATAAAATCCGAATTCATCACCGACCCGGCGCAGGGATTCAAAGTTGCCACTGCAGTCGTCCACCCCGAAGGCGGACCGAACCCCGAAGCGGGCGAGTTCCTTGTGCAGGCGCATACCTGTCACCCCATGCAAGCGAATGACGATGGCGCGGGTGTGGTCAGCACGATTGAGTTGGCGCGAAGACTCGCTGAAAAGCCGTTGCCACCCGGCTCGATGAGCGTCCGCTTCTGGTTTGGACCCGAGACCATTGGCACCATCGCCTGGCTGGCTCATAATGAGAACCTGATTCCGAATCTGCGCGGCGGCATTTTCATGGAGATGACCGGCAATCAAAACAAGATCGCATGGCATCATACAAGACAACACGATCATCTACTCGACCGTATTACCAAATTCGTTTTGCATGATACTGAACATGATGAGCGTGACTTCGCTGCTGCGCCCGCAAACGATGAGCGCGTCATCAATGGACCGGGCGTGAATGTTCCGTGTATTTCCATCAACCGCTTCCCTTATGATCAGTATCACACCACCGACGATAATCTCGACATCATGCACGAAGATATGCTCGTCGGCGCGGCGCAGACTGCAGAAGATATCATCCGCATTTATGCCAGCAATTACACGCCCAAACGCACATTCCGCGGACCAGTCTTCCTCAGCGGCTACGGTCTCTGGGTGGACTGGCGCGAGAACTGGGCGCTCAATCGCGCCATCGAAAAGATCATGATGCGCTTTGAAGGTCAGCATACGATTTTTGAGATTGCCGAACAGGTCGGGCTGGATTATTGGACTGTCCGTGATTATGTGGAAAAATTCCGCGCGAAAGGGTTTGTCAATCCGCTGCCGATTCCGTTTGAAGGGGATACCGCGTAGGGACAGGGCTTGCCCTTGTCCTCGATTTGCAAAGGACAACCCCAAAGGACGACCGCGAGGGTCGTCCCTACGAGATGATATGAAACCAAAAATAGTTGCCATCATTCAAGGACGCATGTCCTCCTCCCGTTTGCCGGGGAAAATCCTTGCCGATATCGGCGGACAGCCGATGTTGAGTCGTGTGTATGTCCGCACAGCCAGAGCGAAGACTCTCAATGAGGTCATCTTCGCCACGACCACAGACGCTTCTGACGACCCGGTGGCGGAATACTGTGATTTCTCGGGCATTCCCCACACCCGAGGCAGTTTGTTCGACGTGTTGGACAGGTATTACCAAGCCGCGAAAGAAGCCAAAGCCGATGTGGTTGTGCGCATCACGGCGGATTGTCCGGTCATTGACCCGGAGTTGATCGATAACGTGGTCAATACCCTGCTCGAAGATGAATATGATTTTGTCTGCAACCGCCTCCCACCGCCGTGGACGCGCACCTATCCCATCGGCTTGGATGTGGAAGCCTGCACGTTCAAGGTCTTGAAGAAAGCATGGAAAGAAGCCAAAGAGCCCCAACACCGTGAACATGCCATGCCATATTTCTATGAAGGCGTGGAACTATCAACTGTCAACCGCCAACTACAAACCGGCACTTCCCCTCGCGGATATAATATCGCCCTGCTGCATCACACCACCGATTTCGGCGATTATCGCTGGACGGTGGACACGCCCGAAGACCTTGAATTCATGCGTCAGGTCTATTCTCGTTTTGACGGGCGTGATGACTTCAACTGGAAAGAAGTTTTAGACTTGGTGCATGACAACCCTGAACTCGCAAAAATCAACGCGAATGTCCAGCATAAAACATTGAAAGATCTCGACGAACGAGCCACTGGTAACTGATAACTGTGTCACTGATTACTTTATTTTCCGCTCCCAAGCCTTTTACCAATCCGCATATCGCGATGATTCAACGCAACGCTATCAAGTCTTGGACGTTGTTGCCTGATGTCGAAGTTATTTTATTGGGTGAAGAAACCGGGCTCGCCGAAGCCGCCAAAGAACTTGGCGTGAAGCACATCCCTCACGTGGAGCGCAACCCCAATGGCGTTCCGTTGATCTCGTCCATGTTCAAGCTGGTGCGCGAGAACTCGAACAGCGAATTGCTTTGCATCATCAATGCCGATATGGTCTTGATGCCCGATTTTGTGGAAGCGGCGAAGCAGGTCAAAGGTCTAAGGTCGGAGTTTGTTTTGTTGAGTCAGCGTTGGGATTTGGACGTGACTACCTCCATTGATTTTTCGGGAGACTGGAGCCGCGGTCTGCGGTCCATGGTCAATGGTCAGGGGCAGCTTCACCGTCCCGCTGGAAGCGATTTTTTCCTCTTCCCCAAAAACTGCTACACCGACATTCCAAATTTCAGTATCGGCCGCGCCGGTTGGGATAATTGGATGATCTACAAAGCTCGCAAAGAAAATTGGGCAGTCATTGATTGCACGCCCTCGCTGATGATCGTTCATCAGAACCATGATTATGCCCATCTGCCTGGCGGGAAATCGCACTACGATCACCCCGACACGAACGAGAATATTCGGCGGGCAGGCGGGCAGGCGAACATCCGTTACACCATTTTGGATTCAACCCATCAACTTGCGGATGGTAAACTTATCCGCCCGAAGATGACATCGCTGCGCTTCACTCGCCGCCTTGAGCTGGTTCTTCGTACCCTGTTCTTTTTCCTCCCCGAAAATGTGATCGAGAACATTGCAAGACCGAAGCGCTGGCAGAAGAGATTGAAAAAGATATTTAAATGATGTGGTCAAAAGTCGAAGATCAATGGTCAACCGACTTTCGACTTTTGACCTTCGACCCAAAACCTGAACCCTGAACCCTGGAACCTGACACCCGATGAGAAAAGGTCAAAACCCCGCCAAGTTCGTCAAAGACGTTGCCCGCCCTGAAAGAATCACGGTGGCGCTGTTGAACTACATCCCCTTCCTGAGCGGATTCTATGCTGAGACTCTCGATGTTTTGAAAGTCTCACTTGAGTCCATGCGCAAGGATGCGGGTTTGCCGTTTGACTTGATGATCTTCGACAATGGATCCTGTGCAGAAGTGCGTGAATATCTTGTGAATGAAAAGGAAGAGGGACGAATTCAATATTTGATTCTCTCTGAGAAGAATATGGGTAAGGGTGGCGCATGGAATGTAATGCTGGCAGGCGCGCCGGGTGAGATCATTGCTTACACCGATGCAGATGTTCTTTTTTCCCCGAACTGGCTTTCACGTTCGGTGGAATTACTCGAAACCTTCCCGAATGTGGGCATGGTGACGGCGCGACCGTATCGCACCTCGCCAGAGTTGTATTCGTCTACATTGGAATGGGCAAAGAAAAATGCGACTCTCGATGAGGGTCAATTTATTCCTTGGGAGACATTCTTGGAATTCAATCTCTCACTTGGGCAGACCGAGGAAGAGAATGTGAAAGTCTATGCAGAGACCAGCGATTGGCGTATTCAATACAAAGGTGTGACGGCGCTTGCGGGCGCAAGTCACTGGCAGTTCACGGCGTATAAATCTACCTTGCAGCAGTTCCTTCCCTTCGACATGGACAAGCCCATGGGGCAAGTCCGTCAGCTCGATAAACGTATGAATGACGCCGGATTGTTGCGCCTGATGGTCTCAGATCCGCTGGCGATGAATATGTCTAATACGCTGGGGTATTTGCGCGGGGAGCTAAAGAAAGAAAGAGTAAAGAAGAAAGAAAGTTTTGGAAAGCACGTGTTGGAGATCGGGTTTATCAAGAAGATGTTGCTGGCGGTTTATAACAAAATTTTTAGTTGGTATTATTCATAATGACTCAAATTGCTAAAATGGTGATTTGATATTTGACCACAAAGTTACCTGATTGCGCCCATTATGCTTTGCATGATACAAAGCTTTATCAGCAGCTTCAAGGATCAACGCCTCATATTGACCATGAGTGGGAAATTCTGAAATCCCTGCCGAAATGGTGATCGGGATCGCATCGAGTTTTACATAAACCGGAGATTCCTGAATCGACTGACGTAAACGGTCCGCGATCAGAAACGCATCCTGCTCTTTTATGTTTGGAAGGGCAACAAGGAATTCTTCGCCTCCATATCGGCAGACAATATCCCCTGTACGGGTAAATTCTGCAAGATAATCAGCCAACTCTTTTAATACAGAATCGCCAGCGGCATGCCCGTAGGTATCATTGACATGCTTAAAGTGATCAATGTCTAGCAATATAAATGAGATTACATACCGTTCGCGCATAGCACGCGATAATTCCCGCCCAAGGACTTCTTTCAAATAGTGCCGGTTATAGAGACCAGTCAACGGGTCGCGGATGGCTTGTTCACGTAATTCATCTTGCAGCCCTTGAATTTCTTTCATTTGTTCTTCAAGCCGATCATAAGCTTCACGTAACCGTGAGGCAGACTCTTTTTGTTGAGTGATATCTTCCTTGATAGCAATGTAATTGACAATGACACCTTCGCTGTCAATGACAGGCGCGATCATCTCCACTTCCCAATAGGGTTCGCCGTTTTTCTTTTTATTTAGGAGTTCACCGCGCCAAACCCTGCCGGATCGAATGGTTTCCCACATTTCTGCATACGTTTCTGGTGAAGTATTGCCCGATTGAATGATGCGTGGATTCTTTCCAAAGACCTCATTAATTTGATAACCCGTCAGTTGAGAAAAAAATGGATTGACATACTCAATGTTCCCTTTAATATCGGTGATTACCACCGAAACAGGGCTTTGTTCTACAGCTTTATGTAATTGCAAGAGTCTTAGCTCAGTCTGTTTGCGCTCAGTCACATCGCGCAGGATGATCAACCTGCCTACCAAACCTTTGGGCCACTCATCGCGTAGTGGAGAGATCAGTACATCATAAAAGTGCTGGTCAATGGTGCTAATTTCGAAATTAACCTCTTTCTCGGGATCATCTTTTAACTCTGAACCAAAGCGCGGGAAAACATCCTCCAGGTTTTTTCCAAGCAAAGCATCTTCTGTATTTCCAAGTGTTGCCACTGCTGAACGGTTGATGTCAATAATGCGGTTTTTCAAGTCAAGTGCGATCATGCCATCGCTCAGGTTGTTGATCAGTTTGTTGCGGGCAATGGGATTAATATCCAATAATCTCTGTCCAGACAAAGCCCATAAAACGAATACATTGGTAAAAGCAGAGGCTATGGAAGTCCAATCCCATCCTGGCATATCAAACAGATCAATATTGTAAGCAACATTCAAAAAGATTTGTACGAGAAACGCGGTTATCAGCAAGCGTGCCTGGCGTTTGATGATGTTTGACCCTCGAAAAGAAGCGATGACGAACAGGATCATACAGACCAATGCGACCGAATACCCCGTGATCACTGTAAAAGCAAATGCAGGTCCATGCACGAATAGAACTATATTATTTGCCTGCGGGATGAAATCTTTCCATATCAGCCCATGCCATTGATTTGTGGATGTCATTAATGCATGAGAGAGAACATGAAATACAGCAATAGCTTTCATCCATTTTTTCTCTGCAATGTGTTCGTAGCCTGCAAAGCACAAGGCAAACAACAATAAAAATGCTTCTGCGGTTCTGTATCCCCATGCATCCAAAACTGCAAAGAACACTTTTGATTTAAGGGGTACTGCCGCGTATCCTAATGTGACCATTACCCCCCAATAAGCCAAGCTGGCTGTAAACAGGCTGAAGTAATAGCCAGACCGTTCCTGCCTGTGCTGCCAGGCAATAGTGGTATTGATTGCAAGAACCACGGTTGAGATGAATGCAGAAACGACGATGGGAGTTATGACGAACATGAAAGTAGTTTATCGCTTTTGAAATCAAAAATCAATCACCACCTCTCGTGCTACAATACGAGCCGATCATTATCTCCTCATAATAACAAGAAATGGGTTTTATGAACATTTTCAAAAGTAGATTTCGCGTCTGGTGGCAGCCGCCTCGCCGACTTGGCGACCGGGTTGAGCATCGCCAAGTCTCATTTCTGGAATTATTTTACGACCTTGTCTATGTGGCGTTGATCGCAGAACTGTCACATGCCCTTTCAAGCCATATCAGTTGGGAGGCGCTGGGCGGCTTTGCCTTTCTTTTTGTGATCGTCTGGTGGGCTTGGTTAAATGGCAGTTTGTATCACGACCTGCATGGGAACAGCGACATCCGCACCCGTGTTTTTACTTTTTTGCAGATGCTCACCGTCGTATCCATGTCGGTCTTTGCACATGATGCGCTTGGTGAAACCTCCATGGGTTTTGCTTTGTCCTACGCCGTCTTTCAATTGATACTCTCCTACATGTGGTGGCGGACGGGTGTTTATGATGAGGCACACCGACCGCTGACTCTTCCCTATGTTGCGAGTTATCTGCTTTCTACATTGTTGTTTACTGCTTCAGTCTTTATCCCTGCGCCTGTCCGCTTCTATTTGTGGGGAGTGGCAGTTCTACTGACCCTGTTGGCTCCGTTGTACTGGCGTCTGCGCCGTGCGTCGCCCGAAATTCAGGCACAGATGGACTTGTCCATAGATGTTTCAAATTCGCTGGTGGAACGCTTTGGCTTATTCACGCTCATTGTCTTGGGCGAGGTCATCATCGGAATCGTTTCAGGCGTGAGTGAACATCACGAACTGACCTTGCAAATTGCTGTAACAGCAACGCTAGGGATGTTGATCGCGATTGGATTATGGTGGATTTACTTTGACCTTATCTCCCAACATCGCCCTCGTAAAAATGCGGCATCCGTCTTCATGTGGCTATACCTGCACCTGTTCCTAACGATAAGCATCACGGCGGTTGGCGCAACTGTATTGAACGTAGTAAAACATGCAGGCGAACCTTTGCCTACAGAGGTCCGTTGGCTGTTATTGTCAGCCATTGCGATCACTCTGATTACAACAGCCTTCCTGACGCAGACCACACAGATCTTGCCTGAACATCAACGCATCCATGATATTGGCAGAAGAGGATTGTTCATCTCAGCGCTGCTTATCCTTGCATTAGGCTTCATTCCATTCAGTACAACGCTTTTCTTAAGCGTCATCGTGCTCCTCTTGCTTACCCCCATATACTTCGGGCTTCGAGTTTGGCTCGAAAACGTTGAAATATAATTCCATCTATCAACATGACCAAACGCATCTTCATCTCCGCCGATCATGGCATGGCAATCATCTACTTCCTGCAAAGCGACGTCGTTTCGTCTCTGCTTGATGCAGGCGTGGAGGTCGTCGTCCTCACTGATGACGACACCAAAGACAAGATCGCTTCACGTTTCACTCGTCCTGGTCTCAGCTTTGAAGGGCTGCGATTGAAGCAAGCCAATGACTACGCCAAAAAGGTCAGTCCGCGCCTGCAATCATTACTCATCTACCTGCGCCGCGTGGGTGGATCGCGCCGAATCAACACCGAAGCGATGGATAGTCACGTGTGGGAAGTGTGGGGCGAAAACGGCTGGAAGTTCCGCCTTGGCATTTGGATTCCCTCCGCCATCATGCTTTTCTTCCTGCGGAATTTTGCCTGGGCGCGCAAACTTTTAGTGAAGATGCAAAACCGCTTCACACCTACGCCGGGGCTGTATACCGACCTCTTCGACAAATACCAACCCGACATGGTCATCGCTTCTACACCCGGCTGGCGCATGGACCGTTACCTCCTGCGCGAATCTGCACGCCGAGGCATCCCGAACATGACCGTCATCGTCGGCTGGGACAATTCGTCCTCGTATAATGTCAGCGGTGCAGATGTGCAGTGGGCAACCTGCTGGTCTCAACTTCAAAAAGATGAATTGGTCTACGGTTCAGATTGGGACCCGGAACGAGTCAACATCGGTGGCATCCCTTCGTATGATGGCTACTTCCGCAAGCAATGGCTTATGCCGCGTGATGAATACTTCAAACTGCACAACCTCGACCCCAAGCGCAAGTTGATCTCGTACGCCAGCAGTTTCGTCCACTTTGCGCCGAACTTCCCAAATATTGAAGCGTTGGCAAAATTGGTTTCATCAGATGCACTAGCTGAACCTTCGCAGTTGTTGATTCGCTTGCACCCGAGTCACTTTCAAGATAAGCCGAAAATTTTCGCAGAAGAACGTCAGCGTGTGTTCGGCTTGGAGAAAAAATATCCGCATGTGCATGTGGTTCAGCCGGTGGCACTTGGCGGTTCGCTCGGCTACTACGGTGGCGAAGACATGGACGAGAAATCGTCCATGATGGCGTATTCGGATGTGTTAGTGACGGTTTACTCGACCATGCTGGTGGAAACCGCTGTCCATGATACGCCGATGATTGCCGCAACCATTGACGTCCCTGGCGGTTGGAACAAACCGAATAAATTTTCCCTCTCGCTCAAAGAAATCGGTGACTGGCCCACACATAAGCGCTTTAGAGAAGCAAAGGCGGGACGAGTAACGAGTAATGAGGTTGAATTGCGTGATGCGTTGAATATGTATTTGAAAGATCGCACCATTGACTCTGCCGAACGCCGAAAGTTCATTGAAAACGAGATCACCTTCACCGACGCGACAGCGGGCAAGCGTACAGCGGAGTATATTCTTCGGGTGTTGAATCAGGTATCGGTTAAGTAAGAAGCGGGCAACCCGTCGAAGAGGCGGGTTGCCATTTCATGGTAAAAATGGGGACTGGAGAACCAAATGAAACAGAAATTCCTGATCGTCCTATCTCTTCTTTCCATTCTCATCCTATCTGCCTGTGGCGGCGCGGATGCAACCCCGGAACTCAGCCCTGAAGATACGGCTGCCACCGCCATGGCAGAGGCGTGGATCGCCATCACCCAAACTGCGGCGGCGTTACCTACCAACACACCCATCCCACCCACCTTTACTCCACAGCCAACAAATACTGCCATGCCCACGATTGAACTTTTGCCGACGTTACCACCTGCTCCTGTGGTTGTGGCAACTGCTACAGCTGACTGTATTGCGATCCCGGTTCCTGAACCAAAGGGCGCGTTGGTGAATGTTGAGATCTATAATGAATCTCAGGGTAGTGCCACGGTTGCGTTCGGGATGAATTCTGCGAACGATAAGAATGAATGTTTTTCCTATTCTCTTTCTCTGGGTAGGAATGACGTGTATACCGGCAAGGTGCTGGCGGGTTGTTATTGGGGTATCGCATGGATCACTGGCGAAGAGCAATCAGTTGCCCGTTCTGGTGACTTGATGTGCCTGAGCGACCCGGCGTTTATTCATAAGATTAAGATCACTCAAGAAACATTCACGTTCAAATAACCGTTCAATGAGCAAAGCCGGTTCGATGACCCTCTTTTATTTCTCAATTGCCTTGGCGATCGCCTCTAGCGCGTTTTATCACTTTGTTGCCAAAAGCACACCTGCACATGTGAACTTTACGGTTTCGTTGTTGGTGACGTATGGGGTTGCCTTTGTGGCAACCCTGTTTACTTTCTTTTTCTTCCCCACTTCAAGTGTTGCAGCAGAGCTAAAACAGCTGAATTGGGCGAGTGTGGGGTTGGCAGTTGCCGTAATGGGAATCGAGTTCGGTTATTTGTTGATGTATCGCGCTGGCTGGAACCTTGGTATTGCGGCAGTGTTGGTTACGGTTCTGGCTTCGCTCATTCTGGTACCTGTGGCGATTTTTGTATTCAAAGATAAGCTCTCATGGGTCAACATTGCCGGGATCCTTGTCTGTCTTGCCGGATTGGTGATGTTGAATTGGAAGAGATGATAAATCTGCCGATTGAGCGAGCCTGACTTTTTGGTAGGAAACACTCAGATATGCTCCAAAGATGAATATCAGGCTGCCTATATATGCCCACAGTAGGAATGCGATAATCGTTGTCAACGTTCCATACACCAGATTGGTGATGCTGATATAGGTGGAAACAAAGTATAGGAACGTTCTTTTTGCCAACTCCCACAGTAACCCGGCTCCTACTGCTCCTGGCAAGACCTCACGCCAGGAGGCGGACCCGTGCGGAAGGATGATGTACAACACCATGAACAACGCAACGTCGAGCAGGAGCGTCAATAACAAACTGAGTCCATAGCCAAGGGGGATCACCAGGTCTGGCAGCCAAAAACGGATATTGGTGATCACACTCCCTGTCAGTGAGATCAGGAAAAGAGTTGGTCCCACAAACCCCAAAACAAAAAGAATCGCCACTCCACGAGCCTTCCAGGAAGAACGTCTTTGTTTGATTCGCCAGATCCGATTTAACGTGTGGGTCAACATATAAAAGATAGTGGATGCAGACCATAACAGGCTGAGCAAAGCAACGCTGGTTACATGCCCACGAGCACGGATCACCTCTTCAATGTTTTGCCCTAAAAGCTGTTCCAATGCAGGGGCTACGAACTCCAGACTTTTTATCATGGCTTGTTGGTTTATGTAAGCACTAAAGCCAAAGCTTGCAAGCGAAATGCTCAGTAGAATGAGAGGAAAGAGTGAAAACAGTGAGATATAGGCAATAGCCGAAGCCATGATCGAGGTCTCGGGCATTAATGTTTTTTGAACGGAGTTTGCCAGTATCCATAACCAACCGTTGCTTCGCTCATTAAGGTGGCTTGCCAAAGCTTTGCTTTTTTGCCAGAGAGAAGCCAGTACTTTTGATCTTTTGAACGGTTTCATGGAACTCTCATCCTGTGGAAAAACGTTTCTGATGGACCTGATGGAATAGAAAGATTATAAGCTTGGCACGCTCAGTTTCACCCTAATTTTCCCATGCTATAATTCTTCGTCTGAAAGAGATGATGTTCTTAAGAAACACTTTAAAATCCTCCTGCATATAAAATAATTAAACATCAATGTGATTTTCATTCATCCTTGATTATTTGATATTGCGAAATTGGAAAAAACAATGCTGTCCCGCATAAAATCTGCTGCCCGCATCCTGCTTAAGGGCGAGCCTAAAAAGAAAAGCCGTAATCCCATCCCTGCCATTACTTCTGAAGAACTGGCAGAGATCAAGCAATTCTTTCCGCGCGAAAAATTCTTTATCCTCGGCCATGCCCGCTCTGGTACGACCCTTCTTATGCGCCTTTTGCGTTTGCACGACGAAGTCCATGCAAATTATCAGGCACATTTTTTCACGCGCAAGCCCATGCTCAAATCACTGGTCGATTCGCCCGAAGCCGAAGAATGGCTGACGCGCAAATCGAATCGCTGGAATCAGGGACGCGACCTTTCTCCGCTCGTGTTGCGTGCCGCCGCCGACTTCATCATGGAACGAGATGCCGCCCAGGTGGGCAAACACATTGTCGGAGATAAAAGCCCTTCATCCACGATCCACGGGCAGGTGGTGCGCGACACGCATCTTTTATATCCCGATGCCAAACTGATCTACATCGTCCGTGATGGGCGCGACGTATTGATCTCGGAACGCTTCCGCAACTTTGTGGAAGAATCGAAATTTCTCACCTCCGAAGACAAACGCATCATTTCGGACCTGCAAACTGACTCGGCTCCATTTAGCGACGGGCGCCGCTCGATCTTCACTGAAATGTCCATTCGTAATATTGCCAAACGCTGGGTGGACGACTTGAACGAGATCGACTCTGAATGTAAACGCTTGTATGATGGAAAGTATATGTCCCTGCGTTATGAAGATATGCTTTCTCAACCCTTTACTGAACTATCGCGCCTATGGAAGTTCCTCGGCGTGAAGAAGGTCAATAAGGCGCTGGAGAAACAACTGCTTGCAGAAATGTCTTCCAACCCTGATGAAGAGTGGCAGGCGAAACGTAATGAAGGTATTGCGTCGTTTTTGCCAAAGGGACAGGCAGGTAATTGGCAGCGATTGTTCACGGCGCGGGATAAAGCCTTGTTCAAGGAAATAGCAGGCGATGTGTTGGTGAAGTGGGGGTATGAGAAGTCGGTAGATTGGTAGATTAGGAAATTAGTGGATTGGTAGACTAGGAAATCGGTAAATTGGGAGACCGGAATGAGTGAAAAAGAAATGCGCGGATTTGAGGATTTGGATTGTTACAAACTTTCTTTGCAGGTTTTTGGTGAAGCATATCGAGTTGTTGACCTTTTGCCTCCTGAAGAAAAGTATAATCTTGCAGACCAGTTACGTCGGGCTGCAACCAGTATTTTATTGAATATTGCTGAAGGTTACGGTCGTTATCACTATTTGGATAGTCTTCGCTTTTACTATATTGCCAGAGGTTCCTTAATGGAAGTTTTGAGTGCTTTCATCGCCTGTAATGAACGTAAATATATAAGCGGTATACTGGAACAGCAAAGAGAGTTGATACATTCCGCTTTGCGTTCCTTGAACGGATATATCCGATATGTTAGAACTCAGCAGCAAGGGAAGCAGGAATATGGTGAGCGTGTTATTAAAGAGGATTCTCCAACATACGAAGCAGATAACCTCAATCTTGAATAACCAATCTACCAATCTACCATGTCTCAATCTACTAAAAAATATCTAATTGCTGGTCTTGGCTCTGTGGGGCGACGTCATATGCGCAATCTGGTTGCACTGGGCGAAACGGACATTGTCCTTTATCGCACGCATAAGGCAACGATGCCTGAGGATGAATTGGCGGGTTATCCGGTGGAAACAGATTTTGCCGAGGCGTTGAAAAAACATAAGCCCGATGCAGTCATTGTTTCTAACCCCACCTCATTGCATTTAGATATTGCGATCCCTGCCGCCGAAACGGGTTGTGCCATTTTGTTGGAGAAACCTATTGCTGCCTCCATGGAACGTGTAGATGTATTGCACAAAGCCGTACAGAAAAGCGGTTCGAAGGTATTAGTGGCGTTCCAGTTTCGATTCCACCCAGGTATGGTCAAGACTCGGCAGTTGATCGAGAATGGTGAGATCGGGCGAGTGGTTTCTGCAAGCATCCACTTTGGAGAGTATTTACCCGCCTGGCACCCATGGGAAGATTATCGCACGGGCTATGCCGCACGCTCCGATATGGGCGGCGGCGTGGTGGCGACTCAATGTCACTCATTGGATTATTTACCATGGTTGGTTGGGAAGAAGGTGGAATCCGTTTGGGGCTTTGCCGATAAACTAAGCGATCTTGAAGTGACCGCAGACGATACATCCAAGATCGGCTTGCGGTTTGAGGGCGGTGCATTGGGCAGCCTGCACCTGGATTACAACCAACAGCCGCCAGAGCATGAGTTCCGCGTTATTGGGACGAACGGTACCATCAAATGGAATCTCGTTGATGGTGCGGCACGGATCTATCGAATTGATAAGAAGGATTGGGATGTCTTTCCTTTGCCTGAAGGCTGGGAACGCAACGTCATGTTCCAACAACAGACCAGTCATTTTGTGGATGTGGTTGCGGGCAGGGCAGAACCTTCCTGTGGTCTTGAAGATGGGATTCAAGTGCAGAAGATCATTTCTGCGGTGCATGAATCGCAAAAAACAGGCAGGTTGATCGCGTTATAAAAAATCGGCGGATATTCTCCGCCGATTTTTTTATTTCACAATTTCCCAGTGAATATTCTGTGAGTCTTTCTTCAAATATACTTTGATTCCAGATGCAATGCTGAGGTATTCGTAGTTGACAAGATAGGGTTCGGCTTCTTCGCTGGTGTTTTCCCAGAGCGAGACGATCACATCGGGTTGGAGTTCGCCAAAGGTGTGGGCGTAGTCCCATTTCATATGACCGGGACGCATATTAGGAATATCTGGGATGCCCATGGGTGTGCGGACGTCTTGATGGGCGATATATGGGTCGGCTTTGCCTAAGATATCGATGGCATAACGATCTGGTAGCAGGTAGGGAATCGTCCCTGCACCGATGACGGCAATGGATGCGCCGGGTGTGGTAACTTGCTCCAACGCTGTGGCGATCTGTAGGTTGCGGTCGTTGCCTGCCACATAATCGGGGCGACGCGTCAGATTCCAGCGTTCGATGGATTTCCAATCGCCGAGCAGGGCATTAAAGGTCAGGAGGGAGAAAGCAAACAAGATGATAAATACCGTTCGCCAGCTAAATTCCACGATGGTTTGCTGTTTCAGGTTCAGCATGCTCACTCCGCGTTTCAACCATTCCACTGCTGCCCAACTGAAGCCGATGAAATACAAAGGTATGGCGATGATGATATATCGGTTCGCGCCGCCGTGGTTTTCCCAGGCATCTCCGCCAACATAAACGGAGTAGGCGATCTGTGCTGTGAGTAAAAAGGTCATCAGCGTCAACTTCCAATCGCGGCGCAGGAGGAAGATGGATAAAGGCAGCAGGAATAAAACCCAGTTATGGAAGTATGCAAATTGAACAAGTGCATATAGTCCACGCAAGATGCGTAGGGTGATGTTCCAGCCTTCCACTTTGAGGTAGTAGGTATTTGGAAGCCATTCGCCATAGTACATGAAGCGCGCGAGGGATTGTCCGCCGAGGAAGAGGATGAGCAAGCCCAAACCCCAGATGAGATGTTGTTTACGATTTTCTTTTTGAGTCCAGAACAATATCCCAAGAAAGACAATGTAAGGTACCGCCATGTCAAAACGGACAAGGGTGGCGATGGCGAGTAAAGCATAAACCCAGATGTTGAAACGCCCTTCGCTTTTCACAGCAAGAAGAACAGCAGCCGTCAGCATTAAGGTCAGTAGGCTCACTTCCATGCCGAGCAAGCCGAAGGAGTTGAGCGGGGCATAGAAGGCGGTCAATGCCACGGCGGCGAGCATGACGAAGAGGTCATCGCTAAAGTGTTCGACCAGTTTCTTAACGAGAAACAGGTTCAAGGTTAGGAGAGAGGCGCCGAGAATTTGAATGTAGAGTCCGGTTTGATTTAATCCGATTGGCAGAAAGTGGACGAGCGCCATGATGCCGGTCCAGAGTGGGTTGGTGATACCTTCCACACGTTCGCCTGGGTTCCAGACCAGCCCATTGCCGTGGGCGAGGTTATAGGCGTATCGCATCGAAATCATGGCATCGTCGAAGAGGACGTAATAGGTTTTGCCTTCAAGGACAAAACTGGTGGCGGCGATGTAGCGATAGCAGTAAAAAATATATCCGAGCACGAGCAGGGCGAAAAGGATGTTTCGTAAATTTTTGGAGTTCATCGAGGGAAATTATATCTGGTTTCAAAATTCACCCGCTGAATTTTGGAGTATAATTGGCGCTTGTATGACAATCCAAACTCTGCTTTCAGGGTTTATGAATTCAATGGAGTAACTAACGAATGGCAAAAGCTAATCTGATCCCCCCCTATGGTGGAAAACTTGTTGACCTGGTTGTGAAGGGAGCCGAGCGCGAAGAATTGATCGCCCGCGCTGGGCATCTGCCTTCGATCAAGATCACCATGCGCAATCTGTGCGACCTTGAGTTGATCGCTACGGGCGGCTTTTCACCTCTTACCACGTTCATGGGCAAAGCCGATTACGAGCGCGTACTTAAAGAGATGCGCCTCGCGGATGGCACGCTCTTCCCGCTACCGATCACGCTGACAGCTGACCCGAAGGAATTGCCGACTGTGGGTGAAGAACTCGCGCTGCGTTCCGCAAACTTTGACTTGATCGCTGTGATGACTCTTGAAGAGGTCTATCACTGGGATGCGAACACCGAAGCCGCGCTCGCATACGGGTCGACCGATACCAAGCACCCGATGGTCTCTGAAATGGGACGCTGGGGCAAGGTCTGCATCAGCGGTCCGATGAAGGTTGTGAACCTTCCCAAGTATTACGATTTTGTGAACCTGCGCCACACCCCGGCTCAGGTGCGTGAAATGCTCGAAGCGATGGGGCATGATAATGTCGTTGCTTTCCAGACCCGCAATCCTTTGCACCGCATTCACGAAGAACTGACCAAGCGTGCTGCGGCTCAGGTGAATGGCTCGCTCATTGTTCACCCTGTGGTTGGTATGACCAAGCCCGGCGACGTGGATCACTACACCCGCGTGCGCACGTACAAGGCATTGGTCGATAATCACTACGATCAGAAGAGCACCATGCTCAGCTTGCTGCCGTTGGCAATGCGCATGGCTGGACCGAAAGAAGCCTTGTTACATGCGATCATTCGCCGCAATCACGGCGCGAATCATTTCATCGTTGGGCGCGATCACGCAGGTCCTGGCAATGATTCGACTGGCAAGCCGTTCTACGGTCCGTATGATGCGCAGGAATTGATGACAAAATACGAAGCCGAACTCGGCGTGAAGATGGTTCCGTTCGAAATGCTTGTGTACCTCCCCGACGAAGATCGCTACGTGGAAGAGAAGGATGTTCCCAAGGGCGCAAAGGTTGCCAACATCTCCGGCACACAAGTGCGTGATGACTATCTCGCCAAGGGCAAACTGCTCCCCGAGTGGTTCACCCGCCCCGAGACCGCAGAAATTCTGCGCGAGATGTATCCCCCGCGCCACGAGCAGGGCTTTGGTATCTGGTTCACCGGCTTGAGCGGTTCTGGCAAGTCTGCGACCACTTCCGTGCTCACCACCCTGCTCCTCGAACGCGGACGTGAAACTGCGATCCTCGATGGCGATGTAGTCCGTACGCACCTTTCCAAGGGTCTTGGCTTTAGCAAGGAAGATCGCGACACCAACATCTTGCGCATTGGTTTTGTGGCTGGCGAGATCGTACATGCCGGCGGCATCGTCATCTGTGCTGCCATCAGTCCGTACCGCGCCACCCGCGAAGAAGCCCGCAAGATGGTCGGCGAGAACTTCATCGAAGTCTTCATGGATACTCCCGTCGAAGTCTGCGAACAACGCGACGTGAAGGGTCTGTATGCCAAGGCGCGCCAGGCGATGGTCGACGGCAAGCCGATGGGCTTCACCGGTGTGGATGATCCGTATGAGCCGCCCGTCAAGCCGGAGATCACGCTCAAGGGTTATGAATCCACCCCTGAAGACAACGCCCGCATCATCGTTAAATATCTGGAAGAACAGGGTTTCCTGCTTCCGGTGAAGTAATCTGATGCAAGTGACAGTCACCTTTAAGGTGACTGTCACTTGTTCTTTGTATGACCAAACCCCCTTACGCTTCATTCTTAATCCTCAGCCTGCTTGCTCTTTCAGGAACCTTTCTCATCCTCTATGCGACTCCGCAGGGAATGGGACTCTTCGATGATTCCATTGCCTATATTGCTGGAGCGAGAAGCATCTTAAGTGGACAAGGCTATCGCGAAGCGTGGCTCGCTTCCAATCAACCGGTTACACATTTCCCCCCGGGTTTTTCTTCCGTACTCGCCCTCGTCGGCTTAAGCGGACTCGACCCCCTGCGCGGCACACGCCTGGTCAATGCATTGATCTTTGGCGCGAATATTTTTCTGCTTGGCATCATCGGCTGGCGCATGACCAAGTCAAAGGTCGCAGGAGGTGTGCTTGCTTTCTTACTTTTGCTGAATGGACAATTATTCCGAGTCCACACCACGGCAATGAGCGAGCCGCTGTATATCTTCTTCACTCTCGCGGCATTCTTATCCTTTTGGCATTATTTTTCCATTGACGAGCAGAGCGAATCAACCGCGATGGGCGCAAAGAACGCCAAGGAAAAAAAACTTAGCGCCCTTCGTGGTTCAAATGGTTTATTGCTCATTACGGCAATCCTCACCGCCTTTGCCTACCTCACCCGTTATGCCGGGCTTGCTCTGCTCGCCACATTTCTCGTTTCACTCTTCATCCTTCACCCCACCTGGAAACAACGCCTGACCCGTGCAGGAATCTTCCTCGCCGGTTTCGTTCCCTTTGCCTTTGCGTGGAGCATCCGCAACCGACTGCTTGCAGACAATGCTACGAATCGCACACTGGTCTATCACCCCATCACTGCTGAAAATATTCAACTTGGCATTTCTAACTTCGCCACCTTCATTTTGCCTGTTGAAGAATGGCGAAAGGCTCTGATTAAAATTCCCAACTTGTTTGTTTCTATTTTTATTATTCTCATTCTCGTTTTGTTTATTTGGGTTATCTTCAAAGGTTTGAAGAAATTTTTCAAACCGAATGTTGAAACGCCAGAAGTATTGTCTTTTATCAGCGTCCTGTATATCTTTGGCTATCTCGCCTCCATTATTTCTTCGATGACGTTCTTCGATGCCAGTACTAAATTTCAACTCCGAATCGTCGCGCCAATGTATGTCAGCTTGCTCATTATGCTGGTCTATCTCGGCTGGCGGCTTTGGCAAAAGGGCGCAACGTCTTCACGTTTCACGTTTTACGCATCACGGATTACATTTTTTATCATTCTGACGCACACCTTCACATCTTCCATCTTCAACTTCACCGACACCCTCACCCAACTCCGCAAGGGCGGGCAGGGATATGCCTCCTTCCAATGGTTCGACTCGGAGGCGGTAAAATTTTTACAAACATTGCCTGAAGACACGCGCATTTATTCCAACGAAACCGCGCCAGTTTACCTTTATACCAACCGTCCCGGCTATGTTTTGCCAGACCTGATCGACCCGGTCACTGGTTTACCGCGCGGACGTTTCGACGAAGGCGTTGCTGAACTGCAAGCTGATGTATTGGCTGGCAATGCCGTGCTGGCGCTCTTCGATATCGATTCGCAGGATGAAGATGTACAATCGGTCTATCAAATTCTCGCCGATGGTTTGTATCTCTCGGTTGACAAACAAGGCGATACAATCTATACGGCATATCCGTAATCTCAGACCTGACAGGTCTTATAAGGACTTCACATGACCATTTTCGATAAATTCAATTTGAAAGACCGTGTTGCAGTCGTCACTGGCGGCGGCGGACAGTTGGGCTATGAATTTTGCAAGACCCTTGCCGAAGCAGGCGCAGCTGTCGTTGCCGCAGACCTCAACATGGATTTTGCTGGCAAGACCGCGACTCGACTCACCGAAGCCGGATACTCTGCGATGGCATTTCCCCTCGACGTGACCCGCCTCGAATCGACCCGGGAACTGGTCGCTGAAACCGTCAAGCAGTTCGGCCGCCTCGACATTCTCGTCAACTCGGCGGCGCTCGACCCCAAGTTTGACCCGACCGCCGCCGAAAAAGGAATCGCACCCGGCGCCTTCGAAGACTATCCGCTGGCAGACTGGCAAGCTGCCCTCAACGTCAATTTGACCGGCATGTTCCTCACCACCCAGGCTTGTGTCAAACAGATGATCGCGCAGGGCAAAAAAGGTAGCATTATTAACATCTGTTCAACGTATGGTTTAAACGGACCAGATCAACGTATATATATCAAAGACGGCAAGCGTGTGGCATACAAACCGGCGTATTACACCACCACCAAAGCGGGCGTCATGGGTTTTACCAAATATCTCGCCGCCTATTATGCCGAGACCGAGATCCGCGTCAATGCGTTGACGCCCGGCGGTGTATACAACAACCATGAAGAATATTTCGTCAAGAACTATTCCGCCAAGACCATCCTTGGTCGCATGGCAAAGAAGGACGAAATGAACGGCGCATTATTGTTCCTTGCTTCCGAAGCCTCGTCTTACATGACCGGCAATAACGTCATCGTCGATGGCGGTTGGACGGCTTGGTAGAAAACGATAATCGAGAATTCGATATTCGGTTGACGAATGTCGAATATCGAGTTGCGAATATCGAGAACTTATGACAAACATCCTCGCTCTCATCCCTGCTCGTGGCGGCTCGAAAGGCATTCCGCGTAAGAATATCCGCTCGTTTGCGGGTTATCCGCTTATTGCCTGGAGCATTGCCGCGGCGAAAAAATCGGAACTGGTGACGCGTGTGATCGTTTCGACGGATGATGAAGAGATCGCAGCGGTTGCCCGTCAGTGGGGTGCGGAGACGCCCTTTCTGCGTCCGGCAGAGTTGGCACAGGACAAAACCACCGACCTGCCTGTTTTTATGCATGCCCTCAAATGGCTTGAAGATGTAGAAGGGTATCGTGCAGACATCGTTGTTCAATTACGCCCTACATCGCCCATTCGCCCGCAGACCATGGTGGATGATGCAATTCGCATCTTGCTTAACCATAAAGATGCCGATTGTGTTCGTGGCGTTGTCCCTGCGGGGCAAAACCCATTTAAGATGTGGCGTTTCAACGGCGAAGAAAAACCGCTTGGACAATTGCTGGAAGTTCCCGGCATCCACGAGCCGTACAATGCGCCGCGCCAGATCCTGCCGCCGGTCTATTGGCAGACGGGTCACATCGACGCCATCCGCACATCGACCATCGTGGATAAAGAGTCGTTGACCGGCAATACCATCTATCCGCTGGTGATCGACCCGAAATATACCGTGGATATTGACACGCCCGCTGATTGGGAGAAATACGAAGCAGTGGTCTATGGCGGGTTGGAAGTCGTCTCACCGGGCAGCCCGCGCCGCGCGATGCCAGCGACCATTAAACTGATCGTCACCGATTTCGATGGTGTCTTGAGCGACGGGAGGGTCTGGGTGGATGAAAATGGTAAAGAAACAGTGGCAGCTTCCAGGTCCGATTCGATGCGGATCAAACAGATGCGTGAGATCGGGATCGATGTCATCATCCTGTCTTCGGAAGTGAATCCGGTTGTGAGTATGCGTGCCAAGAAGATGAAGGTTGAGGCGATCCACGGCATGGGTCTGGATGAAAAAGGCGAGGCGTTGAAGAAGTATTTGGCTGAGAAGAATATTGATGCCTCTCAGGTGGTGTATTTGGGAAATGATTTTAACGACCTGCCGTGTTATGAGATCGCAGGCTGGTCGGTTGCCGTGGCAGATGCCTACCCCGAAGTGCTGCGCGCCGCAGACCATGTGTTAAAGACCAATGGCGGGTTCGGCGCATTGCGCGAATTGTGCGACTTGATATTGGCAAGATTAAAATAAGCCTTACGATTACGAATCACGTATTGCGTACTATGTAAAAAAACTAGGAGATCAAATGGCTCGTGAAATTAAATTTGGAAATCGAATGATGGGAGATGGTCATCCTGCCTATGTGATCGCAGAGATCGGCATCAACCATAACGGCGATCTGGATGTTGCCAAGAAGATCATTGATGCGGCTGTCCATGCCGGTGCAGACGCGGTCAAGTTTCAGAAGCGCACGCCTGAAGTGTGTACGCCGCCTGAACAGCAGAAACAAATGCGTGAAACGCCCTGGGGTTACATCACGTATTTGGATTACCGCTACAAGGTTGAGTTCAACGAAGAACAATATCGTGAGATCGACCGTTATTGCAAAGAGAAGGGCATCGACTGGATGGTTTCTGTTTGGGATGAACCCTCTGTAGATTTTATGGAGAAGTTCGACACCCCTGCCTATAAAGTACCGTCCGCTTCGTTGACCGATCATAACCTGCTCAAGTACGTCCGCAAGACGGGCAAGCCGGTCATTATTTCCACGGGTATGTCTACCATGGAACAAATTCACAAAGGTGTGAATGCAGTCGGTGAAGATAACCTCGTCATCATGCACTGTACCAGTACCTATCCCTGCGAGCCGGAAGAATTGAATCTCAAAATGATCGAAACGCTCCGCAAGGAATTCCCCAAGAACCCCATCGGTTATTCCGGGCATGAGACCGGGTTGGTTCCTTCGGCGGTGGCGATTGCCCTTGGGGCAACTTCCATCGAACGTCACATTACGCTTGACCGTGCCATGTGGGGCAGCGACCAAGCCGCCTCGGTGGAGCCGCATGGCTTTGCCTCACTTGTAAAATACATTCGTGTGACCGAATCCGCTTTGGGCGATGGCGTCAAGCGCATCTACGACTCTGAGAAGGGTCCAATGAAGAAACTTCGCCGCGTGGTAAACGAATAAAAGCACGTTACAGGTTGAAGGTTACAGGTTGGAAAGTTCAAAGACCTGTAACCTTCAATATTTGACCTTGAACTTGAGACTCATGAAAAACCTTCGTCGCGCCTTCCGCCCGTATGGAAAAACCGCTCAAGCCATTTGGCGATGGAAGCGGTTTTCGTTTAACGATGCGCCGCCCATATTTGCAAACTCCAAACCCAAGAGCGGTTCGCATTTGCTTTTGCAGGTGATGAATGGCTTTACGCAGATCATGCCGTATAAGTATGTGGATGCCGACCCCGTGCGGACGATCACATATGAAGGAAGAAGAAAGACGAAAGAAGAAATTCTCGCGGATCTGAAACGCACGCCCAAGGGAGTCATCGGCTGGGGTTATGTAGATGCGACGGAAGAAAATGCCTCTTTCTTAACTGGGAGCGGGCGCGTGAACTATTTTATTTATCGCGACCCGAGAGATATGCTCGTCTCACAAGTGTTCTTCGCGACCGATATGCACGAAGAGCACGGCATGCACGATTACTACAACTCCCTGCCTGATTTCGGAGCAAGGCTCAATGTGGCAATCACCGGTATTGATCGCGACGGCTTGAAGATGGTCAGCGTCAAGCAGAGATATGAAGGCGTGTTTGCCTGGTTGGAACAGAAGAACACCATGTGCATCCGCTTTGAAGACCTCATCAACAACCGCGATGCAACTCTCCTGAAAATGCTGGATGAAGTGGAAAAGACTGGTTACAAGATTCCCACTCCGCGCGAAAAGGCGTTGACTGTTCTTGTAGATGCCATTCAGCCCAAGAAGAGTCACACCTTCCGCTCGGGCAAAACCGGCGGCTGGACGCAGCACTTCACTGAAGACCATAAGAAGCTATTCAAAGATGTGACAGGTGATTTGATAGTAAGGCTGGGCTACGAGAAAAATAACGATTGGTAAACAAACAAGGCGACGGATACCCGTCGCCTTGTTTATAATAAGGCACTTCACTCAGAGGAGCTACGCATGGCTGTTCATGGAACGCATAACGCTGTACAGGACGATCGGAACGACAAGATCTTGATCTATGTCAATGGGGAATTGTTTCCACGTAATGAAGCAAAGATTTCAGTATTTGATAGCGGATATTTGGTGGGCGATGGGATTTGGGAGGCGCTTCGTTTATATGACGGGGTGCTGGTCTTCCTCGATGAGCATCTGAATCGTCTCTGGCAGGCGGCAGCCACAGTGGGCATGGACATGAAAATGACCCGCGAAGAATTGACCGAGAAGATCTGGCACACGCTTAAAGCCAATAACATGCATGATGGGGTGCATGTCCGCTTTATGGTGACGCGTGGCACGAAGAAGACTCCGTCTCAGGATCCGCGCCTGGTGTTGACCGGACCGAATCTGGTCATTATCCCCGAATATAAACTTGCCAGCCCTGATTCTCGCAACCGCGGTGTGACCTTGTTCACCAGTACCATTCGGCGTGGCTCGCCCGATTATTTAGACCCGCGCTTGAATTGTCATAGCAAGCTGCATGAGGTGATGGCATTGGTGCAGGCAATTGAAGCAGGTGCAGACGAAGCACTTATGCTGGATGTACATGGCTTTGTATCCACTTGTAATGCCACGAACTTCTTCATGGTCAAAGATGGCGAAGTGTGGACTTCAACCGGTCAATATTGCATGAATGGCATTACCCGTGGAAAGGTCATCAAAGTTTCACAAGATCATGGCATTCCCTGCCATCAAAAGAATTTCTCGTTGTTCGATGTCTACGGTGCGGATGAAGCGTTTGTGACCGGCACCTTTGGAGGGCTGACTCCTGTGACCAAGATCGATGGACGTGTAATCGGGACGGGTCAACCTGGGGCGATGACGGAAAAACTAACAGCCTTGTATAAGGCTGAAGTTCAGCAGGCAGTTCAAAAGGCGAAAGAGGCGATGTAGTCATGTCTGATAAATTTGTTCGCATCTGTTTGTGGAGCGGTCCGCGCAATGTGTCCACCGCGTTGATGTATTCTTTCGCGCAACGGGATGATACTGTGGTCTATGATGAGCCG
Organism: Anaerolineae bacterium; assembly: GCA_017303735.1. The sequence goes on from JAFLCF010000013.1 coordinate 35,506, forward strand.
TTGTATGCACATTATTTATCGAAGACACCGGCACGCGCGTACCACCCTGGCGCGGAAGAAGTGATTGCTACGATGGAGAATGATGGCGAGAAAGTTGTGAGTGATCTGCTACTGGCAGACTTGCCAAAGCCTGTGGCGTTCTTCAAGCATATGACGCATCATTTATATAACCTGGATATGGCATTTCTTTCAAAGACGGTGAATGTGTTATTGACGCGTGACCCGGTGGATATGCTGCCGAGTTATGCGGCACAAGTGGAGAACCCAACTCTTACGGATGTTGGGTATAAGGCACATACAGAGTTATTGAGTTATTTACAGTCGATTGGGCAAAACCCGCCTATTTTAGAGTCGAAGCAAATCTTGCTGAATCCGCGCAAGGTGTTGGGCGAACTGTGTGAGCGGATTGGCATCCCATTCAAAGAGTCGATGTTGAGCTGGCACGCGGGTGCGCGCCCGGAAGATGGTTCATGGGCGAAGTATTGGTATAAGTCTGTTCATCAATCGACGGGCTTTGGAAAATGGGTGCAGAAGCAGGATGCAGAAGCCTTCCCTGAACGGTTGCGTCCGCTTTTGGAAGAGTGCAAACCCTATTATGAACAGTTGAATGAATTGGCGATCAAAGCCTGATGATGAATAAATTTAGCGGATGGTGTAGAGTCATCCGCTAAATTATTTAATGGGCAATGTCTTATAATAGCAAGACTACAAACATGAAGCGACTCTCTGAATTCTATACTCAACGCATCAAACGCGGACTGGTCCGCAGACTGACACTTCTCAAGGTTGCATCGGTGGCGCGGGAAGTGGCTCGTAAAGAACCGAAGCCAAGCGGCGCGCCAGTTGTCTTCTTCAAAGCCTCTACTGGTATTGACGATCTTTCGTGGAACAGCGGCTTTCATTTGCTCACCACTTGGGCGCTGCGCTTGCAGGGCATCCCTGTGGCGTATTTTGCTTGTAACTCGGGCTTGAGCAAATGTGTGCTTGGAACGAACCGTGATAATCCACAAAAAGAAATGCCGTGCAAGTCTTGTGTGATGCAGAGCAATGCCTTGTATGCGGGCGTACAAGTAGACAAGAAAACAGGTACACAAGTAAACTGGTTTAACTTTCAACGTGATACTGAGATTCAAAATGCCATTCGTGATCTGGATATCGATCATTTATCACGTTTCACTCATCACGACATTCCCCTCGGCGCACTCTGCCTTCCAGGTCTGCGCTGGGTTCTGCGTATTCACCACCTAAATGATGACGAAAACACGCGCTATCTTTTGCGGGAATATATTTTGTCCGCGTGGAATGTGGCGTGGAAATTCTCGGACTTTCTCGATCAGACTCAGCCTCGGGCTGTAGTGGTCTTTAATGGGCAGTTCTACCCCGAAGCGACAGCGCGTTACATCGCCCAAAAACGCGGACTGCGCGTCATCACCCACGAAGTTGGACTTGAGCCTGCCACTGCGTATTTCACCGAAGGCGAAGCAACAGCCTATCCCATTCGCATTCCCGATGAATTTGAATTGAACGAAGCACAAAATGCGCGGCTCGATGCCTACCTCGCCAAACGCTTCAAGGGTGACTTTACCATGGCAGGCGTCAAATTCTGGGCAGATATGAAAGGGTTGGATGAAGCCTTTTTGCAAAAAGCGGCTCAATTCAAACAGATCGTGCCCATCTTTACCAACGTCATCTTTGATACCAGCCAACCCCATGCCAATACAGTGTTTGAAGACATGTTCGATTGGCTCGACTTGACTTTGGAGATCATTCAAGAACATCCCGAAACCTTGTTCGTCATCCGCGCGCACCCTGACGAGTTACGCGTCCGCAAAGCCAGCCGTGAGACTGTGGGTGGCTGGGTGGAAATGAACAAGGTTACAGAACTGCCCAATGTGATCTTTGTTCCATCGAACGAAACACTCAGTTCTTATGAGCTGATTCTGAGATCGAAGTTTGTCATGGTTTACAACTCCACCATTGGTTTGGAAGCTTCCATAATGGGGATGCCGGTTTTGTGTGCAGGCAAAGCGAGGTTTACGCAGTACCCCACGGTGTTCTTTCCGCAGACGGTGGATGAAGTAAGACGAAAGATGCAAGAATTTTTGGACGCAGAGTCAATTGATGTGCCTGCTGAGTTTAAACGCAATGCGCGACGCTTCTTGTATTACCAGTTGTATAGAACATCCCTGCCTTTTGGTGATTTTCTTGAGCCCTCTGTGCGTGTGACACAAACAAAGCTGAAATCATTTGAGTTGGATGAATTGTTGAACTCCGCTTCTGTAAAGACGATCTTGGATGGCGTCTTGAATGGTGGAGATTTCTTGTTGAAAGAATAGAGGAACCATGAGCTATCAATTGATCCGCAATGGTACGTTGATCGACGGGACGGGCGCAGCTCCGCTGACGGATGCCGCTATACTCGTGAAGGACAACCACATTCAAGCCGTGGGCAAAGCGAATAGCATTCGTCTGCCAGATGCGCAGATGACAGAGATCGATGCCAAAGGCGGTTTCATCCTACCTGGCATGATCGATACGCATGTACATGTCATGTTGGAAGGTGTGAACATTGTCCGCGATATGATGACGCCCTTCTCGATGCGTTTCTATAATTCGGTGACGTATTTGAGGAATACCATCAATGCGGGTATTACCAGTGTGCGTGATGCGGGTGGTGCGGATGCTGGTACCAAGCAGGCAGTAGAAAGCGGCGTGATCGTCGGTCCACGTTTGCAGATCAGCATTAGCGTGCTGACCACCACTGGCGGGCATGGCGATGGTTGGATGCTCTCTGGCATGGAGTATGACCTGTTCATGGCATACCCCGGTTTCCCCGAATGCCGCGTGGACGGCGTAGAAGATTGCCGCCGTAAAGTGCGTGAAGTGCTGCGTGCCGGTGCGGATGTCATCAAGATCTGTTCCACGGGCGGTGTGCTTAGCCCTACTGACCACCCAGAGTTTACACAGTTCTCCCCTGAGGAGTTGGAAGTGATCGTGCGTGAAGCGTCGTATCGGCGCGAGGTGAAGGTGATGTCGCATGCGCAGGGTGCTGAGGGCGTTAAGAACGCCATCCGCGCCGGAGTGCATTCCATTGAGCATGGCATCTTTTTGGATGAAGAAGCCATTGAACTGATGCTCAAACATGGTACCTATCTTGTGCCAACCTTGCTGGCTCCGCTGGCGGTTCTTGAAGCAGGTGAGAAAGGTGGTATGCCTGAGTATGGTATTCGCAAATCTCGTGAAGTGATCGAGATCCACAGTGACAGCATCAGCCGCGCTCACAAGGCTGGGGTTCGTATTGCCATGGGCACGGATGCGGGCGTCATGCCGCATGGGACGAATCTGCGCGAATTGGGGCTGATGAACAAGATCGGTATGACACCCATGCAGACGATTGTCTCCACAACGAAGACAGCGGCAGAGTGTTTGGGCTGGGGTGATAAGGTTGGTACGATTGAAGCGGGCAAACTTGCCGATATAATCTTGCTAAAAACCGACCCATTGAAAGACATCCGATCGTTGGAGAATATCGATAACATCCCGCTGGTGATGAAAGATGGCAAGGTTGTGAAAGATAAAAGATAATCAACTGGCTTGTAAAGCAAAACGTGGAGTTTGATAACTCCACGTTTTTTTAATCCACGGCGATCTTCAAAACGATCTTTCTTGCAGGTTTGGATTCTCCAAGTGCCATACTCGGCATGTGGGCGTCTTCAGGGAAAAGCAGTACAAAACACCCACTTTTCAATTCCACTTGATTACCTTCTCCAAAGAGCGGAAGAAAATCTTTCTCAGGTATGTATTCGCCTTGTTGC
>JAFLCF010000130.1 GCA_017303735.1 Anaerolineae bacterium
CGCCGGCAGTTTTATTCGCTGGACTTAACTTTCAGCAGTTGGTTTCCGTCTGGACGGTTTCGAATGAGACCCGGCAACTGGAACGACGAGCCGCCTTTGCGCCGGAGGGTGTGGAAAATCCTGCGCCGCTGATGGATGATTTCGAAGCTGGACTTTCCACGGCTTTTTGGGATTTCACGATCATCAACGGCGCCGGGCAGGTATCGAACGAAACCGCCTGGCACGCGGCGGAAATGGAGATCGATCATCAACTCACGCTCCGGCATGCCCAGGACCCGCAGTTCGAGACGGAAAGCGCGGACTGGCACGAACCCTCCAGCGAGCAATACAACAATGTCACGTTGATCGGCGGCAGTGGGTTTCAACCCACTCCTTCGAGCGATGTAGTTGTGGAATTCAAAAGCCGGGTGGATGAGAATTTTTATGGAACGGCGGGAGTTGTCCTGCAGCCACAAGGCACGCTTCAGGCAAATGGTCTCTTTGCCAAGCCATTCGATATGTTCGGATTTTCAGTGATCGGTAATGAGTCCTCCTTCAATGGCGCCAATGGTTCGGTTTGTTATCTGGCGCTCAATTGGGCGCCGGTTCAGGTCGAAGCCATGAATGTGGACCCGGAGTTGTGGCACATCTATCAAATCCGCCTACATCAAGTCAGCAGGATCGAATGGATGGGAACCGTGTCGGTGGATGGGTCGGAACTGTGTCGGATGACAATGCCGGCATTTGGACCAGTGGAGATCCAGGTCTGGAGCGATAATTACCTGGTGAGCACCCAGCCGCAGGGATGGTGGCAGATCGCATCGGTTCTTGAGTTGGGTTTCCAGGATGGTGGGAACAAGGAGTTTCATCTGGATGACATTCGTATCTTTGGGGAGGTTCGGGAATAAACAGGAACTGATCAATACGCCCGGTCGTGAACCGGGCGTATTTTTGTGGGAACGGTAAGCGACACATGCAACCCACCTTGTCCTCCTGAACAGTATAGTCACGCCCATGAGTGAGTCGTACCAGTCCAAACAGGAACGCCGGCAACGGTTGTTGGAGTCAATGCCCGAGGGACTTCGTCCGCACGTTTCCGTGCGCAACATCGAAGCCGTGGCAGCGCTTTCCCCACAGGCACAGACCCGTTTGCTGGAAGCCGTTCAAGCCGGGCTCAAGCGATTGCCGCGTGCCATTGAACAATTACGCGCCGATCCGCAGACTTCCGTTGCAGAGCTGCTCGACCCTCCTGCACAACCTGAAACAGAACAGCCTGCACAGACCCACTCTGCATCCATTGGACAGGATGTAGCGGATCTGATCCAGGAGTGCTTTCCGGATATGCCGCGTGTGTCGGCGGAGGCGCTCGCGGATGCGGACGTGATGCAGGTCGTGCGCTCCGTAGCAGAGACCCATCAGCAGGTCTTCAAGTCCAATCACATCAAGACGGATTTCGTCATGCTGACTTTGTATGGATTGATGCGCCAGACACTCGAACGACTCGAAGAGATGATTGAAGAAACCCCTGCCCTGCGGCAGGCATTTGAAAAAAACAATGAATGGAGAAAAGAATAAACATGTTAAAACGTATTGCTTCGACCGGTGTGAACCTGGTGGTGTTGGGCGTGTCGGTTGGAATTTTTCTGGTGGCGTTCATCGCCCTCAATGCTCTCGGTGCAGCACAGAAGCCGCCCACCATTTCTGTATTGTCCGCCACGCGTGACTTGAACATCGGCGATGTCATCACCGCCAATGACCTGGCGGTCAAGACCGTCTTTCAGGATGACAACGCCAGTCTGTATATCCCCGGTGAGGAAGTGACAGGTGTGGTCGGCGGAATCGTCGCCCAACCGATTGGAAGCGGACAGCCGGTCTTTCGCAATGCCATCGTGGCGCCGGCAGCAGAAGGCACGCGCCTGTCAGCTGTGCTGGCTCAATTCCCCGGGCATAGTTTATTCCCTCTGCCATTGGACGCGATGAATTTGGTATCGCCCGATGCAGAAGCGTTCCTGCCCGGAGACCTGATCGGTGTGACCGTTGTGATCAGCACCCGCCCTCAACAGATGAGCACGCCCACTCCGATGCCGGAATTGGTCATTGATCCTGGGTATATTGAACCGACCGCCCAGCCCTCCCCGCTTGAATTGGAGCAGGCAGATGCGATGAACCGCACGTTCCCACCGCTTGCCAAGGATTTGTTCCCAATGGGTGTACGTGTGATCGCGATACAAGGCTTGCCGGCACAGACTGACTCTACTGAGAATAGCGATGGTGGTTCCTCCTTCACGCTTGAAGATACGCAGAAGATGCTGATTCTGCTCGTCCCAAATGAGAGCCGTGAAGTGTTGTCGCTTGCCTTGCAGCAGGGAGATCGTTTGGTGGTCTCGCTCATGGCACGAGGGGATGAAATACCCTCTGCCGGCTTTACCTATTGGGATTTCGAAGACTTGTTCAAGCAGGATCGTGAAGAAATCCTGGGAGGAGGGCAGTAATGCAAGTTTTGTTACTCGGTGCGGGAACCGTGACATCCCGCTTGAACATGCAGCTTGCGGAACAAGGTCATTCTGTTATCGCTCAGATCGCGGCGTTCACGCCGCAACACATTGACCTGTTCGATTTCCGCGCTCTAGTTGTTGTGTCGCCAGAGTCGTCGGTCTCCCCGGAGAGTCTGGTCAAGGCGGCGGAGCGTGGCAAGTTGATCTTTGTGATCGCGGGTGTTGGCGATGGCATGGCATCCTGGGCGAATGGGGTAGGTGTGCCATCCATTGCATATCCGCCCTCGGATGTGGACATCAATAAGTTATATGAAGAGATGCGTCGCGCGGATGCCGGCAATCTGGCGGCGGACGATCAGTATCGCAGAGCGGTGCTCGGCAGTGATATGTCAGCTCGCATTCAATCCGGCATGGCAGTGCGGAAGATCGCGATTACTTCTCCTAAAGGTGGAACGGGCAAGACGACTGTAGCAGTAAATTTGGCAGTGGCGCTTGCGTTATCTGGTATCACAACATACTTGGTAGATGCAGATGGCAATGCCGGCGCACTGCAATATCACATGCGCATGGAACGGGTGAACACCACCATGATCGGACTCTTGCGACGTGAGATCGCCAAAGCCAACAAAGGCGTGATGGGTGATGTCGCATCAGGGGCAGCCTATCTCAATGCCTTTACCCCCTTGGAGAATTTACCGACCTTGCGAGTCCTGCCAGGTCTTATCACTGATGATCTGGGCGACGAAGTCTTGCAACAGGAAGCCAGAGTCGCCGAAGTAATCCAAGGCTTGTATGAAGCAGGTGTCGCCGCAGGCGGTGTGGTCATCATGGATGTCGGCATCAATCCTGCACATGTGGTGCATCGTGCCGCCTTGAAAGCCGCCGAAGGGATTGCAATTGTGATCAAACCCGAAATTCCTGATCTTGCTGAGACCCGCAGATGGATCGCACGCATGATCAATTCATTGGCAAGTGTAGTCGGCAAAGGTAGCGCTCATGAATTCGTCGGCAGCCGCGTCAAACTCTGCTACAACCAGGTCGTGGGTGATGGTTTTAAGGCGGCACATAAGATGTTACAGCAAGCTTTGAGTGAAGACAAGATTGAATTGGCATTGATTCCGAACGGCATCATCCCGATTGTCGATCCACGCCTGGCAGCCCAAGCCGTGAACTCGGATCGACGGGAGGACATCCTGATCTGGCGCTACAAAAAGGAGAAGTTGGAGGAACTCGGACCGTTCGCGGATTCATTGCTCGGCTTTGCCTCCCACTTTGTCCCCGCTGTGCGTGAAGGCGCTTCACGGATTGGATTGCTTCCCAGCCCGACGAAAAAACGCGGCTGGTTCGGGAAGGGCTAAGCCATGTTTGACATTACCGGCAAAACCCTGAAGCCTGTTTCGGAAGCGCGTTCCTCGGATGAGATGGAACGCTGGTGGAATCTCCTTGCTGAGGAAGGACGTGCAAAGAAAGCGATTGAGTCTTTGCAGAAAAGCATGACTTCCACGGAAATCGAAGCTCTGGCTCGTCAGGTCTTTGAAGAAATAAGTGTTCGTGCGGTGGATGCAGGCGTCTCCTTGCCCAAGGAATACATCCTGCGTTTGATCGGTGAACTCTCCGGCATGGGACCTTTACTGGAACTGATCGCTCGTTCGGATATCGAAGACATCGCTATCAACCTCGGACATATCTATGTGTACACGACCACGAACGGCTGGGAACATGCCGGTCCTGCGCCGGATGGAATTGGCGATGCGCTGAGAGTCATGATCGACCGCGCTGGACAACGCGCGCCGACACCGGATTACCCGATTGCGGATGCGATGTTGCAGGTTATGGTTCCGCTTGTGGATGGAACCGTGCGGAGGAAAGGCGTGCGTATCAACTATGTCATGCCACCTGCCTCGCCTTACGGTGACACCATTACGTTGCGTGTTTCGAATTATCGAACAGCATCTGATCTCACACAAGGAAGCCTTGCTTTACTTTGTCAAAACAGACTACCACCTGTCCCACGTCCGAAGTTCGATCCGAAGGATTTCCCGCGTGGCAATGGCATTCTCACACCGGAAGCCGCGAATTATTTGTTGAGTGTCATGGTGCATGGCGGTACGTTGGTCATCGCCGGCACGACCGGTTCGGGCAAGACCTTTGTGGGGCAAAGAATTCTGCAGGAGATGCTGGACTACTACCCCCGTGGTGCGATCCGTTTGTTTATCGTGGAAGACAGTAATGAAATTATCCTCAATGGTTGGAACGGGGATGGCAAGGCAGATACAGGCAACATCATCTACACCGTAACCCGTCCCGAGATTCGTGGCGGTCCGCCGCCCGTCACCATGTATGATCTCATTCGTTCGGCATTACGTTCGCGTCCGCATGGAGTGGTGATCGGTGAAGCACGTGGAGCAGAAGCCTGGGAGTTGATCCGTGCCGCAGCCACAGGTCATGGACATAGCGCATTTACCATCCATGCCACCAGTGCTGAACATGTCTGGCCGCGCTTTTTGCAGGTGGTGCAGGCGCATCCGGATGCGGCACGCATGTCTGAGATCCAGATCGCGCAGTCCTTTGCGGAAGCGGTGACCGCAGCGGTATATATCGAGCGCAATCATCAGCATGGACAAATTGTGCGTGAGATCGTGGAAGTGTCCACCATTGTAGAACGCACCGCTGCACGTCCTTCGTTTTCGCCGTTGTTCAAGTATGAAGCCGGTAAAGGGTTGATGCCCACCGGCAACCGTCCCATGCGACCGGGCTTTCGTGCCAATGACTTGAACATCCCTGAGTCCATTTTCAAGGCAGGGTTGTAATGGCAGAGCAAACCATTGGTTCGACGAGAACCTTTGTACTGGCAAAGGGCTTTACACAGGTCGGCAACCACGCGGCTTTGATCGGAGAGGATGATACACACCGATTATTTGCCGAAGTCTATGCCGACCCGGATCGCCCCGAGGTACGACCGCAGGAGGCGTACAAGGCGATCTTGTCTTCTATGCAGCCGGGCTGGACACTGCGCGTTCTGCAGTTGTTCTGGCCAGACCCCGAGCCGAGGCTGGAGTTCCAGAAGCAGGTTCAACGATGGGGGCGACCTGAGGCGGAAGGTCTGGATATCCTGCATCAGGGCTTATCCCTTGCCGTGCAGGAATATCCGCTGCCCTTTGTGCGGCGAACTGTATTGGAATTTGTATTACCAGGTGATGAGGGAATTGCCTGGTGGGAGGGACTTGTGGGATTGTGTGCCGGCTTTGGGTTACGAATTCGGTATCTGGATCAAGCAGAAATCGAAGGGTTGACCCGCTGGATATTAAATCCAAACCTGGTATACAAATAAGCTTCTAATTTTGATTAATTTGAAGAAGCCATTAATGAGATTGATATCCTTGTGCAGAACACCGTAACGGACGTTTTGGAACTCGCGGATGGCGGTGAGAGTACCGGGTGAAAAATTGAACGAACTGGCATTTGAACACGTGAAGTAAAGTGTTGGTGGCTAAAGTCTACTCAAAATGAGAGGGAGATACAGACTTTTCCATACAAGATACACCCCAGCCACAATGAGCATGACCGCGCTAAGGCGATACACATACGGCAGGAGTTTGCGATACCACTGCGCAATTGCGCCTTTTAGCAAGGCTGCGCCAAGCGCAACGCCCATCAGGATAACTGTGATGCCCAAAGCATATCCGCCGAACATAATTACACCTGAAAGAAAGCCAGAAACTGTAAGGCTTGCGCCAACAATGGATATGAATACAGGTAAAGTACAACTTAATGAAGCCAATCCGTAGCCAACCCCAAACATGAACGCTGATTTTGGATTCCTTGTGCGGGATGGGTTGATTTGAGGCAGGGACAGGGAGAACGGAAATGGTTTGCCAGCCAAAAGCCATAAACCGAGAATAATCAACGCAACACCTGTTATCAATGAACCGAAAGGCAGGTAGCGCACGATAAATCTTAACCCGATTGACAGGATTACAGCCACTGTGCTAAAGACCAGCAAAAAGCCGCCCGAAACCAGCAAGCCAAGAGTCAACCCTTCGGCGGCGCGGGCGGCAAAACTCCGTTGTTCGTACTCGGCTTCGCGTGAACCAAGATAGAATGATATGAAAGTGGGCAACATCGCCCAGGCGCAGGGATTGAACGTCGCCAGCACGCCCGCTGAAAAAGCAAAAGCAAAATTCAAGGTTTCCATTTTAGAAGCCAGCCTCCTTGATTACAAAGATAGATTCCGCCAGCCGCCGACCGAGTTGATACGCTTCTTTCACGGGCAGGGTCATTGCGCCTGGATGTTTACTTAACCATGCGGAAGCCGCTTCGTTTGAACTGAAAAAATTCACGTAGTCGCAAAATGAACGTCGGATGTCGGCTGAAGCGCCTGGAGCCACCAAGGAAACGACCGCTTCGGCTGGCTCAACTTGCTCAACACCGTTCGGTGTTACCTTTACTCGCACGGGAATGTTTGTGGTAACACACGGCGACTCAACCTGGACTGTCTGCTTAAGTAGCCCTGGGAACATCAACGCATCCAACGCGCACCAGGTAAACATCGTTCGGTCGTTGATCGTGAAACGGTGCGGCGTTGGACGAAGCGTCAAGCCTGCGCCGACAACATTTCCATCTTCATCAAGCTCGATGCTGGGCATTTGGCGCAGGGTGGTTTCGATCTCTTCGATGGAGCGTTCCAACGCTCCCGCAATACGCGCAGGGGATACAGCCTGTCCCTCTGCCAGGAGCAGGATCAAGCGGTGAAACAGGGCATAACCTTCCGCGTTGCTGTTTTCGCGGAAACTGGCATCCAGCAACGCCGTCAGTTCTTCAATCTCATGGTTTTTCATTGTGTTACCTTTCTTTGGTCGTATAGTGTTCATGGCAGGAGTTTTTCCAATTCGCCCTTGAGGGCGGCATGCGTGGTTGGGACCTGATCTCGATAGACGATGATGCCTTTCGCATCCAAAATGAGTGTGGTATCCAGAGCGTTTACTTGGTATGAAGAAGCCACTTTGAAATCGGAATCAAATGCCCACGTATACGCTCCATTGTCGGCGGCTTGCTTGAACTGCTCCAGACTTTCCGCTGTGCTGGATGCGTCAACATCCAGCGCGATAACGTTGATCTGATCGTCATATTCATTTTTCAGTTGCGCCAAAGCGCGCGCCTCTGGAAGGCAGGTGCCGCACCAATACGCCATAAACAGGATAATGGTAGGTTTGCCCCGATTCTCGCTGAGTACGAAGAGCTCGCCTTCCTCCAGTGTCAGCACGCTAAAATCAGGGGCGATGTCACCAATGCCAACTCCAGATTGAGGCGGTTTGGAATCGGTCTGGAGCGGCGAACGGGATAGGACAAATATCATTGCCACTCCAACAATCAAGAGCAGGGGTATACCCCATCGAAGCAGGGTTGACGATGCTTTGTTTTTCCCCGCGCGTTTTTGTGAAGATTTTGTTTTCATTTTTGTTCCTCATTGGAAGCCAGCGTAAAGAGATGACGGATAACCTCTGGCGGGGGCGGGACATCGCTGTGAAAGACCAGTTTTCCAGAGGGGTCAATCACCAGAAACGTGCCCAACCCGTAAACATCGTAACCCTCGAGGAACGTGGGTGTATCCAAGACAGCCCAGCGATAATTCGGCTGTTTGATTGTTTCTGCGTAACTTTGCCAATACTCGGGCAGATCTGGAATATAGATGTCTAAAACGAGAACATTCATGCTGTGTGGATTTTCAGGCTTAGCCTCTTCGGTGAGCAAGTACAAACTATATACGCACTCTCCACAGCCAAAGGAAGTCGGCAAAACCAGCAAGTATTTCCCCAATTCCTTTGAAAGGACAAACGTACCGCCTCCCAACAGCCGCGCAGTAAAATCTGCGGCGGGCTGACCAGTTGCCCGATTTCCAGGCATCTGATCGAAACTTGTGATTCCTTCCAAAGAGATTTCATTACCACCAAACGAATCAAGCGGAGCAATGGACAAGGTTGCCTGCGGCGTTGGCAGAGGGGTCGGAGTTTCGATCACGGATACGGTTTGAGTGGGAGGCATATCCGTTGCAGATAGTGGCTCCACTGTTGGTGTTGGCAATGCTGATTCAGGTGAACCACATGCCGCAAGAAACATCAACAGAAACGGAATGAACAAGCGTTTCATACCGTTTATTTATTCTTTGCTGTGGATACGGAAGAAATCGAACGATTTGGGCGCGGCTCGCAAACTTCGCCAGCCTTTTCATCTGGCGATCCCATCCACACAAAGCCCAAAGCCAGACTGAGGAGGAAGATACCCGTCAAAATCCCATATACCCAGCCGCTATGTTGCGTGATCCATACCGCCGCAGGCGTGCCCGCTAAGAAAACGAGAAAGAGCGGCATAGTGATGGGTAAATGACATGGACAACTGACGAACGCAACAACGTACATAACTCCACTGCGAATTTTTTGCCAGAACATGATTAACTCCATTTATCTCTAAACTGTTGCAACAACCAACTTTTCTGCCTGTTTGATTACGCCGCGCACATTCCCCAAACAGCATGAGCCTTGCGGGTTTCGCCAATCGCAGGCGCATTGCCCTGCCTTGATACCTGCGTTGATGTCGTCCAAAATGGCTGCTTGACTTTCAGACGAAGCGGTGCGAACTTCGCCGACGGTATGTCGAAAGCAATAGCAAACGAAAGTGTCATCCATATCAGGCTCTTTTTGGTAAACACGCTCCCGAACTTCATCCCTGCCGAACGTTTGCAGACCATCGTTTGAAAAATATACGGTGGGACAATTGCGGTTTTGGCAGAAAAAATACGGAACATCTTTGATCTGATTGAGGGAAACGGACAACATGGATTTCACCGTCGCCGTATCTACAGGTTTTCCCTTCTGCCCGCAGGTGGGACAGGCATTTTTGGCGCGTAGGGGGATCTGCGCGTTCTCTTCTGGGATTTCAATCAAGAACCCTTTTTCGTCAACAGGCAATGAACAACAACTTGACATTTCATACTCCTTTCAAAACACAGATGCAATTTACTCTGCGCAACAAGACAACTTGGCAGGGTCTTTGAAATACGAAATTGCCGCGATCTTCAACGCCTCCGCCATTGTCGGGTAGACATGGATCATGTCAATATAATCTTCAAGTTTGGCGCGGAATCTCAAAGCCATTGCCGCCTCATGGATTACCTCTCCCGCATTAGGCATGACCAATGAGACGCCTACTACTTCCTGCGTTTCTCTATTAATCACCATTTTCGCAATGCCGTTGGTTTGATGAGTCGCGCCTGCGCGGGGAACGAGTTCCAGCGGAATCGTACCGCACCAGCAACGAATGCCTGACCCAACCGCTTCTTCATCGGTCTGCCCAACGACTGCCACCTGTGGGTCTGTAAAAATCGTGCGGGGAATCACGCGATGGTCAACCTTCTGATGCGCACCTGCGAGCGCATTCTTGGCAACAATCACGCCATCATGCGCGCCAACAGGCGTGGCTGGCTGGCTTTCTGTTTGACGACCAATCACATCCCCCGCCGCCCAAATGTTGGAAATATTGGTTTGCAATTCGTCATTGACTTTCACGAAACCATGTTCATCGAGTTGAACACCGACCTTATCCAGACCTGCATTATCGGTGTTTGGCTCTCTGCCTGTGGCAACCAGGAGTTTCTGAGCTTTGAAAGGTTGTTCTTTGCCGCCAAGATTCGCAACTACTTCAATTTCCTTGCTTGATTTATTTGAGACGCGCACAACCTGCGCGCCCGTCACAATCTGGAGACCTTCTTCTCGCAGGGCAAACGTCAAAGCCTCGGAAACTTCTGGCTCGTAGTTGGGAAGGATGACTTGATTGCGTTCCAGAATTGTTAACCGTGTGCCAAAGCGATGAAACATTTGCCCTAACTCAAGCGCGATGTAACCACCGCCAATAATTACCATAGACTCGGGAAGTTCCTTTAATTCCTGTCCTTCGTCTGATGTCAAAAGGTCAGAAGTTAAATATGGAACATGGTCAAGACCCTCAATCTGAGGGATCGTTGGGCGTGTGCCTGTGGCAATCAGTATTTGGTCGCCGCTGACTTTCTGCCCGCCAACGAGAACAGTGTGCTTGTCGATCAATTCTGCCAGACCGTTAAAGACTTTGATTTTGTCCTCTTCATACACGAGGGATTGATATTTCTTATCGCGATAAGCATGAACGACATCCTGTTTTTGAGAAATCAATTCCCCGAAATCGAGTTTCATCTTTGCGGGTTTGAGACCTTTGTAACGCGGATGGGAAGATTCCCAAACAATACGCGCGGCTTCAATCAGGTTCTTGCTGGGCAGACAACCGCGATTGACACATGTGCCGCCCAACGTCCGCATTTCGGTCATGGCGGCAGTCTTGCCGAGTTCAGCCGCGCGTAATGCCGCCGCAAATGCGGTTGAACCAGAACCTAAAATTAACAAGTCAAAATGATTTTCCATGAAATTCTCCTTGTGGTTTCAATTGTTTTTTCGTTCTTTCACAAGATGGCAAATGCAATTTTTACCGTCTACGTCATCAGTCGGGAATGTCAAGCCGAGTTTATAAAGTTTCCGTAAATCTTTTTCCATTTGCTGTAATAGCACAATTCGCTCGTTAATTTGTTCTGCTTTGTGTTTGATCTGATTCAACATGGTTCGGCACGGAGCCTCTCTTTGATCTTGCATAGCCAGCAATTCCGAAATCTCATCCAACGAAAGTTCAAGGGAGCGCGCTCCCGCCACAAAACGAGCGCGCTCCAAATCTTGTTCGCTGTATTCACGGTAGCCATTCGGCGCACGTTGCGGAGAACGCAATATGCCAATCGATTCATAGTAACGAATTGTTTTGGCAGATAGACCAGTTTGTTGAGAAAACTCTTGTATTTTCATGGAATTACTCCTGTTTAATATACACCTTCCAGTTACTGGAATGTCAAGGATGGATTTTCAATCAATCATGGCATTTTTCTGCCGACACGAACAGACCACCCGTCTATATCTTTTTGTATCCTCACGTGTATGTCATCACTAACAGAACAACCCATCCAAATCCCTTTCATCCTGCGCGGGCAGGAAGTCACTGCAAAGGATCTGTTGTACCAAAGCCGGGACAGAAAGAATCAGTTCCTTTATCCCGACCCGCGTCCCCTGCTTGACCGGATAGTGCTTTCGAATCCAGTACAACTCCAGCGTGACTTTGCCTCCATACATGTTGGCGAGATCATCGACTTCCTTGCCGAAGCAGGCAAAGCCATGACCCTTAATCATGCCCGCATGGAACAGGCTTGTCGTTTCAGCGTGCCGTTCAGCGCCCTGCCGGAGTCCATCGTGCGCGGCAGTTATGACCTGATCCCGGTGGTGTTCTCGAAGCTGGCGTTGCGCACGATGGTCGAGAATGAGATCGGTTCCAAGTATCTGGACGGCTGGGTCGAGATGCCCTATGCGGACAAGATCGCAAGACGACGAGCCTATGGAGCGCGCACCCTGCATTTCATCTCCGGCAATGTCCCGGTCGTGGCTGCCCTGAGCATCGCCCGCGCCGCCTTGATCAAGTCGGACAACATCATCAAGGTCACGCCCAACGATCCGCTCACCGCCTCTGCCATCGTCGGCGCGATGATGGATGTCGATTCAAATCATCCGGTCACCAAACATTTCTCGGTCGTGTACTGGTCGAAGGAATTGCAGGACTTCGAGCACGAGCTGATCCAACCCCGCTATCTGGAAAAGATCATCTCGTGGGGCGGCGCGCTGGGCGGGATCAACTCGACCCTCAATCATGGCAACCTGCAAGCCTCCGGCATTGATGTGATCGCCCTCGGTCCGAAGTTCAGCATTTCCATTTTGGGTCGTGAAGCCTTTCGATCCAGCGCCGAGATCGAACAGGTTGCAAAACGTACCGCCAAAGATGCGGGTTCCTTCAACATGGAGTCCTGCGGTTCATCGCGCTTCCATTTTGTGCAGGCATCCCCGGGTCAGGCGATGGAATATGCGCGACGTTTATATGATCACATGCAACACCAGGATCCATCCTTGAGTGCCATGCCGAAGAATTTCCCAGCTGACCTACGGGATGAGATCAACGCTACCCGTGCCCAGGACGATTTCTATTATGTCGTCGGCGGGGATAGGAACGAAGGCGCTGTGGTGGTGAGTCTCACCGGCGATCTACCCGACTTCTTCCCCATCCACAAAGTGGTAGTGGTCCTCCCATTCGAGGATCCCATTCAGCTCATGGACCGCATCCATCCTTCCACACAGACGGTTGGCATCTATCCTGAAACCCTCAAGAAGCCATTACGCGACCTCCTGGTGGCGCGCGGTGTGTGTCGTTTCATTTCCATCGGACATACTGTGGAGTATTCCATCGGTGGTCCCTTCAATTCAACCGAGATCATGCGGCGTGCCTGCCGCTGGATCCTGGATGAGTCCCATCCATCCCAATGGGAACTGCCTGGCTTCTATCTGCGCAAAGCCTGGCAGATCCTCAAACACCATATTCTTTAGGAGATTTATTTCATGACTGACCCCATTCTTTCGGGCACACCCGAATCCTGGA
>JAFLCF010000131.1 GCA_017303735.1 Anaerolineae bacterium
TGAGCCACCGGTGGGATACGAACCCACGACCTGACGATTACGAATCGTCTGCTCTGCCAGCTGAGCTACGGTGGCGTTTTTATAGCGGGCGAGATTATAAAAGATTTACCCCATTCACGCAAGTTTTTCGGTTTTCACAGCGTCATTGTATAGGAGATTCTGATCAATGCGTATTGCCATGCTTTCGTACCATACTTGTCCGCTTGCTACCTTGGGAGGGAAGGATACTGGCGGGATGAATGTTTACGTCCGCGACCTGACCCGCGAGTTGGGGCGCCAGGGTATTCATGTGGACGTTTTCACACGTTCACAAGATGAACATGTGCCGCATATTGTCCACGAGTTGGGATACGGTAACCGCGTGGTACACATCCCTGCAGGACCAGAAGAGCCACGCAGCAAGGGTGACATTGCGAACTATATCCCTGAATTTGCAGAAGGCATCATCAAATTTGCCGAAGAAAAGGGCATCACCTATGATGTCATCCACAGCCATTATTGGATGTCTGGGTTGGCGGCAGAGAAGCTGAGCGATGCCTGGGGTGGAATACCCATCGTGCATATGTATCATACGCTAGGTGAGATGAAGAATCGAGTAGCAAGGTCAGAAGATGAACGCGCAGGTGCAGACCGGCTGAATGGTGAGAGGCAGGTTCTCCGGCGGGTGAACCGGGTGATTGTCGCCACGCTGGCAGAACTGACCCAGCTTCGATTCCTTTACAAGGCAGATGCTTCCAAATTAACGGTCATCCCTCCCGGTGTGGATAAGGGGCACTTTTACCCGATCCCTGCTGATGAGGCAAAGCAGTTCATTGGGTTAAGACCTGAAAACCGCATGATTCTTTTTGTGGGGCGCATTGAACCGCTGAAAGGCGTTGATACATTGATCAAAGCCATGTCTTGTTTGGATATGAGTTTGACGAACCGGGAGCAGCCTGTGCATCTCGCCATTATTGGCGGCGAGCCAGATGTTGACCCAAATGATATGTCTGAAGAAATGATGCGCCTGCAAAAGATGTGCGATGATTTATGCATGGGGAACATGGTTCTGTTTTTAGGAAAACGCGCGCAGGATACCCTGCCTTATTATTACTCTGCAGCAGAAGTATTGGTGATGCCCTCTTTATACGAATCCTTTGGCATGGTAGCGCTGGAAGCCATGGCATGCGGCACGCCTGTGATCGCTTCTGAAGTGGGCGGGCTTGGCTATCTGGTTCAGGATGGTGTAACGGGATACACCATCCCAGATAGTGACCCTGGCATGTTATGCGAGAAACTTTCCAAACTGCTGGGTGATAACGAATTACGAACTTCAATGGGCAACCGGGCTGCGGATTATGCAACTGAATACGCCTGGGATAAGATCGTATCTGCTATTGTAAAAGTATATGATGAAGTTGCTAGTGGGGATAAAAAATAAAACCCGCTTCAGACTTAATCTTGAAGCGGGTTGCCCTGCCGGGCTTATTCCTTCAATTTGACATGGAACAGAGTAGAGCCGTCTATATCTTGTAGCCGTATCTCGAAACGGTCTTTGTATTTGCTGATCATTTTCGAAAGTTGTTTGTGCCCATACGTGCGCGGGTCGAAAGCAGGGTCAAGTTGATACAGGGCATTCCCCATGCTCGATAAAGCTGCCCAACCATCCTGTTGCACCGCCATTTCAAATGCCTGAGTCAGCAGGGGAACGGGGTCGGGTTCATCCTTTTTCTTTGCCCCGCCTTTTTGAGGTTTTTGCTGAGGTGCCGGTTTTTTAGTGACAACGAGGTTCTCTGTATAAACGAATACATCACAGGCATTCACAAAAGGCTTGGGCGTTTTCTTTTCTCCAATGCCCATCACAAAGATGCCGGTTTCGCGGATGCGCGTAGCCAGTCTGGTGTAGTCGCTGTCGCTAGAGACCAGACAGAAACCATCTACAACGCCCGAGTGCAAGATATCCATTGCATCGATGATCATGGCGCTGTCTGTGGCATTCTTGCCAACGGTATAACGGAATTGTTGAATGGGTTGGAAGGCATGAAAGTTTAGCGTGTCTTTCCACGAATTCATGCTGTTGGTGGTCCAGTCTCCATAAATACGGCGAAGCGTGACCTGTCCATGCCTGCCGGCTTCAACCAGCATCTGGGCAAGCAAACCAGCCTGGGCATTGTCACCGTCAATTAGCATGGCAATCTTGCTGCGAGATAGAGTTTTTAATTGTTCGTCGGGCATGAATTTATTATACCTTTCTATCCAATTTCCACAGTTGCTTCCCTGACCGGAGAGCAAGCAGTTCTTTGCCGCTAGAAACCCTCAGGGTGATGCCCTAAATTGCCTAATAAAAATGTACGGTTGCCCCTGTCAAACTATACTATAATCCATTCGATTTGAGGGAAAAAGTTATTTAGAACGATATTATTTTGTACATAGAGGCGAGGCATGCAGGAACAGGTTAAGAAATGGTTTCCTTTACGAGATGGTGAAGCGGGGTTGGTTTTTACACTGGGGTTTATTTTATTTGCGAACTATGCAGCCATGGGAATCACCAAGGTTGTTTCTGTTTCGGGGTTCTTGAGTGAAGTGAAAGATCATTACATCCTCCTGGTTTGGGCGGTTGATATGGTCTTGCTGATTTTGGCGACCGGTGTGCAATCTCTGATCGTGGATCGATTTGATCGCATAAAGTTGCTCATGGGGGTACTGCTTGTTTTTGCTGCTTTGTACGCTCTGTTGCCCCTGACTTTTCAAATAAAGGGTTTTCCCACATATATTAGTTACACGCTGATCTATCTTTTAAATGACCAGCAGTGGCGATTTTTCCCTGTGGTTTTCTGGATTCTTGTCAATGATATTTACGACCCGGCAACCGGAAGGCGGGTCATGCCGTTGATCGCAAATTCTGCGTTTTTTGGCACGATCGTAGGGCTTGCCATTGCCGCCGTCGATTCTCGTATGGATTTTGGGACGGTCAACTTGTTGTGGTTAAATGCAGGAATATTCCTCGCTGCCTGGTTTGCTTCCATTGTGCGGCTTCGGGCAGTTAAACTCCCTCCGCCAATTCGCCCGGCTGAAACCATGAAAGAAACTTTGACTGAAGGCTGGGAATTTATCAGAACAGTGCCTGCTTTTGCTTATCTCGCGCTTGGCATGCTGGCGACGGGCAGTATTATGACCGTGTTGTTGTTTGATGTTCTTTCTGATGCGAAACTCGACCTTGGCGGCAACTTTCAATCTTTTTATGCTATATATAATTTATTGATCGCTTTCGCATCAATTTTTATTCAAAGCTTTTCCGCCCGATTTATTGAGGCATTTACACTAAAACGCAGTTTTTTAATCCAGCCTTTTGCGATGTTGGTGGGGATTATTACTAATTTCTTCGTCCCGGGTTTCCTAAGCAGTGCAATTTCCCAGGGGGGGCCACGCGCCATATACGATACCCTTGATCTTTCGGCACGGAAGGCATTTCAGGCTATGGTGCCAAACGAAAAAAGAGGAAGGGTCAGTATGTTTATTGATAGTTATCTCCCTTCGAGCGGGACGATCATCGGAAGTTTGATCACTTTTGCGATTATTGCCATCGGACTTCACTTCGGGGTCGAAAGAGATATTTATTCAAAGATATATATAGGGGTTGGGCTGGTAATTGCGATTGTTGCGATCTACGCCTCTTTTCGTGTTCGTGCCACGTATGAGCAGAGTATGTTAAATTGGCAATTAAAACGCCGTACGCGCGGAGCCAGTGTATTGGATAAATTAGATTTTGGGGATAAGGAAAAATAATGCCTGCCAGGCTTGTTGTTGAAGATGGAAATGTCTCGATATATGAATTATTAGGATCCGGCGATGAGAAGCGGATCGAAGCCATGCTGTCTTTGTACGGCAGGCTTTTTCCAAAGTACCAGCATTACATCCCGCGAATGAGGCGGCGCGCTGCTTTTGGTTTAGAGCACCGCCCCGGGCAAATTGTCCATTATTGGCTGGTGGAAGTGAATGGTGTGCCTGCGGGGTTGCGAACTTTTCGTTATGTTAGCAGCCGGCGCTGCGGACTGGCACATGCGCTGACGGTCGACCCGTCGTTTCGTGATGTGTCCGTTTTTGGAAAACGGTTATCTGTATTTATTATTTACGAATGTCTCGCCCAAGTCATTCGTGACGCGGCAGAGCGCGGAGATCCGCCGCCATTGGGGATTGTCAATGAAGTTGAACCTGACAGGCTTATGGAGCATTACACCCGTAACGGTTTGGTACAATTGCCAATAAAATATGTCGAACCTATCTTTCCACCTGAGGTGGAGGGTAGGAGCCGGGCTGAGGAACTGGAGCAGATAAAGTTCTCTCCCATGCATATGGGCTTTTTACCCAACCCAAACATTAGCATTGATTCTTATTCTCGAGACATGATATCTGATTTTGCTCTTGCGTTTTTAGTGGATCATTACGGACTTCCCTCTAATCACCCTGTTGTAAGTGAAACACTTAATACTATTTCTTAGGTAAAGGTGAAATACATGAAAGAACAAAAGCCAGAAATCACAAAACCTGAAAGCCGTTTTCTTAGTTTGCGTATCAAAATTTGGCTGGGTTTTACATTGATATTCCTCCCAGTGTTTATTGGTAGTTATGTCTGGTTTTATTATTACACTAGAGACCGTGTGTTCCAAACAATTACAGACGACCTCGTACAGACCATTCATGGGGCTCTTGCTGGTATGGATAAAGAAGGCTTTGTGGCACTTTATGAACAAGAAAGCACGAATAATCCAATGTGTCCGCCTAAAAAGGATGCACCTGATGAAGAAAATGGCTACTACCCTGAAGATAATCCTTTGTATATCGAGCATGAAAATTGGTTAAGGGCTGTTCAACAAACTGAGTTGAAAGAAGATGTGTCGAAAGATCCAACCCAAGAAACCACTCGTCTTTATACTTATATTAAGGGACCTGACGAAGGCGAAGTAATTGCAATTGGAAGTACAGGATATTTTCGGGCGACTCGTGGTGGATTCCGCTTTTGCCAAAGATATACCTCCACAAACAGCCGCATTTATGATGGCTTGACGGGTCGCGTAGATGCTTGGGAACCGTACACGGATAAATTTGGGACATGGATCACCACCTATGCACCGATTGTTGATGATAATGGGAAGGTCATCGGGGCAATCGGGGTTGATATCACTGCAAAATATGTAGACGAAGTTACGAACGGTATTCTTCGTCAGGGTATTATTGCATTTATTGTTACCTTTTCTGTGATCTTTGTACTTGTGTACTGGCTCTCGGGTTTTCTTACCCGTCCCATCATCAGTTTGGCTGGTGTTGCCAAGGAAATAGGTGAAGGTGATTATTCACATGAATGGCTGGACAATGTGAGTGATAAAACGTCCCGCGATGAAATTGATACATTGACCGAGATATTTAAAGTCATGGTTGATAAAGTTGCACAACGTGAAAAATCCTTGCGTGCCCGTGTGCAGCAATTGGAAATCATGGTTGATAAATCAAAATTGACGAAACAAGTTAATGAGATCGTTGAGAGCGATTTCTTTCAGGATCTTCAGTCCAAGGTTAAAGGAATGCGTAACCGTTTTAGTAAAGAAGATTAAGTAGTGCAGCACTATCGTAATTGCAATAATAAAACCATCGCAAAACGGTGGTTTTATTATTGCCCGATCGGTTTTATGATTCCTAGATCGGCAGGGGCGCCGCCGAAGAGATTGATGTCGCGGCAGGACTGTTTGTCTAACCGAAGCAGGGTGTATTCGTTCGTTGTTACATCTACTTGAATTACAGTATCTTTTTTGTAGGTGGAATCGACGGTTAGTTTAAGAGTGACGAGGTTTTGGACAGGTAAGGTGCCTGCACAAACCTTTTTATCTGGATGTTCGCGTCCTTCGTCTATGGCGCGTAGAAGTGCGCAGGTGTTTTCAAGATCAATGGTCCCGGTATTTTTTATGGTTACATAAGCATTCGTCACTTCAAACATTCCGTTTTGGATATCGAACCCCGTGTCGCAGCCAAGGATTTCCAGTTCGACAGCCTGAATGATCGGCTGGGTGGCGCTTGGGGATGGTATATCCAGCGAAAAGGTCGGAGTTGGAGGCGGGGTTTCTGTCAATGGTACGGGTGATATTGGGGATGTCGCGTCGGTTGTTAAGGTAAGTGGTGGGAGAATGATGGGGGTTGGGGTAATGATGGAGGGTGTGTTGGACGGGACAGGGGATACAACCGGAAGGGGTTGCGGGGCTATGCCCCAAACATCGCAAGAGGTGAGGAGGAGTGCACATATTGCAAGTGCAATGTATTTTCTCATGAGACGATTATAACCCCGCGACTCTTTGTGCTACCCTTACTTTTGGGCGATAGATTTTGAAATTTTTTTCGCCCATCTCGGTGGTTCTCCGAGTATAATCTGTTGGTTGCCAGTTTTTTGGCAGATGAGGTAAGTTTAAAGCGTAGTCTGCCTTCTGTTTTTATCCTTATACTGAGATGAAGCCATGAGTGAATTAAAACAATCCATCATCACACTTTTCGTATTTATTGTTTTACTTTTAGGTGCTGCCAACGTTGAAAGTTTTCAAGAAAGTTTTATCGACTTTAGCCCGGTTTTTTTTGTTTTAATTGCTATTATTTTGTTTACCGAATTGATTGTTGTGGGTAGTTTGATCAGGGCTGGTGTGCGTCTATCGCAATACGCGGTGATTGCATTCTGGTTCATGGTTTATGGGCTAGTTTGGTATTTTTATTTGGGCACTGAGAAACCAATTGAAGTTAACCTGATACAGGGGATGTTGGTGCTGCTTACAGCGGTTCTTGCATTTGACGTTGGGCGGCGTATTGATCAAACCGATTTGGCATTGGAGCGTCTGGCTGCAAGTAACTTTCCTAACCGTGCCATGGATATTCAGTCGGCGCGTGATGTGGTGAATTCAGAGTTTACACGCAGCCGCAGATACCATCACCCACTTTCTATTTTGACCGTGCAGTTAGAGAAGAAGAAGTCTTGGGAAGATTGGAAGAATTCAGAACTGTTTGCCAGGGAAATGATGGAGCGTTTTGCTGTTGCAAAGGTAAGTCAAATTCTCAGTGACAACGCGCGTAGTACAGATATGGTTTTGAGAGATCGTGAAGGCAGGTTTGTTTTGCTTTGCCCTGAAACAAACCAAAGTAGTACAAATATTCTTGCTGGGCGAATTGCCGAAGCGGTCAAACGTCAGTTGGATGCCGAAGTGGAATGTGGAACTTCATCCTTCCCAGATGAGGCGTTGACATTTGATGATCTTTTGCATACAGCCTATGGTCGGTTGGCTCCGGTCTTGCCAAAAGAAGAAAAAAGTTTGTAGTTCTTGGTGAGGTTTATGTAATTCACTCTTCTTGTTTATTTGCCTGATGGGCAGTTTCTATACATTATTTTAATTAATCTAGGTCACAATGACAAACTCCAAAACAATCGACAAAGATACCATTGATGAATGGATTAGAAAATTTAACCCTGAAAAGCGGATTTTGGTGGGAAGGTCTTATTTGCTTGCCAAGCGGTTGTTTGATATGGCTGTGGTGTTGCTTGCTTCACCATTTTGGCTCCCGGTTCTTTTGTTGGTTGGAATATTAGTATGGGTTGATTCTCCTGGGGCTTCTGTAATGTTCTTTCAAAATCGGACTGGTCGCGGTGGTAAACGCTTTAAGATGTATAAATTCCGTTCCATGGTGCCAAATGCCGAGGAACTAAAGCAAAAGTACATGCATTTAAATGAGTTGCAATGGCCTGATTTCAAAATTACCAATGATCCGCGTATCACACGGGTTGGGCGTATTTTAAGAAAAACCAGCCTGGACGAATTACCACAATTATTGAATATCTTGAAAGGTGATATGAGTCTTGTAGGACCACGTCCAACATCTTTTGCTGCAGATACATATCAACTATGGCATACAGAGCGGTTGGATGTTGATCCTGGTATAACCGGTTTGTGGCAGGTTTTTGGGCGTGCCAGTATGGAGTTTGATGACCGCCTTCGCCTAGACATTGCTTACATCGAACGCCGCAGCATTTGGATGGATATTAATATTCTTTTTAAGACCGTGACCGCCGTTTTTGAAAGCCGCGGAGCACACTGATTTTTCTTTGCAGTTAAGAGACCCTAAATAAGCCGGATTTACGACTATAATCTTTATAGTCCTTTCTATGAGTAAACTGGCGAAATCTTGATGTAATTTTGTAATGTTGTATTTGTGATATTAAAGTTACAGTTTATGAAAAGTGTTTTTTAAGTCGGCGAATATACAGTTTTTTTATTTTTTAAGTCGGAGGAAGAATGGAATTAAGATTATATTTTCGTATGTTGCAAAAAATGTGGTGGCTGATTGCCCTAACGACTCTTACAGCGGTAATGGCTTCTTTAACGGTATCTTATCTCTCAGTGCCTAAATACCGTGCAACAACCCGATTGATCCTGACGCCTGGCTCTCTCCTAACCAGCCAGGGTGATGCTTCTGTCTTAATCTCTGGTTTGGAGACACTGGATTTACGGTCCGTAGTTGCCACATATACGGAGGTCATGTCAAGCCAGAGAGTTTTGGACGAGGCACTTCGTATCTTGAATATCCAAAACTTTGTTCGGAAGGATTACGTAATTCTTGCTGTTGCTCTCCCTGAGTCCAGCGTACTTGAATTATCTGTCACGGGTCCAGACCCGATTCTTTCTACTGATTTAACAAATGCAATTGGGTATCAAACCATTTTATTTACTCGAGGATTGAACCGTGTTTACGAATTAAATGTTCTTGATGTTGCTACGGTTCCTGTTACGCCAGTTTCACCAAAACCCTTGCAGGATGCTAGCCTTTCTTTGTTATTGGGGCTGGTCGGTGGTGCCGCACTTGCCATTCTCAGTGAACAGATACGCATTCCGCTTGAAGCCTACCGGCATCGTACCCAAATTGACCCTGATACAGGTGTGTATAACAGCCGATACTTTACGCGTTTGTTAAACGAACAAATAGCAAATAATTCATCTGACCACATGGCGATTGGATTAATCGAACTTACAGGCATGGCTGATTTTCAAGACTCATTACCTGTGCCTGGTACCCTACGAGCATTAAACCATGTTACAAATACCTTGCGGAGAGAATTACGTGGTAATGACAATATAGGACGTTGGAATAAAAATACTTTTGTTGTTTTGTTGCCAATGACCAATGGCGATGCTGCTAATCGCATTTTCCAGCGAATTCAGCAAGCACTGGCTATTCCTGTCCCTTTGCCTGAATATGACGTTTCTCTTAGATTAGATCCACATGTGGGTGGTGGCGAATATAGTAGCGGTATTACTGGACAAGAACTATTGGACAAAACCGCTGGCGCTCTTGAGCAATCTAAACGAGATGCAACAAACCCAGTTTATGTTTGGGCACTTAAGAATCCGTTTTGGGTTCAAAAAGAAGAATCTTAACCACAGAAAATTAATCAAGGATACCAACTTATGAATAGCATGTCGCAAGCCAAAGGGCTTCGCACTAATTCGACTCCTGGTTTGCTTGATAAATGGGCATTCATTCTTGGTCTACTTGGCATCGTATTGGGCGTGGCATTTGCAATAGCTTCTGGCCTTTATGGGTTTTTGGTGCTAGCAGCCTTGGCAGGTGGATTTGCTGTATTAATGGTTGTTCTTAAACCCGACCTTGGTGTTGCATTTGTTTTGATATTCCTATTTGCACAGGTTCAGCGTGCTTTTGTTGAAGTAAATGGGTGGCCTGGCCCAGGAAGACCTCTGGTTGCTTTTATGCTGGGGGTCGTAATTCTCCGCTTCCTGCTTTTTAACGAACGCCCCAAAGGCTGGATGCAAAACAATTTTATCCTTGGTATCTATGCTTTATCATTGTTGATATCAGTTGTCACAGCTGACAATAACACAATTGCTTTTGAGGAGTTCCAGAACATTTTCGAAAGCCTATTGGTGACTTCCATTATTTTGTTTATCGTTCAACGTCCTAACTCATTAAGGACTTCCATTTGGGCTGTGGTATTTGCCGGTATCTTCATGGCATCCATTAGCGTGTTCCAGAATTTGACCAAAACGTACGATAACACCTACTATGGGTTTGGTGGGTGGGAGTATTCTGGTTATGTCGGCAGACCGCGCATGACAGGTCCTTATGAAACGCCCAACCCGTATGCACAGATATTATGTGTAATTTTTGTTCTCGCGCTAGACCGTGCCTGGCATGAGAAAAAGACGATTATTCGTCTCACTGCTCTTTTGGGGGCTGGTTTACTAGCTTTAGCTTTGATCTACACTGATTCGCGTGGTGGCTTCCTTTGTTTGGCATTCACCATTTTTGTTTTTCTTCTTTTTAATCCGCCTAATTTTAATTCAATAGTCATCATTGTCGCTCTATCGGTGATTCTTGTTCGCTTTATGCCAGCAAATTATACAGAACGTCTATTCACATTAACAGAGCTTTTCACTGATAGCTCTACTGCTCTAACAGATGAATCTTTTCGTGGGCGTACAAGTGAAAATATAGCAGCCTGGCGCATGTTCCTCGACAACCCTGTTTTTGGGGTTGGGCTGGAGAATTACTCAAGTTATTATCTGGATTACTCCAAACAAATCGGGCTCGATCCGCGTCGTGAAGCGCGTGACCCTGCCAGTTTGTATTTGCAACTCCTAGCAAATCAAGGACTGATTGGTGCGGCGATTTATCTGGGTATAATTTATTTGGTTCTCTTACGAGTGTACCGAGCAAGGAAAAAATTAATTGATATGGGAAGTACTGATGAGGCAAATATGGCATCAGCCTTGTTTGCGGCTTTGGCAGGGTACATGTTCATGTCTATATACAAAAATAGCGCCTATACAAATGCATTTTGGTCTCTGATGGCTCTTTGTATGGCAGTCACCCAAGTGGCAACCAATCTACATGATGATTATGAATTGAATCGAACTTCGCTGGAGAAGACCGCTTGAGCACTCAAACAGAACAACTTGACATCTCCAAAGCTGCCATTCGTGGAACAGCCTGGAGATATGTCGCCATGTTCACTGGCAAATTAATGGTCTTTCTCAGCACAGTTGTTCTTGCGCGTTTATTGACCAAGGATGATTTTGGTTTAGTAGGCTATGCTGTTACTGTCATTGCATTTCTAGAAGGAATTAGTGATCTGGGTGTTACTGCGGCAATCATCTACTTCCCTGATGAAAAAAAACGCATTTCAACCGCTTTTTGGGTCAATCAGGTTACGGGGTTGATTTTTTTTATAGGGATTTGGTTCGCTGCCCCTGCGATTGCTGTTTTCTTTAATGATGAACGCGTTATAGATATTTCACGTACACTTGCATTAACCTTTCCTTTATTGGCATTGGGTTACATTCACGAATCTGTTTTATTAAAACGCCTTTCCTTCAAAAGAAGCTTTATCCCATCTTTTTTGCGTTCCGTTGCCAAGGGGGGGGCATCGATTGCGTTTGCGTTTGGTGGGTTTGGCGCATGGAGTTTGATCTACGGTCAATTGGCAGGTAACCTGGTTGCTTCTGTTTCTTATTGGTTGGTAACCCCATGGAAACCTGAATTCGCATTCGATTTAAAGATGTCATATGAACTCCTCAAGTATGGCGTTGTATTTATTGTTGGTGAGTTGTTGGCAATTACCCTGCTAAATTTGGATTACCTGTTAGTAGGGCGTTATCTTAGCTCGGAACAGATGGGCGTTTACACACTTGCTTTCAGATTGCCAGATCTTTTGATCCTTGAATTTGCAAGAACACTAAGTAATGTTCTTTTTCCCATCTATTCACAAGTACGCGAACAATCTGCTGATAGCGGGATGGCGCGTGCATTCTTTTTGGCAACTCGTTACATTTCTATTCTGACCATTCCCATGGGAATAGGGTTGGCATTGGTAGCGCAACCTTTTATTGTGGTTTTCTTTGGCGAAAAATGGTTGGATGCCGTCCCCGTGGTTCAAGGTATTGCGGTGTATGCTACGATACTTTCGATCGTCCATAACATTAGCAGTGTATATTGGGCAGAAGGGCGCCCGCAAATCTTAACTTGGATTGGTTTGACCCGGCTTGCAATTTTATTCCCGGCATTGTTTTGGGCTGTGACGATGACCGGCTCGATCGTGGTTGTGGGTTGGGTGCAGGCTGTGGTGGCTTTGATCAGCGCCTTGATCAACATTATGGTTGCATCACGATTGATCAAATTACCAATAATCGAGATCGCCCGCGCATTGCGTCCAGCGATTTTGGCAGGCACAGTGATGGCCGGATGTGTCTTTGGAATTACATGGTTTCTTAATACCGTTGTCCCTGCCTGGCTGTTGTTGGTAATTAGCGTTTCAGTTGGTGGAGTTACCTACCTTGGAGTATTGTGGTTTGTTGAACGCGAAATCGTTGACTCTGCGAAGGATAAACTACTTTCGGCAATAGGCAGGTCGTAATGAACGGGGTGGTTATGTTGGTCAATGAGTTTCCTCCATTGCCGGTGGGTGGCGCAGAGACTCAAGCAGAACGTCTTTCTGAACATTTTGCTAAAAATGGCTGGAACGTTTGGGTAGTGACTCGCCTTGCAGATGGTTTGCCTGAGCGGGAGCAACGCAATGGCTTTCAGATCGTACGCCCCAAGACCTTTGGGTTCAAAAAAGTGCGTACACTGTCCTTTATGCTTTCTGCATTGGGGTATCTTTTTGCCAACCGATCAAAATATCAAATTTTACATGCTCACCTGGCATTTGGTCCTGCTTTTGTTGCTGTGCTGTTTGGAAAACTTTTTGGAAAAAAAGTGATCGTCAAGTTAGG
>JAFLCF010000132.1 GCA_017303735.1 Anaerolineae bacterium
AATCTTGTTTGCCTTCCACACGTTGGATGCTATCTTGAAAGACGATGTCGTCGTGATAATACGGAAAGATATGCGACCAATCGGGCTTGCCCTCGCGATTGTAGGTTTGAGACCAAAGTCTTAAGATGTCGTCTGGGGTTAGGGGGGCGATACTCATAAACTCCTTTTGAGGAACAAGACAAATTTTCGTAACTGTAGGGGCGACCCAACTATATTTTATAGAAACCTTGCGCAAAGGGCGACCCTTTCATATTGATTGGTAAATGGTTAAACCCTGGCGGGTCGCCCCTACGACGAAATCGCTAACTTTAAGGGTATAAATTCAACCGGGCGGCGCATCTAAAGTCGCACGAATGTGTAATAATCAGTTGGTTATTTAAGTTTACTATAGTTGTCGGAATATCAAAAATAATTAACTACATTCTTAGACAGGACTTACGCAGTTCAAAATCTTTTGCCGCGAATTATGCGAATTTTCACGAATTATCAAAAGCAATTTGCGTGATTTCGTGACTTTTAGGTTTTGCGTACACCTTGTTAGAAATAATTCTTGAAATCATTTTTGGAGTCTATTCATGGAAAACCCGGTATTAGCAAAAAAACTGTCCAAGCTGGGGCGGCTCGGACGGAGCATTCTGAAGCGCTTTATGTATTCTCAAATGACGGTCTATTCCGGGCTGCGGATCATCTTCGGTAAAGATCAGCCGCATGTGCAATTCACCGTCGAAGTGGACCCGCCTTCGGTTTATTGGGTGTATCGCATTAAGCCGTCTGAGATCGAAGCCTTGAAAACGAAACTGCGCATTCCGCCGAATTTGGAGCTTTGCCCGATCCGCTGTTTAGACACGGACGAGCCGACCTATTATCTGGCGCTGAATGCCTATCGCGTCTCTGGTTTGGTGAACGGCATTCGCGCGGAGTGGTCTGTTTTCGTGCGCGATTCTACGACCACGCCGCGTTACATGATCGTGGATGCGAGGTCGTCCACTGCCTCGATGGACCCGGTCAGTATCATCACAAAAAAATCAACTGTCTTACACAAACGCGAAGGGAATGTGATCCGCACCCAGATCGGGGATGGTGCCGATGCCTTTGTCTCCACTATCACCTTGCCGGAGCAATCGCCCTCGGTTCATTCCTCGGCGGAGTGGGTGACTGCCAACGATTATATTTATTGGCTCAATGGGGTCTGTGACCGTACCTTCTACAATGCAGGCTTAGCCAACACGAAGGTGAGCCTGGTGAGCAGCAAGAACGCCACCATCACCGATGGGACGTTTTGGGCTCCCTTCGTGGACCCGGAGCCGGTTCACATTTTGATCTTGAACAATGCGATCGAGTTTGTGGTGTCTCCGTGGGAGAATGTGGATCGGGCGTATGTGGAGTAGGGTGTTTCGTTAGATTACTTGCGGCGTAAAAAGTGACAGTCACCTCTCGCCTGTGGGTTAAGGTGACTGTCACTTGGGTTTAGCCCCGCCCTTCAATTACATCCGGGATATTCGGCTGATACGCATCATAATGACGTTTACACAGCCAACGGAAATCGCCAGTGTAGGTGGCGACTCGGTGCAAGCCGAGGTTTTCTTGATTGGGGTCAAGTTCATTTAGTAGACGATGAAGCGCGAGGATGCCGGAGCGTTCAGGTTCGGTGAGGACATTAGTTGGTTTAGCGCTGCGATGTTCCTCCTTGGCTGTGGGTAGTTTATCAAGGATCGCTTTCGTTTGGTCTAATTTATCTTTGATGCCCCAGGTCTCCGCTGTCTTTGCGCCAAAGGTGGCATTGATGGCGGGTGCGGCAATCGGTGAGACGGTTTTAAGCACACTCAGAACAAAGTTTGCATATGGTGCAAGCAAATTAACCCAGTCAGGGGTTTTATCGATCTGATAAATACCTAGATCGTAAACAGGATGTTGACATCCTTCGGCTTCGCACCAAAGTTGAAGTTCTAGAGGCTGTGAAAGTGTCTTTTTCTTTGTGGGCTTAACTTTGCTTGCTTGTAATGTAAAAAGTCGAGGACCATTTTTAGATTCGTCAGCAAGACTGCGCATTGTTGCCAAGAAGTAATCAGCAATGCGGCTATCCAATCCAGAAATTTGTTTTTGAGCCTGGTTAAGTTGATCTTGGATTTCGCGCAGTTGAGCGCTCATATCGCGTTCTTCAAAGCCAAGTAGCAACTCGGCAATGGAGAGACGTTTGGAACATTCCTGACAGCGGACATGCGTATCCCCCTCTGCAAGAAACTGACGTAAAGCATGAATGTTGAATCTCCCCTTGCATTGTTCGCCTTTAATAATCTCTGGACATGGAACCATAAAGCGGTAGCGGTCTTTCATTCCTGGCCAGTTATCAGTGATTAGTTTCTCAAGGGTGGAGTGAAGCACGTTCATAAAAAACTCTGGCCATACTGCCTGAGCATAGATATGAATTTCCCGCCCACGCTTTTCAAGCAGCGCTTCGCCATGCGGTCCGTGGCGCAAGAACATTCCTTTTTGCCATTGGAGGCTGTGCGCATTGACGGGATAGGCATAATCATGTGTGCGGACGATCATCCACGGGATAAGACCAGGTGGGTCTTCTTCCATCGAGCAGACCATTGCGATGCGGCGCATATCTTTGGGTGGTTTCTGCTCAGGCAGCCATGGAAGTTCAGGGCGGACTTGTGGCACATGTTGCGCGACAAGACTTGCTTTGCCATCCGTGAGACGATAGCAGACACCAAACTTTTCCATGAGCCTCAGGAAGAATGGATAATACTCAGGGTCGTAGCGCGGTTCGTTGGGGAAGGCGTGGTCGTGCCAGATTTTGTATAACTCGCCATCGGGAAGGATGCCTTCACGTTCGGCGGTGGCGCGGTTTTCGAGGACGAAGCCAATGGCTTTGGTCAGCCATTCGGGTTTGAGCACTACATCGTCACGGAGTTTTTCATCATCGGCGTAGTGGACGATGTAGCCCAGGTCATGCATGAGATGGGCGAGGGTCTCGGTTGAGATGTCGCTCAAACCGTGCGTGGCGCAGATTCGGCTAAAGGTCGAGAAGGAGATGCGCGGTTCGGAGAGGGCGAGCAGTTCGTCGCGGGCGGCTTTCCAGTCGCGGTTGAATCTCATCCCCATTTGTTCAAGTTTAGCGGATTCGGCGGCGATGACTTTTTTCAATTCGGCGATGCCCGTCATCTCGTCTGTTGACTCGTCGGGGACGAGGCTATCCACTTCGTGAAAGCCGACGATCATGTCGCCATATTGCTGTTTGAAGAGTGGCTTATCAATCCGTGCAATGCGTTCGCCTGTTTTGCAGTGTGTAGCAACGATGATGACGCGTGCGTCGTCGCCGATCCGCAGACGGATCATGTTCAGCCAGTCTTCCACCTGACCTTGCTGGACGCCACGGCGTGGCTCCCAGACCAGCAGGTAGAGTGAGCGGCGGCTGAAGAAGAATTGGTGCGTGATGCGGTAGACGTCCTGCCCTCCGAAATCCCAGGCATTGAGTTGGATTTCGACGCCGTCTTGGTCGGGGTGGGGCAATTTCAGCCCATTAATGTCGATTTCCACTCCGTGAGTCGTTATTTCGTCTTTCCTTGGACCTCCTTCTCCTTTCCCACTTTTCAACGCTTTTAGGAGAGTGGTCTTGCCGACATTCCCTTCGCCGACTAGCACAAGTTTGGCTTCGTAGAGCGGCTCGCCAGCTTGTTCTAGGGTACGCAGATATGTTTTAACAGCATTCAAGCCTTGGTCGTAGGCACTTTGCAGAGAGGGTTTGAGGGGATTTCCATCAAGGTTAAGCTTTTCCAAGTGCTCCAATTTGGCTAGCCACTTTGGTAACTCGCTAAGATTATTCCTGCCTAAATCAAGGGTAATAAGCTCGGTAAGATTTTCTAGCCATTCTGGTAACTCACTAAGATTGTTATTTCTAAGGTCCAACGATGTAAGGTTGATCAGCTGAGAGATTTCAGGGGGAAGTACATTCGCTTGGGTTCCCTGAATTGACAAACTGTTCAGTTCCTTAAGTTGGCCAATTTCATGTGGTAGAGTTGTAAGTGAACTACTAGCAATATTGCCAAGAGTCAAAACCTTCAGTTGAGTGAATTGGCCTAGCTCAGATGGGATGTTAGTAATCTTTGAGTTTGAAAAGGTTAATTCTTTAAGTTGCCCAAATTCATCAAAGATAACATGATCAGGTTTAGTTTCAACATTGTTGCAAATGTAGTCTAATAGACCTCGGTCACCTTTTCTAAATTTTTCAAGTGTTAATCCTAATTCGCGAATTTCGGATGCTAAAATTTCAGCACTCGCCAAATTAGCTTCTCGTTCTTCGCGAATAGCTACTAGTTCAGCTAAAGCGTACTTAGGTACATATGTAATTCCAATTTCCCACGCGACCTGTGCACTAAAACCAAGTGGAAAAGTCATTTTGTTGAAAGTCTCTAGAAATTGTATTTTAAAATCATCTAATAATTTACTATCAGAGCGTTCAACTCTTGAAGGTATAACAATTACTTTTAGAGACCTACCTCCTCGTAAATCTTTTAACTTTGGATTTGCCAACCTAGTGGCCATCTCATGTGTACCATGAAGACTCTGATGGTTTGGGGCGCAAAACATTAAAACTGCATCAGCCATTTGATAAGTGCAGACGCCGCCAACTTCAGTGACTCCTGTTCTACTATCAATAAGAACAACATCTGCGATTGCTTCAAATCTTTTGCGAAGCCATTCGAAATATCTCTCGCCCTCCCAGTTTTCGTAGAAATCTTTCCAATCAAACGAGGTCACTGACTGGCTATAGTTAGAGAATTTATCTCCCAACCGTTGTCCAGCAGTGAGTAATTGCAATTTCCCTTTTTGTTTTGCTTTTGGATAAATATTGATTAGGATTTTTTCAGGATCTTCTAAATTTAAAGAGTCCTCTTCTTTCAACTCTTTGGACATCAATTCTTTGTAACTTATGATCAAATCTAATAAGCCACGGTTGCCTAAAGCCTCATTTTGATTTAAAGGAAAGTAACGCTCAAGCCCTGGAGCTTCAAGATCCCAATCTACCATTAAGACATTTAGCCCTTCTTGGTAGAATAATTCTGCAAGATTTGCTAATGCCATTGACCGGCCAACACCACCTTTATAGGAATAGAAAGTGAATATCATTTATTAATCCAGGCTTGGTGTATATGTTTTGGCGTATGTTGCAAAATATTCTTAAAACGATTCCTGTTTGTTTCTTGCATTGATTGTTTTTCTGCTGAAATTTTGTGAAGTGTGTTTATGAACCACCTTTTGAAAGCGTTAACATCAACAACGCCAATCTCACATGATGGATCGCATTTTGTCTCAAATCGGTCAAATGCATATTCCATATTATCACGAATTACTTTTTCAATTAAATTATTTTTTGCAAGTGTGTTTTTGTTGGAAGGAGAAATAATCAAGACCGCAGTTTTATCATTAGTTAAAAGGCCAGAACTTGATAGTCTCTTGTAAATATCAGGATGATGCAATGAGATTGCATCGATAATGATTATCCCTCCACGCTGTTCAAACATCTTTTTTGCTATTTGGTGTGCTTGTGTGTCTGAATAGAAATCTTCTGATAAAAATTTAGGTAAAACTATAGGCTCTTCTGAATGACGATGTTCTTCGTTATGGTGGTTCAGAGTCTTCCAAATAACTTGCTCAATTGTCAATCCTGAATAATTCTGCGGCATCCAGTCTTCTGGTTTATTTCCATATAGTTCTCTTAAATTTTGAATCCCGTCGTTTTCTAATAAATTTTTGTGTTCCGCGAAACGATCGCCGACAATGCGTGCTACCTCAGGTCGTTGAAATATTTCTCCTTCGAGTAAATCTTGGATTTGAGGTTGGGTCATTGCTAAAACAATAAAAGGTATTTCCATTACAGTTGCATCTTCATTATCTACTTCTGGTAACGGACAGATTTTGCTTATTGCCTTGGTTGGTAACATAAATGCAACTTTATTATTTTCTTGATTGTCAGCTGTTGTAATTATTCCCACTACACCCTGTAATTCCTTATCCCAGATTGCTCCACCACTAAATCCCTTTTGGATCCTATGTCCAGTAACGTATTGATTGGTTATTTGTACAGTACCACCGGAACGCTCATCTTGTATCTTATTGTCAAATGACCAAACGCCAGTATCGTAATTTTCAGGAAAACCATAGGCTAGACAATTGTGTCCCACCAATTCACTTATATCATTTGGCGTAATCCATTTAACTGGACGAGATACCGAGGGAATAAGACCATTGGTTATTTCCAAGACAGCAATGTCGCCGCTGCCGTCTTCCTGCCTAGGCTTCCAAATCTTAACTTGAGCCAACAAGAAGTTTTTGGACGCTGGAAACGGGAAATCCAACTTTATTTCTTGGGCTGGAATCTGCTCGGGCGTCGTGCTTATGTTTAGCGCGTCGCGTATAACGTGAGCACAGGTTATTACTTGACGTGAACCCACAAGTACACCTGCTCCAATTATTTTATTATTTATATCCCACAAGCGAACAATTGCTGGTTTTAATCGCTCAGTCATTTACCTTTTTTTCCCCTTTTCCAATTAAGCGTCACTTTGAAATTAGCTTCAACACCCGAAGCTGCAATAACAGCACCAACTTGTCCATTTACTTTGAGTCCGAATTCAACACTGATTTCATCAGGTCTATCACTGATTTTGTCCAAACCTTTTATTAGAACAGTCAAAGCGGGTTTTATTGACTCTATAGATTCTTGAAAAGTTTGAGTAGCTTTAGTCGCAATGTCTCTAACCCTTGAGGCTTCGCTTTCGCCAGCAGAGTCGACTGGCAGTGCTATTTCATCGGTCTCTATCCAGATAACTTTATTATCTTCTAGTGAAAAACTGGTTAACGTACGCATTTAACCTCCTGTTATATTACGTTGGGTGGATTGAGATTGCACACTATTTCTAGGGATTATACTATTTTTTATCCCAGCGAATCCGGTGGGTGGTCAGGTAGTTTTTGTCTTCATCTTTCTTGGGGTAACCTATATGACCAAAATCGAGTTTACGCAATTTCTTTAGTTGATCTTTAGAGGAGGCGGGGGAGAGGTTATGTTGCAAAATTGTAGCATGTCAAATCCCGAATTGACATCCCCCGCCTTTTTTGCTACACTGTGAGTTGTCAGACAAATTAAGTCTAGTTATCAGCCGACGAAACGACTATTCGACTATCAAACTACTCGACTACCCCATGACAACTCTCCTCATCAAAAACGCATATATCCTCACCATGGACGACCATCAACGGGAGATTCCCGAAGGTGGTCTTTTTATCCGCGATGGCTTCATTGAAAAAGTGGGTAAGACCAGTGAACTCCCGCAAACTGCCGATGAAGTCCTCGATCTCAAAGGGCATGTCGTCCTGCCGGGCTTGGTCAACACGCACCATCACTTTTACCAAACCCTCACCCGCGCCGTCCCTGCCGCGCAAGATGCCAATCTCTTCAACTGGCTCAAGACTCTCTATCCCATTTGGGCGCGGCTTCAACCGGATGACATCTTCACCTCGACTCAAACCGCCCTTTCGGAACTCGCCCTCTCGGGCTGTACCACCGCCTCAGACCATCTCTACCTCTATCCCAACGGCTCAAAACTCGACGATGAAATTGCTGCCGCTCTCGAAGTTGGGGTTAGGCTGCAAGCGTCTCGCGGCTCGATGAGCCTCGGCGAATCCAAAGGCGGACTCCCACCGGATAGCGTGGTCGATACCGAAGAGAACATCCTCAAAGATTCCCAACGTCTCATTGAAAAATATCACAACGCCAACCCCGGCGCGATGACTCAAATTGTGCTCGCGCCTTGCTCGCCTTTTAGCGTCACGTCTGATTTGATGAAGCAGTCCGCGAAACTGGCGCGGCAATACGGCGTACATTTGCACACTCATCTCGCCGAAACCGAAGACGAAGAACAATTCTGTATGCAGATGTTCGGTCATCGTCCGGTCGGGTATATGCAAGAAGTGGACTGGGTCGGTAACGACGTCTGGTTTGCGCATGCGGTCTGGGTCAATGACGAAGAGATAAAAGTCTTTGCCAAACATAATTGCGGCGTGGCGCATTGTCCCACCTCGAACATGCGTTTGGCGTCGGGCATCGCTCCGATCAAAGAATACCGGAAAGCAGGCGTAAACGTCGGCTTGGGCGTGGACGGTTCCGCCTCCAACGACGGCTCGCATCTCCTTGCAGAAGTGCGAAACGCCATGCTCGTCTCGCGCGTCCAAGAAGGACTGACGGGCTATTCCCTTTCCAACGATCCGAATAGAAAATTAATGACAGCCAGAGAAGCCTTGTATTTGGGCACTCGCGGTGGCGCGGCGGTCTTGGGTCGCAAAGATATTGGTTCTCTTGAGGCTGGCAAATGCGCCGACTTCTTCGCCGTGAACCTGAATAAGCTTGGTTATGCCGGAATGCACGACCCCGTCTCTGCCATTGTCTTCGGTCAATCCTTCAATGTCGATTACACCGTGGTCGGCGGCAAGTTCGTCGTGAAAGAAGGTCAACTCGTGACGGTGGATCAGGGCAAGTTGATCGAAAAGCATAACAAAGCCGCGAAACGATTGCTGGCTGGGTAACGTGCCTCAGACTCTGGTCATTTTTTCAGGGTTGCCGGGCACGGGTAAGACAACCCTGGCAAAACGATTAGCTCGCGAATTACAGGTCCCTTACTTGTGCATCGACGATGTGGTTGGCGAGTTACCCGAAAATCCGAATGTCCAGTTCTGGGACTCGAAAGTGGCGATCCTGCTTGGGTTGGCAGAGAGACAGCTCGAACTGAGTCTGAGCGTGATCGTTGACTCCGTTTTCATGAATACCGACCGTCATCATGCCCAGTCGCTGGCGCGCAAGTACAATGTCCGCTTTCGCCCGATCCATACTTTTGTATCGGATGAAAGCATCTGGCAGGAACGTGTGATGAAGCGCTTTGAAGACTCCGCGCACAATGCGGCAGATTGGGCGCAGATCGAACGTCAACGCACGCACTTCCTGAAATGGGAAGCGAACACGGCGCTTTTTATCGATGGCGCAGATCTGTTGGAAGAAAACTTTGAACGCGTGATTTCGTTCGTGCGAAGCGATCAAGTCAATATCCATCCATTAAATGAAGTTCGACTAGTAAACGGCAGTTATCATTAAAAATAAAACGAAAGAGGTGACAACATGGAACTAGTGATAAATACGATTGGCTATCTTTCACGCGGCGTCCCCGGAGTTTTTGTAGCGGGTGCCTGTGTGCTCCTGATGATCCTTTCGCTGGTGCGCAAGGAGCCTTCCTATATGGTGTTTGCTGCGTTTTTGGCGATTCCTGCCACCTATGTGTTTGGCTCGTGGGCGGGCATTCTTCTTGTTGTACGCTTGTTCCCGCTCTTCTTGCTGGCGGCTGCATTTTTCATCAGCAAAGATGAGATGGTGTTCGGTTGGATCTTTCCCATGCCCGTGCTGTTTTTCCTTGGATATTATCTCGTCACTCTGGTTGCATCGAATTTTGCGGGTGTTTAAACCGCCGCAGTTGGCAGTCTGTTGAATTTGTGTTTCTGACTTGAACGGATCCGCTGGAGACCTTATGTCATCTTCCACCAAATTGACTACAGCCCTCGTTGATGTTGCCATGGGACGTGCCCATGCCGACATGGTCATTAAGAACGGCAAATGGGTGAGTGTACAGTCGGGCGAGATCATTCCCAATATTGATGTTGCCATCATTCAAGGACGTGTTGCATTTGTAGGGCGTGATGCGAGTCACACCATTGGCAAGAAGACCAAAGTGATCGATGCCAAAGGTAAATTTTTGGTACCCGGTTTGCTCGATGGTCACATGCACGTCGAGTCGGGGATGGTCACTGTGACGGAATTTGTCCGCGCTGTGGCGGTTCGCGGTACGACCGGCATGTTCATCGACCCGCATGAGATCGCGAATGTCTTTGGTCTCAAAGGCGTCAAGCTCATGGTGGATGAAGCCCAGAAGCAGCCCATTCACGTCTGGGTGCAAATGCCCTCGTGTGTGCCATCCGCGCCGGGTTTGGAAACCCCCGGCGCATCTATCGGACCGAAAGAAGTTGCCGAGGCGATGAAATGGAAAGGCATCATCGGCTTGGGCGAAATGATGAACTTCCCCGGCGTGTTCATGAGCGACAAAAAGATGCTCGATGAAATGTCCGCGACCCATGCGGCGGGCAAGGTCATCGGCGGGCATTATGCTTCGCCTGATCTCGGCTTGCCTTTTCACGGTTATGTGGCTGGAGGCGCGGAAGATGATCATGAAGGCACACGCATGGAAGATGCGATTGCGCGCGTTCGCCAGGGGATGAAAGCTATGCTGCGCTACGGCTCGGCTTGGTTCGACGTCGCCGCACAGGTCAAAGCCATTACCGAAAAGAAATTGGATTCGCGCCGCTTCCTGCTCGTCACCGACGATTCACACGCCGCCACCTTAACCGAAGAAGGTCACATGGACCGGGTCCTTCGCCACGCTGTGAGCGAAGGTTTGAATCCCATGACGGCGATTCAGATGATGACGATCAATACAGCCGAGCATTTTGGCTTGAGCAAAGAGATGGGTATGATCGCTCCCGGGCGCTGGGCAGATATTTTGTTAGTGGAAGATTTGATGAACTTCAAAGCTGACATGGTCATTGCCAAGGGACAGGTCATTGCAGAGGCGGGCGAGTGGCAGGTTAAGTTGCCGGTGGTGAAATATCCGCAATGGGCGACCAAGTCTATGAAGGTGAAGAGAAAGCTCACAGCGGAAGATTTCATCCTTCGGACGAGAGCAGCTACCGGCGCAGAGATCGAGGCGCATGTCATCGGGGTGATCGAGAATCAGGCGCCGACTCGTCATCTCAAGATGAAGGTCAAGGCTGAGGATGGCGAAGTCAAAGCGGATATCAAACGCGATTTGGCGAAGATCGCCCTGGTGGAGCGTCACAAAGCGACGGGCAAAGTGGTTGTGGGGCTCGTTAGCGGATTTGAGTTTACGCGTAAATGTGCCATTGGTTCGAGTGTGGCTCACGATAGTCATCATATGATTGTGGTTGGTAACGACGATGCCAGTATGGCAGTTGCCGCGAATGAGCTGGTGAATTGCGGCGGTGGTCAGATCGTGGTGATGGATGGAAAGGTGATCGGCAGGGTCGAGTTCCCGATCGCTGGGTTGATGTCGAATGAACGGGCGGATGTGGTGGCAAAGAAAGCCGCGACCGTGTTGGAAGGCTTCAAGATGTGCGGCAGTGAATTGAACAACCCGAACATGCAATTGAGTTTGTTGGGGTTGGTGGTGATCCCTGAGTTGCGAATTTCTGATAAGGGTCTGGTTGATGTGACCCAATTTGATTTCATTCCGGTGCTGGAAGATTAAGAGAGACGATATGGCAAATTTTCCTTTTCAACGATTGCAGGCAGATCTGGCGACCTTGATCAACAAGACGCCCGCTGGTTCAAGGTTACCTTCTGAGCCTGATCTGGCAAAACAACTGGGTGTCTCGCGTGCTACGTTACGTGAGGCAATGCGTTCTTTTGAAACACAAGGTCTCATTCGTCGCAGGCAGGGTTCTGGAACTTTTGTTGTTGGCAAGGTGCAGGCGCTTGATGGCGGACTTGAAGTGTTGGAGAGTCTTGAAACCATCGCCAAACGACAGGGACTTGAAGTGTCGGTTAGTGATCTCAATATCGAAACTATCGTTGCAGATGAAGAGTTGGCATCAATCATTAATGTTCCGGTTGGGTCAAAACTTAACCGCGTGCGACGTGTCATCCGTGCAGAGAGTCGCCCGGTAGCATATTTGGTGGATATTCTGCCCGATGATGTATTGCAAGCTAAAGATCTGCCCTCCGACTTCCACGGCTCGGTGCTGGACTTTTTGCTGAGTCGCGGCGATTCCCTTACAACTTCCCGGGCGAATGTCAGTGCCATTGGTGCCACAGCCGATGTGGCAAAGCCAATGGAAATTCAACGCGGCGATGTGCTCTTGCACTTCCACGCTCAATT
Source organism: Anaerolineae bacterium (assembly GCA_017303735.1). Next base: position 12,003 of record JAFLCF010000132.1, read on the forward strand.
ATTCAACGCCGAAGGGCGTGTGGTGGATTATTCGTTGAGTTATTTCATCCCCGGGTATTTCCACTTCCATATTGTGAGAAGAGTTGGTAACTAAAAAATCTCAGAGCTCTCTGTGACCTCTGTGGCAAATTAAGGAGATAACTATGGCAGATACATCAAAAGAAATTCAAAAACGCGTAGAAGGTTCACGGGAAGATATTATTGAATTCATGCGCGATATTGTTGCCATCCCTTCGATGGATTCGCAAATTGGTCCTGTGGGGGAGCGTGTTCAAGCAGAGATGAAGAAACTCGGCTTCGATGAAGTCCGCTTTGACAAGATGGGCAATACCATCGGGCGCATTGGCAATGGCAAGCGGGTGATGGTTTATGACTCACATATCGATACAGTAGGTATCGGTGACCCATCTTCCTGGCAGTGGGACCCGTTCAAGGGAAAAATTGAAGATGGCATTTTTTATGCACGTGGTGCCTGTGATGAAAAGAATAGCACCCCCGGCATGATCTACGGTCTCGCTATCGCGCGCGACCTTGGCTTATTAGATGGCTGGACGGTCTATTATTTTGGGAATATGGAAGAATGGTGTGACGGT
>JAFLCF010000133.1 GCA_017303735.1 Anaerolineae bacterium
GGCGTCATTGACCATGCACCGACTTTTGTGACGCAAACCTCGTACGAAGACGCCATGCTTGCCGCGGGCGGAGTGTTGACCTGTACGCGAGCCGTGATGAATGGGGATGCAACGAACGCTTTCGCCATCGTCCGACCGCCAGGGCATCATGCTGAACCAGATCGCGCCATGGGGTTTTGTCTCTTTAGTAACATTGCCATCGCTGCACAAGACTTAATTGCAAAAGGCATGAAACGCGTGATGGTCATCGACTATGATGCGCATCACGGCAACGGCACACAGGCGTGTTTGTTGAATGAAGAACGCGCTGGGTTCATATCCACGCATCAATGGGGCATTTATCCCGGCACAGGTTGGCTGGACGATGCTCCGCATGCGAAAGACCGAATTGTGAACGTGCCGCTGCCTGCACATGCGGGTGATGAAACTTTCTCAAGAATTGCAGATCAAATTTTTAAACCGATGGTTGAAGCGTTTCGCCCAGAAATGCTTTTGATCTCAGCCGGGTTTGACGCGCATTGGAATGACCCGATCACGTCGCTGGGACTTTCTACGCGCGGGTTCTATAATATTTCAAAGAAACTGGTTGAGCTTGCCGGAGAAGTTTGCGGCGGTAAGATCGTCTTCGTCTTGGAAGGCGGTTACGACCCGCACAATGTCGCTAACGGCGTGGGGGCAGTTTTCGATGCGCTGACCAGCCGTCCCTTAGGGAGTGAGGCGGGCGATGCGTCGCCATATAAGGAACCGGATGTTGAATCCCGATTGGAGCAAGTTTGTATAAGACATGGGCTTTTATAGAATTTAGATAAGGAGTGAACATGAAAAAGTTTTATTTGTATTTTGGGTTTTTGGCAATACTTTCGTTGAGTTGCCAGACATTGATGCCTAACTCTCAGCCGCCCACACCAACCGTCGTGCCAGCAGAGACCGAGCCATCCAACAGCAATGACACCAGCTCGACGCTGACGGAATTGGGCGGCGTGCCTTGTGAAGAACAGCCAGACTTGATCTGTGTGAAGATCCAGGTTCCGTTGAATCAGTTCGATGCCTCCAACACGGAAACGATCGAGGTGTACTTTGGGGTTGCTCCAGCAACGGGCGAACGCTATGGTATGTATGTGCAAGCCTACCCCGGCGGACCGGGCGGCGAGGGAATTAGCAGTGCCGTACTGGATTATATCGATCCATCCATCCTTGAGCATTATGATGTTGTCTTTTACGATCAGCGTGGTATTGGGCTTTCTAATCCGCTCTCCTGCCCACAAACCTACGCCGAAGATTTTCTCGACTATCTGACCAGTTTCGATGAAGCCGGGTTGGAAGGGTTGGATACTCCCGCAGAGCAAGAAGAAGCAGTGGAAGACACCCGCAAATATGTTGAGGCTTGTGTTGCTGAGATCGGCATTGACCCGGCAAACCTGTCCTTCTTTGGCACCGATCAGGTGGCGGAAGATATCGAAACCTTCCGCGAGATAATGGGCGATGAAAAGATATGGATCTATGGCGTCAGTTACGGCACTTCCGTTGCGCAGACCTATGCCGCTGCGCACCCAGACCGTGTAGCAGGCATGATCCTTGATGGAACGATCGACATGACTTTGACCGGTGAACAGAGCGCTCTTTCACAGGAGAAGGCTTTCGATAAAGTATTGGTGACGGTTCTGAATGCCTGCAACGACGATCCGTTGTGCCGCGCCGACATGGGCGACAAGGATGCTTTGAACGTCTACGATGATCTTGCTGCGCGCATTTCGAAGGACCCTATCGAATATAAATTTCCCTTGCCCAATGGGGAAACAGTGCAGGGCATTTTTACCTTCAATGCCTTTGAATACACAACTGCATATCAAATGTACTCGCTGCGTGGACGCATGTTATTCCTGCGGGCATTGGCAGATGCCAACCGCGGCGACTTTGTGCCCATGCTGCGCCTGATGTATGAAAATGCCACAGTAGACCCGGCTACCTTTGAGTACCTCGGTGACGCGGGCTTCTCTGACACGATGTTTTTGAGCGTGTTGTGTACCGACGATTCGTATTTCAGCGGGACACCCGAAGAACGCATCGACCAGACCCTTGAAGCTGGGCAGGCTTCGAACGGCACCGTGCCGCGTGTGGATGGGTCTGTATACACTGGTTTAAGTTGCGCATTCTGGCCCAGCTCACCCAGCGAGATTCTCATCAACGAGCCGATTACGTTGGATGGCGTACCTGTGTTGGTGTTGAACGCCACCCTAGACCCCGCCACGCCTTTTGAAGAAGGAAAACGTGTGGCAGAGACGTTCGCAGATGGGTATCACATCTACGTTGAAGGCGGGGTCCATTCCATTTATGGTTATGGATATGCCTGCCCAGATCAATATGTGACCGACCTTCTGGTGGATGGCACTCTGCCGTCTGAACGTGAGATCGTATGCGATGATTGGGAAGACCCCATCTATGGCTTTTATGTGCCCCTCCTTCCGGAGAAGGTCAGCGATTTTGCCGACCCGCTCGAGATGATGTTATCCCTTGATAATAACTTCTTCTATATACCGGATATGTACTACAACGATTGGAGTGAAGAACGTTCCATCGGCTGCAACTTTGGCGGTACGCTCACCTTTGCTCCCAGCGACGTTGGCGAGTTGCATACGTACGATCAATGCTCCCCGATGCGCGGAGTGATCATCTCCGGTGAAGGCACCTTTAACTACGACACCGGCGTGTTTAGTATGGATGTCGAAATCAGCGGTGATAAAAGCGGCACGCTGGCATATTCCTACAACTACGACACAGGTACGGCAACCGTCACCGGTGAGTTTGACGGAAAGCCTGTAGACCTCTCGCAGTAAAAAATCAAAAATGCCCTCGGTTCCCGGGGGCATTTTTGATGCAACCTTTGTGCCATTCAACCTTCACAAAATTTGTTGTAAACTTAAGGCACCAAGATCAAGGAGTGTCTTTCATGCAAAGAAGAAGCAAAGGTGTTGTTCAACTGGAATGGGTCTGCCCCAATTGCGATGGGCGCAACCCCGGACCCGTTAAGACTTGTGAAAATTGCGGCGCTGCCCAGCCGGAGAATGTTCAGTTTCAACGCGCGGCGGAAGAAAAACTGATCACCGATGAAAAAGTAGTAGCAGCGGCAAAAGCCGGTGCAGATATTCATTGCGGATTTTGTGGCACGCGCAACCCGGCAACGGCAACTACTTGTTCGCAATGTGGTGCGGATTTAAAGGAAGGCAAATCACGTCAGGCGGGACAAGTAATGAAAGCGGCTCCGACTCCGCCGAAAGTTGTCACCTGCTCGAATTGCGGAACAGAAAACCCAGGCACTGCTAAAACCTGTTCCAATTGCGGCGCACCGATCAAAGTGAATGTGCCCGCGCCTGCTCCTGTACCGGCAGCGGCACAAGCCGGGGCAATCCCCAGCGCCCAAGCAAAAGCGAAGCCGTTCAATTGGTTGGTTGCGGGTGGGGTCGGTGCCTTCCTTTTGGTATGTTGTATTGCCATTTTTGCCTTGTTCGTGTTCCCCTCGCGTTCCGTCGAAGGGACAGTCTCCAACGTATATTGGCAGACCTCCGTTCCGGTGCAGGAAGTGCGGGCGGTGGATTATTCCAATGAGCGTGGCAGCCCTCCCTCTGATGCATACAACGTCTCCTGTCGTACAGAAAGCGAAGAGATCTGCGAAGATAAAACGGTCGATCAGGGTAACGGCTACGCCGAAGTGGTGACCGAATGTCGCACGGTTTCAGAACAATATTGCAGTTACACCGTCGATGAATGGACGACGATCCAAACCTACGAGTTGGATGGCGTCGACCTGTTCCCTGTATATTCAGACCCAAACCTCGCAAGCGACCAGCGCGTCGGCTCAAGCTCCACCGAGTTGGTGGTGTATTTTGATACTTCCAACGGGCAAGAAACCTACTCGCCAAAATCTGTGGATGAGTTTCAGCAATTCCAACCGGGCAGTGTGTGGACATTGCGCATGAATGCCGTGGGCGGAATCCTTAGCGTAGAAAAATAAAATACACCCAATCAAAAGAGACTTCTGAGACGCAGGAGTCTCTTTTGATTCCTATAGAGCTATAATCACTGCATGACAAAAACGATCGCGATCATTGGCGGTGGACCAGCAGGCTTGATAGCAGCAGAGGTACTCAGCACACAAGGGTTTGGTGTGGATGTGTATGATGCCATGCCATCGTTGGGGCGTAAATTTTTAATGGCTGGCAAGAGCGGGTTGAACATCACACACTCCGAGCCGTTCGAGAAGTTTGTGGCTCGTTATGGCAAACATAAAGATCAGGTTGGCAAATGGTTACTGGAATTCTCACCCGATCATCTGCGTGAATGGGCTCGCGGGCTGGGTGTTGAAACTTTTGTGGGAACTTCAGGGCGGGTGTTCCCCATAGGGATGAAAGCCAGTCCGCTGCTCAGGGCGTGGATCAACAGACTCAGCGCCTCTGGCGTGACCTTTCACCTGCGCCACAAATTGAGCGGGGTACACACTGATAGGTCTCTACACTTCATTACACCCAATGGTGATGTCAATGTGAAAGCTGATGTCGTCATCCTCGCTCTCGGCGGCGGCAGTTGGCGCAGACTCGGCTCGGACGGCGCATGGGTCGACTGGCTGAGTCAGGCTGGGGTTAAGGTCGAGCCGTTACGTCCATCCAATTGCGGTTTCGATGTGGCATGGAGTGAGGTCTTCAAAGAAAAGTTTGATGGGCATCCCATCAAATCAGTGGCTCTATCGGCTGGCGAATTTCATCAGCAGGGTGAATTCATCATCACGAAAGAAGGCTTGGAAGGCGGGTTGATCTATTCCGCGTCTGCGGTGCTGCGCGATGAGATCGCAATGCATGGAAAGGCTGTGATGCAGCTTGACCTTGCGCCCGATAAAACGGAAGCTCAATTGATGGAGAAACTTTCCAAGCCGCGCGGATCGCGTTCGATGGCAAGCCATTTGGAAAAGACAGTGGGAATGAAAGGCGTGAAAGCGGGCTTGCTGCGTGAGTTCGTACCAAAAGATGAATTTACAGAATTACGGCTGGCGTTTTATATCAAGAATTTACCAGTCACCTTGATCGCGACGCGTCCACTCGATGAAGCCATCAGTTCGGCAGGTGGCGTGACCTTTGAATCGCTGAATGAAAATTTGATGTTGAAAAATCTGCCCGGCATTTTCTGTGCAGGCGAGATGCTCAATTGGGAAGCGCCAACAGGCGGATACTTGCTCACGGCTTGTTTTGCAAGTGGAAGATGGGCAGGGAATGGGGTAATTAAATGGTTGAAAATCAATGACAGTCACCCATGATGCGAGATCAGAGACATCGCACAAGTTAAGGTAAAATTGCAAGGCTTATCGTCTGGTTTCTATGCGCGATAGGGTGTAACTCTCAAACGATCGATTCGCGGGGCATCTGCTTCCTCGCAGTTGGACAGGATTCAATTTGTTCGAAATTCTATTTCTAGGCACATCGGCATCCGCGCCGTCGGCGCACCGCGGACTTTCCTCTCATATCGTTTCTCATAACGAATATCGTTTTCTGGTCGATTGTGGTGAAGGCACCCAGCGGCAGATCCTGCAATCGGGCAAAGGATTCAAGAGGTTGACGCGCGCGCTTATGACGCACGGGCATCTCGACCATATCCTTGGCTTGGGCGGGCTACTCTCCACCTTCCTGCGCTGGGAAGCGATAGAAGAGTTCGAGGTGTATGGCAGCAAAGGCACATTAGAGCGGATCAAGGTACTGCTCTATGACGTTGTCTTACGCGGAAAGAAAACGCCGATGCCGCTTCGTCTGGTGGAGATCAAGCCCGGGGTCATTTTTGAGGCGGAAGATTTTTCAGTCACAGCATTCTCCGTCTCACATGGCAAGGCAGATAGCCTCGGTTATATCTTTGAAGAAAAAGCGCGCCGCCCATTTCTGGCAGAAAAGGCAGATGCTCTGGGCGTGCCGTTCGGACCAGAACGCAAGGCGCTGGTCAACGGGGAAGCCGTTACTCTTTCAAATGGAAAACAAATCCAGCCGGAAGATGTGTTGGGTGACTGGGAAAAAGGCAGCAAGCTGGTCATCGTCGGCGATACAGGGCGGGTTGATAACCTGATCGACGCCTGCCGAGACGCCGATGCAGTCGTGATCGAATCGACGTATCTGGATGAAGAAGCGGAGATGGCAGGGCAGTTCTCACATCTCACCGCCAAAATGGGCGCGGAACTTGCCCAAAAAGCAGGGGTTAAAAAACTAATTCTTACGCATATTTCGCGGCGGTATCGCGGAAGGGATGTACTTGCAGAAGCACAGACCGTCTTTAAAGACACCGTGGTAGCACGCGATTTTGACACCTTTGTTATAAAGAAAGAACTTTAAGATGAACGAATATAGAATGAAGATCGGTATTTTGACGTCGGGCGGCGATGCCCCCGGAATGAACTCTGCGATCCGTGCGGTGGTACGCACAGCGCTCGCGAACAACATCGGCGTGATCGGCGTAATGAACGGTTATGAAGGGCTGTTGAACGGCGAGTTTAAGACCTTGGGCGCGCGTGATGTAGGCGGCATTCTTCAACGCGGCGGAACGGTTCTTCAAACCAGCCGCAGCAAACGCTTTCAAGAACCAGTCGGGCAACGTGACGCCATCCGCAAGATGAACGAAGCCGGTATGGATGCGCTCATCGTTATCGGCGGCGAAGGCTCGATGAATGGCGCCAATGCCCTCTCAAAACAAGGCGTGAAGGTGGTCGGTATCCCCGGCAGTATCGATAATGATATTTGGGGCACGAGCATTGCCATTGGCACAGACACCGCCATGAACACCATCATGGATGCAGTGGATAAACTGCGCGACACGGCTTCCTCTCACCAACGCGCTTTTTTGGTGGAAACGATGGGACGCAACAGCGGCTACCTGGCTGTGATGGCGGGCATCATCTGCGGTGCAGAAATGGTTCTCACACCTGAATTTCCAGTTGACCTCAAAGAGGTTGCGGATGCGATCGAAGCTGCCTACCGACGCGGAAAAACCCACGCGATCATCATCAATGCAGAAGGTTCGAACCTGCGCACCACCGACCTGGCTCAGGCAATTGACGCAATGGACCTAGGTTTCAATACACGTATGACCATCCTCGGGCATATTCAACGCGGCGGTTCGCCAACAGCGTATGACCGTTTACTCGCATCACGCATGGGCGTAAAAGCCGTAGAAGCACTTTTGGAAGGTACCCATGGTGTGATGACCGGGCTCAAAGGCAAAGGCATTGAGTATGTCCCGCTAAATGACGTCATCACCAACAAGCGCAAAGTAAATCTGGAATACCATCAAATGGTGAAGGTGCTGGCAGTGTAGCCTTTAATAAAATAGGACAATAGACATAAAACGGAGACACCGCAAACATTAAGTTTGCGGTGTCTCCGTTTTATAACTACAAAACACACAGTGCTATTTCGTAAAAAATCGATTGATAAGCCCCAATAACTGCGTCCTTCCGCGATGGGAGGAAAAATTGTGATTGGCTTTGGAGATAAATGAGTCAGTGAGCATGTTTTTATCTCGAAGCTTATCCACTGTTTTACCTGCCCCCTCTTTGAGAAGCTTGATGCCAGGATCGGTATCGGCAAAGATGAAGTTTATCTTAATGCCGCGTTTGGCAATAATATCCAGATCCCAGGCAAGGTCTTCAATATTGCGAATGCCAATCATCCATTTTAGACGATGAATTAACGGGTTGATGAATGCAGTGAATTTCAGCCAAACAATGACGGCAACCGTTGAAAGCACTTCGGTGACCTTCTTTTCTCCGCTGAGCAGTTTTTTCCATTTAGATTTTTTCCAAACAGATTGTTGGTATCCATCCCAACTAAAGTAGTATTCTGAAGGTGCAACATCCAGTGACATGCCATCTTTCCAGTAGAAGGTAAGTGGATTGATGGGGAAAATTTCGTGGATAACATCTTCATCCAAATGCAATGCTGACTGAAAGGAGACATATGCTCCTGAGCACAAGCCCATTAAGACCACGTTATTAATGCCATGAACCTGTCGCAAGAAATGGATCGTCTGCTGAACATTTTCTACTGCTTCAGGCATATAGGGGTTGTGCTCTTTTTCGGGATTGGGATGCAAACTGTCTCCCAACCCCAGGAAGTCGAGGCGCATCACACTAAAGCCAAGGGATAATAATTGGCGTGCAATGTATATGTAGTTACGATTTGGTCCAATACGATGAACGGAGCCAGCGTTGAGTAAAAGCACTGTCGGTTTGTGTTCGGCATCTCGTAGCAGTGGCAGGCTTAGGATCCCGAAAAGAGGCGTGTTTGGGATGCGGCATAAACATTCGGTGACGGGAAATCCTCCGCCTGCATCCATGCTTTCTTTGGCGCTGAGTCCGTAGGTGTAGCAGTCGTAGCGGGTTTGTTGATAGGGTGTGAGATCAGGGAATGAAATTTTTTCAGCCGGAATCTTTGTTCTTAAAATTTGATCTGTAATCTCTGTAATCGCTTGCGCCGGAACTTTGCTATGATGCGGCAAGGTCATCATATCGGCATAGCCGATTAGCTCAGCATGTTGAAAATCAAAACCGCGTGCAGACCAATCTTCGATCAACCCGGTGGGAGTGGGAAGATCGTTACTCGAAAATAGCAGGATGTGTTTCGCGCGGACATCTACCTTGGGTAGCGAAATCTCCATCAGGTCATTCATCGTTTCACGGGTGATGAGGAACCCGCCGCCTTCCAAGGATGTGCTGTCTACATCTTGATCGGCATTTTCTCCCGTTTTTTGTAATGCCAGAATTTCACGCAGATACCGCCGCCCTTCGACAACAGGAACCCAGCAGGCAAGAACCTCAAGGTCAAGTTTTTGCGATGCCATTGTTGCAAGGGTTCCGCCCATGCGCAAGCCAAAAAGGCTGACGCGTTTGATGCCGCAATTCTTTTTGATGAATGAAACCGCATGTTCAATACTATCCAGCCATTTTTGAATGCGGTTGGGGTCAGTATCCAAACCCGATGAATCACCTACACCTTGATATTCGATTCGGAAGGCAGTGATGCCTTTGCGAGCAAAGCCATCGGCAAAGTGACGCAAGCCGCGATAGGAGTTGATGAATTCGTGCCCTACAGGCGGGCAGATCACCACAGCATGGTCCACAGGGTGCTCGGGGAGATGCGCCCATGCCAAAAGAACATCTCTGCCCATTTCGATATAAAAAGGAATGCGCTGGATGTCTGTCATCTTAATTGAATATCCTGTATGTTGGCTGAGGTTATTTGAATATACGGATTGACATTAATAGATTCACGAGGGAAGAGCGTAATGACTCTGGTTTCGTTCGGCACGAGATGGAAATAATTATCGTCAGGCAAAAAACCATCACAGATGATCTGAACAGCATATAGGAATATATTCGAATGAAGTGTGAGTTGATATGAGCCATCTACCGATGGTTGCAGGGTATGTTCTACATCGGCACTTTCAAAAGAACGGAGTCCCTGAAGTGGAAAAAGAAACTGCTGACTGATAAAGTTTCCTTCTTTATCTCTTAACGTAGCACATGAGACATCATGTTTTGGCTCGCCAAAACGATAGGCATAGGCTGTATCATAAAACCCGCCCAACATCTCTTCGGCTTCGCTTGGCTCTGGCGGTATAGATCTGCCCATCTTTTAGCATGGAAAATTCCAAAGAGCCCGACACTGTTTCCGAAGTTTCGTTCACAATGTGTAGATGCAATCCTTGCAAGCCTTCATCGGTGATGAGGAGCTGCACGGGCTGAAAGACACGTTTTAAAAAGTAATAAGCTGCCTTGGGGTTGTTATCACTATCAAGTATGCCCCAGCCTGCGCCCGGCAACAGGTCTTTGTAGAACCAGACCAAGCCCCCGCCACACTGGCTATATGCAGAGCGCCATTCAGAAAAGACGCGGCTCATCATTTCACCGCTCACAATGCGCGATAACGAAAAATATTTTTGCAGAGATTCTTCGCGCACTTCATTTGGGTTTAAGTCGAATAGCTCAGCAAAGTAATGCTCACGCACATCTTCAAAATCATACTCTGAGCCGCTATCACGCGGCACTCGGCTTTTCCAGCGCGACGTATCTGCCAGTGTAAGTTCGCCCATCAATTTGATGATCGTTTGATCTTCGGGTACGTTTGAAATTCCGAGACATTCCGATGCGAATTTCACATTGGAGAGGCGCACATCTGAAACATCGCGACGATATGCACCCACACCATAGTAATGGGTCGCACCTTCGCTGTTATAAAACGGAAACAGTCCTTCGCTTGGCGAAGAAGGCACATATGCAGAATCAATATGATGCTCTTTCACCAAAGCGGGCAATTCATTTTCAAACCATTCATTGCGCCACATCTCGGCAGGGATGCCCAGCATTGCCGCTTGCTGTTCCACTTCGCTGTTGCCGCAATAAGCCACAACACTTGCATGTTTGCTTAATCGTTTAAGTTGTTGCACAGCTTCGATACGGATGTTTTCGAGAAAGGCTTCGTCTTTCACGGGATAATCCATATTAGCGAACATAAAATCCTGCCAGAGCATAATGCCCAGTTCATCGCACAGGTCATAAAAGGCATCTTGCTCATAGATCATCGTGCCGCCCAAACGCAGCATGTTCATGCCCGCATTTCGTGCCAACAGTAACGCGTTTTTTGGATCTCCACCCAATGAGATCACATCGTTCACGGTCCACACGGCGCCACGCGCAAAAATGGATTGACCATTGATCTGGAATTGGAAGAGTCCGCCTTCACGATGTAGGTGAACATGACGAAACCCAACCCGCGCCTCTTTCAAGACGTGAAGCTGGTCGTCAGACTTGAACAGGAGTCTTGTCTGATACAGATGCGGCGTCCCATGTGTGTGCGGCATCCATGCGTGGATGTTTTGTACGAGCAGCTCTTTATCCAATTGAATAATGGCTGCAGAGCCGCTAAACAGGCTGTGCATTTCGCCGTTAATTTCAAAGAGAATTTCACAAGTTTGTTCGCTGATATTGTTGATATCTGCTTTGAGATGCAAAAAGCCTATATCGTTTTGAAGGGATGATTGCAAAGAGAAGTCGTTCAAGCAAGCTACATTTACAGATTCGAGCCAGGCTTCGCGCCATATGCCGATGGGTTTTATGGGCGGAGTCCAACCGGGGATGGAGCCCAGCAACGTAGTGCGAACCCAGCACAGATTTTGATGGTCTACGAGGCGGGTCTTCCACTTTGGGCGTTTGCGGTTGATCTCCAGATGTTCTTTCAATGAACGAAAGCAGATCACCAATTCATTTTTGGGTTGAAGGGAATGGGTCACATCCACCCGATAGGTACGGAACATGTTCTCGGTGTGGAGGATCAATTCACCGTTGAGCCAAACATCGGCAATGGTGGCGAGACCGTCGAAGTGTAGGTAGTGTTTGATGCCTGAAGTTGGTTTTTCAAAATCAAGTGCGTACCACCAGTCGAATGCTTCGAGGTCGGATAAATTTTCAATGGGCTGGGGAGTAGAGTCAACTAACAGCGAGGCAATCGTTTTGGGAGCTGTGGCAGGCAGCGGCGAGTTGGAGGCGCTTTGAATCCATGTAGGGGAGTCGTACTGATTCGGGGACGTCTTCCAAACGCGCCAGTGTTCGCTGAGTTGCATCATAAAATCAAGAATATAGTTTTAAGAGATTTTCTGTAGCAGTTTGCCAGGCGTTGCCCATTTTTTCGATGGGTGCCAGATCGAGCGCTTTCTTTTTGCTGACGGAGCGCGCGAGCTGAAATTGGATGGTCTTCGCGCTGGTGGAGATCTCGTCGTAGAGTTGAATGGTTTCGCTCAAACCACCTTCGCCGTTTTGCTCAAGCCATTGCAAATAAGTTTTGGAAAGTTCATAGCATGCACCGAGTTGACGCAGGGTGACGAAGGAATATTGATGGAAGGTTTCCATCGGTTCGCCAATGAGCCATTCAACATCGCTGGAAAGACGCGTTGCAAATGCGTTGAATGGATTGGTTACTGGCAGAAGGGTAAGTTGTTTGCGTAATAGCTGAATGGAGGATCGCAGGGTTTGTTCTTTTGATTTGGCATGATCCCACTTTTTGACGAACTCGACATACGGCGGCAGGTAGATGGGATCTTTCTGTTCGAGACGGAAGAGATTCGTGAAATCGTCGCCAGAGAGATGATAGTAGCCTTGATTGTGAAAATAGCCGAGATGTTTGGCTTGTACATCGATCTCAACTGCGCCGATGGTGGTTTTGGTGTGCGTGGTCTTGTATGCGGTGCCGTGTGTATCGGGCAGGTAAAACGAATCGACTTCCACCAACACTGGGCGACCCAGGCTGATCTGTTCTTCGGTGTGTTGAATCAGCGGTTTCCAAATGGAAAGTTCCTGCACATCCAACCCATAGAGTTCATAGATATCGGCAAATGGAATTTTGAAGAATGTCCATTGATCGCCTTCAAAGTCGATGGCAAGCGTAAATGGCATGGCAGCGATCGGCTCATACTTAAAGGCGTGCAGAA
>JAFLCF010000134.1 GCA_017303735.1 Anaerolineae bacterium
CGTCGCCTGTTTTCAATGCAAGCGCATCCATGATCCAACGAACGGAACGGTCTATGGTTTCAGGATTACGGCTGGCTGCGTCGATAGTTGGGTCGAGATGTGCCAGCAGCATTTGGGTTGATATGTGTGGGTCATTCCAGAACAAGGGCTCGCCAGATTCGAAGGGAGCAGGTCTTTGTTGAAGGGTGATCAATTGAGAAAGGATATGATCCATGGCGGCACTCATCCCCATTTCAATATGGTGAGCCCAGCAATGGCGCGTAAGACGCCGAAAATCACCAATGTGACGGTGAGACCGATCCAATCTGCGGTGAGTGGACCAAGCAGAGAACTGGTGAGGATGGCGAAGTTGAGCATGATGGTATACCACGCCAAATAAGGCGGACGGTCATTGGGTGGGATATTCTCAAGCATGTAATTGGCGTACGCGCCGTTGACGATGGCAAAGATGGAGCCATTCAAAAAAGATAAGGCATAAAAATGAAAGGTGTTTTGGGCAAATGCCAGCATGATGGGATAGGACCCCATGCCGATCGCTCCAAAAGCGGTGAGACGTTTATTGCCCATGCGCTGGACAATTCTGCTGAGTTGTGTGGAAACTAACATGGCACTCAAATAATAAAGAGCAGTGCCGTTGCCGATCTGTGCGTCATTTAAATGGAGCTGGCGTACAAAAGCAAGTGGATACAACGGTGTGACGATGTATTGAGCAAAGTGGAAGAAGAACAAGCCCAATAAAATGGCGCGGAAGGGAGTCTTCCAAATATCGAGACGCAGAGCAGAGGTGGAAGGCTTGGGCGTTGACTCGCTTTGAAGTGTTGCAGCAGGTTTCGGCGGAGAAAGAGGCGCGGGAACTTCATCCTGTAGTGGTTTGATATGCCAGAGGTGATAACTACTAACGGCGGCTCCGATGGCTCCGATCAAAAAGATGATTTGATAGCCTTCGGGGAAAGAGATGTTCTTTAATAGATAGCCTGCCAGCAGTGAAGAAAAAACGTACGCGATGGCGAAGGTGATATTGCGTGTACCTGCCACGCGAGCGCGATATTGTTCTGGCACGGCTTCGGCGAAGAGTGCGTTGAAACCGACACCCAATGGTGTGAGCGGAATTGCCATCAACAATGTGATGACGATGAGCGCCCAAACCTGACCAGCTTCGTTGAAGAGCCAGGGCAAGGGAATCCATAAAAAGTAGCCGAGGCGGAAAAGGACGGATGACCAAAAGACAGCTTTGCCTGTATGACGTTTGCTGATCCAATTTCCGGCGGGGATGGCAAGCATGAGGTTGACTACCGCGCCGACGGCGTTGAGCATGCCGATCTGAAATCCGCTTGCGCCAAGGCGTGTGGCGTAGACGTTTAGAAAGTTGACGGCGGTGCCGCTCAACACGCCGAACCAGGCAATATCGAGATAGAGGTTAATGAAGTTGGAACGGTATTGTTCGGGGATATCGGATTGTTTAAATAAATTAAAACGCATACATGGAATTATACCCATGTATGCGTTTTGTTTTTTAAGGCTACTTCAGGCAGATTGGAGTGAGATATTTAATTTTTCTGCGAGTTGAGCATTCGAAGGTTCTGCCAAATGCGACCCATCTTCAAAGATGATGGTGGGAATAATGCGCTTGCCGTTGTTTTTTGCTTTCACAAATTCTTCGGCTTCATTGTTCTCATCAGTATTGACCCAATGATAGGCAATGTGTTGTTGATCTAAAAATTGTTTTGCGCGGCGGCAATCTCCGCACCAATCGGCACCGTAGACGGTGATATTAGGGGTGGTCATGGTTCCTCCAGAGTGATGTTGGGTTTAATGTACTTCGTCTATGGTCGTGACGTTAGTGCCATTAATTACCTTTTCCAAAGGAGGATTGACTCCGCTTTACAATGTTCGCAAATATTCGCGGATCGAGATCGACGCGGCAGCGCCTTCGCCGACAGCAGATGCCACTTGTTTGACGCTACCATGACGGACATCGCCAGCGGCGAAGATGCCCGGGGCACTGGTTTCAAAGGCAAGCGGTTGATTCTGTGAATCCGTTTTTTCGTGGCTCACGTCGTGCCCGGTGAGGATGAAGCCATATGAGTCAGTTTTTACATAGCTTTTGATGAACTCACTATTTGGCTGTTGACCAATGAAGATGAAAGCTGCGGCGGGATGCACTTCTCCGCTTTCGCCGGTGACTAAGTTCCGGGTCTTGATCGACTTTAGTTTTGAATCCTGACCATCGAATGAATCCACGCTGGTGTTGTATTGCACCTTCACCTTCGAGCCGGGTTCATTGACCTTTTCAATTGCGATCTGACTTGCCGTGAGTCTGTCGCCACGCACGAGCAAGGTGACTTGGTCGGCGAAGTGAGTCAGGTGCAAGCCTTCTTCCACGGCAGAGTTTCCGCCGCCAACCACGACAATCTCTTTGGCACCTTTGTAGAATGGACCGTCACAAGTGGCGCAGAAATGAATGCCAGCGCCGATGTAGTCGTCTTCACCAGGTACTTCCAATCGGCGATAGGATGCGCCTGTGGTGATGAGCACGACACGCGAGTGATAATGTTTGCCGTCGGATGTATATACTTCGTGATAGCCCGATTCGTTTTCGAGGCGTTCCACATCCACAGCTTGTAAGATCTCCACACCGAAGCGCCTAGCTTGCTGTGTGACTCGTTCTGAGAATTCCTGTCCGCTGATGCCTTCGGGGAAGCCGGGGAAGTTATCTAACCCGACGGTGATGCCTGCTTGCCCGCCCAACCCGGAACGTTCGATCAGCAGCACATCTGCGCCTTCGCGTGAAGCGTAGATGGCAGCCGTCAAGCCAGCCGGTCCGCCGCCGATGATGATGAGGTCGTAATAGGTTTTCTTTGCCTCGGTCTTTAGCCCAAGCTTTTTTGCCAATTCTGCATTCGACGGCTCGACAAGAAATGAGCCGTCTTCAAACACAATGGTGGGGATGATGCGTTTACCATTATTCTTTTGCAAGACAAAGGCTTCTGCCTCTTTATCTTGCTCAATATCCACCCATTTAAAAGGCACGAATTGTTCACTTAAGAATTTTTTCGAGCGGCGGCAATCTGGGCACCAGTACGCGCCGTAGAGTGTGATCTTGGGTTCGGTCATTTCTTCCTCCGGAAATTGGTATGTGATTATGAGGCGGTGTGCATGGACTTCATTACATCATTCATGGTAGGACAATTGTCCTATCGTTGACGAAAATTGCAAAAGCAGTGAAAATCAGCCTGCCTTGCATAGGCAAATTTTCAGAAAGTGTTCTACGGCCCAGACCGGGAATCATAGGCATGGAATTATGATCTTCATAGCAGAAAAATCAGATGGTGTTCAGATAAATGACATAACCGCCCGGGCAGGGGTGTTCAATCAGGAAGAGGTTGATTGTGTAGCCGAGCTTTGGCAAGATTATCTGACGTATGGAGTCCCTGATTGTGGATATAACTTTATTGTAGAGCGAGAAGGTGACAAGGTTTTGGGGTTTGCCTGTCACGGTCCGCGCGACCTGACGCAGGGCGTGCATGACTTGTACTGGATCGCTGTGGATCCGGATACACGTCGTGGCGGGGTGGGGCGCAGGCTGCTGACCGCCTGTGAAGAAGCTGTTCGTCAAAGCGGTGGGCGCATGTTGATCGCGGAAACATCGGGTACGCCGCACTATGAATCAACCCGTAGGTTTTATATCGGCATGGGCTATCAAGCTGAAGCCAGCATCAAGGATTTTTACAGCCAAGGCGATGACCTGGTGATCTTTGTTAAGCGTTTGTAGTTTGTTTGGTTTATAAAAATATTTTCTGCCGTCCATAGAGATGATCTATGGACGTTTTATTTGTCCTATCAAGGGTTCAATACCCCGCCGCTCTGCGGCGTAAGTGACTTTGTAAGCATTCTATGCTGTAGTGGATGATACCCCGTTCGCTTGTGGCGAGGTCCATTCATTTTATATCTTGGTTGAATAAGGATTGACTCCGCCCATGGACGGTGAAGAGCCATGTCCATCAAGAAAACATCAGCCGCGAAAAAGGCGAGATGATTCTCCTGCCCAACTTCCGCCTGCCGACTCTGATTCACACACGCAGCGCAAATGCGAAATGGCTGTACGAGATCTCGCACAAGAATCCCATTTGGATGAATCCCGAAGACGCGCAACGCCTCGGGCTCGACACAGGCGATCTCGCCAAAGTGGAGACCGAGATCGGTCACTTCGTGGATACGGTTTGGGTCACCGAAGGAATCAAGCCTGGCATTATCGCCATCAGCCACCACCTTGGGCGTTGGCGCTTGAACGAAGATAAAGGCGTGAGCAAAGGTTCTTCCAACCTTGTAGAATTGCACGATGATGGCAAAGGCGGTTTCCTCATGCGCGTGGTTCATGGCGGCAAAGCCTGGGAATCCTCCGACCCCGATACCAGCCGTATCTGGTGGAGCAACGTTGGCGTGAATCAGAATCTCGCTCATGCCGTCCACCCCGACCCCATTAGCGGAGTCCACTGCTGGCTGCAAAAAGTGTACAAGGTCAGCAAAGCCGAAGCAGGTGAAAAAGCAGGCGACCTGTTCGTGGATACGAACAAGTCCATGCAGGTGTATCGTAAGTGGCTGAAGATGACTCGCCCTGCAGATAAAGTCAGCCCCGATGGCAATCGCTGTCCGATGTGGTTGGCACGTCCGCTCAAGCCGACGAAGGAAGCGTATAAGTTGCCGTAGTAAATAAAAAAGACCTGACAGGTTTCCAAAACCTGTCAGGTCTAAACACAATGAAATATTAACGAAATAGAATCCGCTGCGGGTGTAGACTCGCTTGCAACGTAAGAAAAATTTTAAGAAACAGAATCAGCTTTCGGTTAAGAAGGAAGCGGGTTCTTTATCCAGAAAGAAATATCCAATGGCTGTTAAGAAATCTACAAAAGCAAAGTCAAAACCCAAACAGGAAAAACCTGTCGAAGAGCCGGTATGGACGTACCGCGGGTATCAGCTCAAATCCAGCGAGTTTGTGACCGCGATGGTGCATTTCTTCCGCGCCGAGATTCAACGTGCCAACGTCTGGCGCACACGGTTGGACACAACGACAAATTGGGCTGTTGTGGTGACAGGCGCAACGCTTTCGATTGCGTTCAGCCAGTCGAATGTGCATCACTCGGTTGTGCTGTTGAATACATTGCTGGTGTTGTGGTTTTTGTTTATCGAAGCGCGGCGTTATCGCTATTATGAACTGTGGAGTTACCGCGTGCGGTTGATGGAAACGGATTTTTATGCTGCCATGCTCGTGCCGCCGTTTCATCCTTCGCCAGAATGGGCGGAGAATTTGGCTGAGAATTTGCTCACGCCTAGTTTTCCCATTTCCATGTGGGAAGCGTTTGGCAGACGATTGCGCCGAAATTATTACTGGATATTTTTGATATTACTTGCTTCGTGGGTGGCGAAGATCTATCTGTTCCCCGAAGCACCAAAAGACCTGGCTGAATTCATGGTGCGTTCATCTGTAGGTCCGGTGCCGGGTGAGATCATGATCGGTTTGGGAATTTCTTTTTATCTTTTCCTGGCGGTGTTTGCGGTTGCAACCATCAATATGACCAAGGCTACTGGCGAGATCCTGCCTCGCTTCGGCGAAGAAACTGCACCGGCTGCCCAATCCATGGAAGGTAAACACACCGGGCTGCGAGCTTTACTTGTGCCGCGCAGAAGGCGTAGACAATTAATGGCGCTCATTATTACGGATAAAGCTCAAACTGTTTCAGACCGGATCATGACCGACTTAAAACGCGGTATCACATCCATGCAAGGAAAAGGCATGTACACCGGCAAAGACCGTTCCATTTTGATGTGCGCGTTAACGATCACAGAAGTACATGCGCTCAAATCTGCTGTTGCAAAGGAAGACCCCAAAGCGGTTGTGATCGTTTCACCTGCTCAGGAAATTTTAGGCGGGGGATTTGCCCCATTGGATGGGAAATAATACGAACGAATTCTTAATGAACTGATGTTTTGTGCCTTCACCCCTTGATTGGCATCATCCAAAACTAAAGTATCAATTTCGGACGATATTGCAGCGCCTCCGCCAGATGCGTGGATAGGATATCTTCGCTGCAAGCATCAGGCTCTGTCACTTCGACAAGCTCATTGCATCGCCTTCGGGCTGGAGGCTGCAAAATTGCCGTACCACTTCATCAAACCTTTCTACAGCTCCTTATTTCCTAAACTCATATCGAAACTGAGTTATTTTTTCGACAAAGCCAAAAATGACAGTTTTTGGTAGTTTTTTTCCAAGTTATGTCATAATATTGTGAAAATCCAAGCCTCGCTGGCCGTAGCGGGGATTTGCAGTGATATCGAATCAGGAGACTGCTTCATATGAAGATCACACTTATTTCACCTAAAGGACCGTTGTATCGCCATCGTGGGGGGATTTTCAAAAAGAACCTTCGCTACGCCCCATTAACATTATCCACGCTTGCCGCGTACATTCCGCCTGAACTCAACGCGACGGTTGAGATTCTTGATGAAGGCATCGAGGATGTGGATTTGAACCTGCAAACCGATTTGATCGGGATGACCGTCATCACTGGCTCTTCGATGCGGGCATACGAACTCGCGGCTCATTTTCGCGGACGGGGGATTCCCGTCGTGCTCGGCGGACCTCATATCACGCTGATGCCTGAGGATGCCCAACCTCACGCTGACTCGATTGTTGTGGGTTATGCCGAAGATACCTGGCCCCAACTCTTGCGCGATTTTGCGGCGGGACAAATGAAACGGCGCTATGATATGGCTCCCGATCTCAGCCTGGCGAACCGTCCTTTCCCGAAGCGTGAGTTGATGAAGAAACAGCATTACCTCACCACGCATGTTTTTGAAGCCACACGCTCCTGCGTTCATAGTTGCGAGTTCTGCGTTGCGCCCGCCGCCTGGGGCATTCATCCATACTTCAAACCAGTTGAGGATGTGATCGCCGATATCAAACAGCACTGGGGGCGAAAGATCATCTTCATTGACCTGAACCTCATTTCAGATAAAGAATATGCCGCCCGTTTGTTCGAGGCGATGATTCCTCTCAAGGTGAATTGGTTCGGGCTGTCTACCACACTCCTCGGTAAGGATGAGGCGCTTCTTTCCCTCGCCGCCCGCAGCGGATGCACAGGTCTGTTGATGGGATTCGAATCCATTTCAACTGCCAACCTGCGCCAGACCAAAAAGGGATTCAACTCTCCTGACCAATACAAGGAATTGACGCAGAAGCTTCACAGACATGGCATCACGCTCATGGCATGTTTCACTTTTGGTCTCGACCACGATACCACCGACGTTTTCATGCAGACCGCAAAATTCGCCATTGATGCAGGCATTGACCTGCCGCGTTTTGCCATTGTCACGCCTTTCCCGAACACAGGTTTATATAAACGCCTCGAATCTGAAGGACGCATCCTCACCAAAAATTGGGAGTTGTACGATGCCCAACATGTTGTCTTTCAACCCAAGTTGATGACGCCCTCCGAGTTGTATGAAGGGCACGAAAAAGCCTGGAAGTACACCTATTCTGCATCAGCAATGGCGACGCGTTATCTCAAATCACGCATCCAAACCCCAGTCTGGTGGATTGCCAACATGGGCTATCGTTTTTACGCCCATCACCTCCAGGATTTTTACAACTGCGATTGGATCATCGGTCAACTCGACGAAAGACCCGTCAGCCCTGTATTCATGCCAGAAGCTGCGCTTGAAATGGCATTGCCAATGGTGGACAAAGAGGACAATGCCCCATGCGGTTAACCCTTATTCATCCCTGTATTGGTCGTCGCAAAGATCAACCTTACATTCGTCTCTGGCAAATGGAGCCGCTTCCGCCTGCCGCCATTGCTGGGCTTACACCCGAAGGTGTGGAGATCAAATTTTACGATGACCGCATGGAACGTATCCCATATGACGAGCCAACAGATTTGGTCGGCATCAGTGTGGAAACGTACACTGCCAAGCGTGCCTATCAAATTGCCAGCGAATACCGCAAGCGCGGCGTGCCTGTAGTGATGGGCGGATTCCACGCCACACTTTGCCCCGAAGAAGTTTCACAATACGCTGATTCAGTTGTCGTCGGTGAAGCCGAGACGCTTTGGGAAACCGTGCTCAAGGATGCGGAACGCAAGACTCTCAAACCCTATTATCGCGCTGATTCCCGTCCCTCTCTTGCGCGGATGAAACCCCAGCGCCTAATTTATAAGGGGAAGAATTATCTGCCCATTGGCTTGGTCGAAGCTGGAAGAGGTTGCCACTTCGTCTGTGACTTCTGTGCCGTGCAAACGGTTTTCGGTCACACACAAACCCGCCGCCCCGCCGACGATATTTTCACCGAACTTGAGCAACTTCGCGAGAAACCCCTCATCTTCTTTGTGGACGATAACATCACCTCCAACATAGCGCAGGCAAAAGAGTTCTTCAAGGAATTGAAGAAGTTGAAGATTCGCTGGGTCAGTCAGGCGAGCATCAACGCCGCGCATGACGAAGAATTTTTGCATCTCATCAAAGAAAGCGGATGTCAGGGAGTCTTGATCGGATTCGAGTCGCTAAACCCAGACAATCTCAAGAAGATGAATAAAGGCTTCAACACCATGCAGGGCGGATATGAAAAAGCGCTGGCAAATTTGCGCAAACACAACATCCGCCTCTACATCACCTTCGTCTTTGGCTACGACGAAGATACCGAAGCCAGCTTCAAACAAACCGTGGATTTTGCCCTGCATCACAAGTTCTACATCGCCGCCTTCAATCACCTCACGCCTTTCCCTGGCACGCCACTCTACAAACGCCTCGAACAGGACGGTCGCCTGCTCTTTGACAAATGGTGGCTGGATGACCGCTACTCGTATAACATGATCCCCTTTCAACCCGCGCACATGACTCCCGAACGCCTGCAACGCGGATGTGTGGATGCCCGCGCCGAGTTCTACAACTGGAGCAACATCTGGAACCGCAGCATGGATTCGGTCAACCGCTCCAGCATGTTGATGTGGTGGCAGTTCTACGGCATTAATTCCATGTTCCGCCGCGAAGTGCGCCAGCGAGATTACTATCCGCTGGGGGATGAGTCTTTTAGCGGCACCCTGCTCAAAGTCCGCGAAAGAGGCGAGCCGATTCACTGGTAACGATCTTAACCACAAAGGTTTTCCTTCGTGTACCTTAGTGACCCTTCGTGGTAGAAAAAAATCAATTACTCATGCCCCTTCCTCCCGCCACTCTCCCTCCTGAATACCTGCCCCTCAAACGAAAGTTGATGAGCGAACATAAGGACGAATTCGCCTCCTTCCGCAAAGAGGATGTGCGCCTGCGCCTGGTTGAGATCGTCACTTTCTTCTTCGTTTGGTTGAGCGGCGCGGCATTGACCTTGTTTGCCGTTTCACTTGAGCCTCTCTGGCTGAAAATTCCATTGATCGCAATCGGTATCTTCCTATGCGGACTGGCATTCTTCGTCTTCTTTCTTGAAGTCCACGAAGGCATGCACAGCGTCTTGTTCAAAAATAAAATCCTGAATGACCTTGTCTCGTTTTTGTTTTGCCTGCCGCTCTTCATGTCGTTGACCAGCGCCGTTATTTTGCACCTGCGGCATCATCGTTATCTCGGCGAAAAAGGCGACCCAGATGAATACCGTTTTTATGCCAAAACAAAATTGGGCTTGATGCTTCTCTATTATGGGCGACTGTTCATAGCACCCACGATCTACATTTTCTTAATTCCCATTCTGGGATACCGTCACGCCACATCCCGCCAGCGGGTGCGCATCCTGCTGGAGTTTGCGGTGATGCTGGTTTTCTACGTCTTCATATTTTCTCAAGTGCCATTCATCAATCTTTTGTTCGTCTGGTTGATCCCCACATCCGTCACGGGTTTTCTGATCGGCTTGTGGGGGCTTGCTCAACACGCGCTCACCAATGCCAGTGATCCCTTGCTTGCCAGCCGTTCTGTCCATGCCAATTCGCTGGTTTCGTTTTGCTTCATCAACCAAAACTATCATCTCGAACATCACCTCTTCCCCGAAGTCCCCAGCTATCACCTCAAAAAAGTATACGAAGTGATCTGGCAGCAATTGCCCTACGCCCTTTCCTCCGATTCCTATATCGGCTTCATGCGAGACTTTATCCGCCTGAGCGTCAAACTCGAAGACAAACCCATCGGTTATACCGAGATCATCGGTTGGTGATATGCCCTCCCATCACTTCGAACTCGCCACGCAACATGACGACCCCGAGCTACGCCGCCTGCTGCGTGAGAATCCATTTGCGGGTTCGATCTCATTATCGTTGGAACGTGAACCAAATTACTTTCTTGCATCCAACATCGAAGGCGCATTTCATGAAACCCTGGTCGTGCGCGACACGAAAACGAATCAACTCGTTGGCATCGGTGATCGTTCGGTGCGCCCGCTGTATGTCAACGGCGAGATCAAAGATGTCGGCTACTTCAGTGGCTTGCGCGTGGACGCGAAGTATCAACATGGGTTGGCGCTTGCGCGTTTTCTCGGCAAGGGTTGGGAAGGTCAGCGCGAACAGCACAAAGATGGCAGGACAAAATTTTATTTGATGAGCATTGTCTCCGATAACAACCCTGCAAAGCGCTTGCTCGATTCGAAATTGCCGTATTATCCACGCCTGCATCTGCACACGCACATGTTCACCTATGCCATCCATCCCGCCCGCCCCAAAAAAGAATCAAAGATAAAGATCAAGCGTGGCAATGTGGATTCAATTCCCGCCATTGTGGATTGTCTCACCCGCAGCGGGATGCGACACCAATTCGCCCCACACTGGAATGAGCAAACGCTTCTTTCCCCGCTCACGCCTGGTCTTTCCATCTCAAACTTTTTCCTCGTCCAAAGCGGATCCCGCATCCGCGGCTGTTTGGCATTGTGGGATCAACAAACCTGTAAGCAAACCGTCGTGCGCGGATACAGCGGCAACATGGCGCGTTTTCGAAAGATCATTAATCTGTTCACTCCGCTACCCGAGCCTGGCACGCGCCTCAACCAATGCTTCGCCTGCTTCCTCGCCGTAGACGATGATGACCCCGAAATATTCTCCGCCTTGTTGCGTGCCGTATACAACGAATCCGCTCGCATGAAATATGATTACTTTTTACTCGGCTTAACCAAAGACAGCCCCTTTCATTCCATCGTCAAAACCTACCGACCCCTCACATACGAAAGCGACATTTACCTCGCCGCCTGGGAAGATGGCTTCGACGAAATCGCCCGCGTGGATGACCGCCCCTCCGCGCCTGAGATCGCAATCTTATGAATAAAATTTTCGACCTGATTTTAGACTTGGTTCTAATCGTTACGAATTGGACCCTCATTCATCTCTTTCCTTTCTTTCGTTCTAAAACCGGCTGGGATAATCCAAACGTTCGTAACGTTACAAGCCTTACCTACCTACTAAGTGGGACCTGGGTTACCAGCCCCAATCTTGAAGCATGGCGCGCAAACCGCAACGCCGAGCTCTTTCCGGCTGTCTTACAAGTACAAACTATCAACCGCTGTAACGCTTCCTGCCAGATGTGCCCATACCCATATACGGTTCATTTAGAGCCGCGCGCTGTCATGGATGATGCTCTATATAGCAAGATCGTCACCGAATGTGCAAGTGAGGATGGATTTGTTGAGCTTGTCCCCATGGCACAGAGTGAACCCCTGCTCGATGTCAAAATGGAGAGCCGCATTGCCGAGTTTAAGCGCATTGCAAAACCTCATCAGATGGTCGAGATTGTTACCAATGGTAGTGCACTCACTCCGGTTCGTTTTCAAAGACTTGTTGAAAGTGGTGTGGATAAGATCACCTTTAGTCTCAGTGCATTTACTGAAGCAACCTATAACACGATCATAGAAGGCTTGTCTTGGAAACAGATCATCAGAAATTTGGAAGCGATTTCCATATCTCCGTTGAGGTCAAAGGTCAACATCTTTTTACGATATGTGCGCCAAACAGGCAATGAAAGTGAATTTCCGGCATTCAATAAATATTGGAGAGGCAAAGGCTTGAATGTCGTCGCCTACGAAGTCAACAATCGATCCGGTGCGCTTGAAAATTATGACCGGCTCAAGCCTTTCAAGAGTTTCCTATTTAAAAAAATACGCAAAAGTATGGGGCGGGTTTTGTTCAAAAACACCTGTCCACATGCCTTTGGCATTATGCATGTTTTGTCAAACGGAGATGTCCCGCTTTGCGCGAATGATTGGCATCACCGTCATCTTCTTGGGAATGTGCGTACGCAAAGCATTCGTGAAATATACAATTCCAAAGGTATAAAGGACATTCGTGAGTTGATGGAACAAGGACGCTTTGAAGAGATCGATGCCTGTCGCGATTGTTCCTTCTTCCATGAATGGCTATCGATTCAAGGTATGGAGGAATCTGTATGAGTGAAAAAAAACAATCAT
>JAFLCF010000135.1 GCA_017303735.1 Anaerolineae bacterium
AGCCGCCGCAGATTTCGCCGTAGCCTTCGGGGGCGAGCAAATCCACAGGCTTGCAGACTTCAGGACGGTTCTCCCACGGTTCCATGTAAAAGGCTTTGACCGCGCTTGGATAGCCATACACAAAGACTGGCTTGTCGTACAGTTTGGTGATCTCAGTCTCGTGCGGAGCGCCGAAGTCCATGCCCCATTCGAACTTGAGCAGTTCTTTGCGTTCGGGGTCGGTCTCTTTTTCGTAGAGGTCGATCAGGTACTTCGCTGCATCGTCATAGGACATGCGCGGGAAGTGACCGGTGATACTTTCCAATTTGCTCAAATCGCGCCCGAGGAATTTCAACTCAGCAGAGCAATCCTTCAACACAGACTTGGCGATGTGGGTGATGAGACCTTCTTCGATGTCCATGAGTTGGTCTAGGTCGCAAAAAGCGATTTCGGGTTCGAGCATCCAGAACTCGGTTAAGTGGCGACGCGTTTTTGATTTCTCCGCGCGGAAGGTGGGACCGTAGCAGTAGACTTTCCCGAAGGCGAAAATATTCGCCTCATTGTAGAGTTGACCTGTTTGCGCCAGGAAAGCGGAGCCTTCGTCGAAGTATTCGGTCTCGAAGAGAGTCGTTGTCCCTTCGGCGGCGGCGGGGGTGAGGATGGGCGTATCGAGGTTGAAGAAGCCCTGACCATCCAAATACTCGCGGACAGCGGACATGACCCGCACGCGCACGCGCAAAATCGCCCACTGGCTTTGCATACGGATCCACAGGTGACGGTTGTCGAGCGCGAAATCCACGCCGTGGTCTTTGAGCGCCATCGGGTAATCCACTTCTGCGGCTTGGACGACCTGCAAATCCTTGATGCCGACTTCGAACCCGCCGGGGATGCCGGGCGCGCGCTTATCTTCGCGGACGGAGCCGGTGATGATCACCGACGATTCCTGCGGCAGTTTGGAGATGGTCTCGAAGAGTTCGGGCGTCATGTCGCCTTTGAAGGCGACGCATTGGATGAAGCCCGAGCCATCTCGCACGAGCAAAAAGACTAGCTTGCCCTTATCCGTGCGGTTATAGACCCAGCCCTTGAGGACGACGTCCTGCCCGACGTGGTTTGAAATTTTTGAAACGCTGACGTGTTCGGTCATGAAAGAAATTCCTTTTATTTATTGATTTGATTCTATAATAGGAGAAAAGACTTGTCTTTTCTCTTTTTGATTGTCTCTATACTTAATAAATATGTTAGTTAATATTAATAATATTACTCCAGGTAAAAGAGTAGCCCCAGCTGTGAAAAATCCAGCAAATAAAAGAATTAAACTTGTTATGCCAGAATAAAGGATTAACTTATCAAGTCTATCGGAGAGCATCTTGATTTTCGCTACCCCTAGTATTCGTGCTTCTAAATTAAGTACATTATTATATTGAGCAATCAGAAATCTTAAAGATATTACATCTCCAGCATTTAAGAGTAATGGATTAATTGTAATAGATGTTTCAGACACAATTATATTTGGTTTGAGGTTTTCTGGGCTTGTTTTGATAATTTCTGCACTCAGAATTTTGGCATTTTCATCTAAGTTAATCGTAATGGGTTTTTCAAAATCTGAAGATGTGATGCCAGTATTTCCGTCGTTGACAATATTAATAATTAAAAGGTGAACATTTTGTACCGGTATACCCTCGAATAGTATTTGAACTTTACCTTTAACCTCATTGCTTACAGCTAAGAGTGGTGTACTAGCAACGATTTCGTAGGCAAGAGATTTTTTTGTACGTTGAAGCAGAAAAATAACGATCGTTACAATTACCGCAATTAACCCAAGAATTGAACCTATAAATTGCCAAATTGAGTCTCTCAATAGATCATCCATGATATAGGTTCACCTCTGCCCTTGATTTTACTTCAGAAGCGGATTACTTTTCCACTTCTCTAAACCCTTAATCGTCAATTCTTTTGCGGCATTTGAACCCGCTTTATCAGGTGGTAGTCACCTTCAAGATGACCGTCACCTGAACTTTTCCTACTTCAAATACTTATCCATCTACCGCAAAATACGATTCACCCGCGCGGCGCGCCGATCTGTGCAGCCAAGTTGCGCAAACCCATGAAAACTATTCTTGCGTCAATGGCGTCATGCGTATACGATGATCTTCCACCACTGAGAAATGACCGATCCAGTTATCACGACTGGCAAGCGCTTGCACGGCGACCTCTGCAATATACTGTGGTGATTTTGGACTGATACGGAATAAAATCACCCCACTTTGAGCAGGGAGTTTTGAGCGAAATGCGAGTTCTCCAAAATCTTTATCGAATGTGATCGCAATACGGTTTTCTTCTTGCGCTCTGCGGAGTACAACATCGTCTGTAATTCCGCGTGCATCTTCACGAATCCACGCCACGTCATGACCTGCTTCGCGCAGGGCGATGACAGCGTCCAAAGGAAAATTTTCATTGGCAAGGAGTCGCATAACTACGCCTTGGACAGTTCAAAAGGATAGATTTTTTCAGCTTTGAGAATATTGGAGGCATACATCAGGCAGGCAGAAATGTCCTCGCGGGTGATGCCTGGGTAATTCCGCAGAATTTCGCTTTCAGCCCAGCCTTGTGCCAACAGTTCCACAATAAATTCAACTGCCAGCCTTGTCCCTTTGATAACAGGTTTGCCGACGAGGATTTTAGGGTCAACAATGATGCGTTCTTTCCAGTCCATTTTTACTCCTTTACGAAAAGGCAACTGACTGATTTTAGCACGTTACTTTATGCTCTTTGCCCAATCCCAAAGTCTGACATGCTTTTTCACCCCGCTGCAACCCTCAACTTCTCTGAAATCTTCTTTACTTCCTTCTTCAACTCTTTCGGGCTTTGAATCACAAACTCGAAGGAGAACAGGGCGATCTGCCTTGCCAGCCAGGCGAGGTCATCCACACTGCCGCACAAGGTGACGTGTCCGCTTTTGGCTTCGAGAATGCCGAGCACGTCGAAGACCTCTTTTTGAGCGGTTTCGAGGTCGGTTTTCAAGGTCAACTCGAAGGGATAGGTGCGCGGCAGGGTGGCGATGGCTTGGGTAATGTAAGTCAGCGGGTCGAAGCCTGCCGGGCGTTCAAACTTTTCTTGCAGGGGTTCAATGGCAGTGATGCGGTCGAGCCGGAAGGAGCGCAGTCCCTGCCGCAGATGACAGAACCCGATCACATACCATTTGCTTTGGAAGTAGGTCAGACCATACGGGTCCACATCGCGTTCGCTGGTTTCGTCCTGCCGTGATTGGTATTGCAGATGCACGCGTTTCTGAAATTGAGCCGCTTCGGTGAGGGTGCTGAGGATGGTCTCATGCGGCGGCGCAGACGATGGTTTATCCATGCCGAAGGTGAGAGTCTCGGTCAACGCACGCACACGGCTCTTGAGTTCGAGAGGCAGAACCCGCTCCAGCTTGGCAAAAGCACTCTCGATGGCGTGCCCGGTATGGGTGAGATTGAGGCGGCGGGCGGAGATCAGTCCCACCGTGAGGGCAAGCGCTTCCTCGTTGGTAAACATCATCGGCGGGAGTTTAAATCCCGCCGATAAAATATAAGCGCCGTAACGTCCGCGTTCGGTTTCGATGGGGATGCCCAGGTCTTGCAGCATGATGATGTAGCGGCGCAGGGTGCGGTCGGTCACTTCGAGCCGACGTGCCAATTCGGCGCCGGTCATGCGCCCATGGGTTTGGAGCAATGCCAGCACGGTCAATACGCGGGTGGTGGGATGATACATGCGGGCAGTATACCAGCGCAGCGAAATTCAAATGCTATACGCGTTCGAAGGTCATCACCCAATTGGTCTCCCAGGTCTTGCCGCCGTCGATGGAAAATGCCTGTTCCCATTTGCAAGCGTTCGCTTCGATCTCAGACCAGATAAAACGGCTGAAGATATGCCTGCCTTCAACAACCTCTTGCGCATAAAATTCTCCACGCCCATTTTTGAAGCCGCCGATCATCGGCACGTCAAACGTCCCTGCGCCTTCTGCTGACCAACACAGACTCCATTCTTTCGAGCGCGGGTCGAACAAGCGAACGGTAATAGCATGGATGTCACCACTGGCACGATGCAAAATGTTCTCGTCCATATTGCCCAAGCCGTTCAAAATTTTTCGGGCAATGCCCTCGCCTTCGAATTCTTCCCATTCGGTGCAACCCTTGAGTCGTTCTTTCAAACGAAAGTGATGCACCTTCCACTTGCCGATCAGAAAATCAAAATCGTTACGTCCATCGTTTTGTTGCATAAATTTTTCCTTATGTCATCCTGAGCGATAGCGAAGGATCTCTACGCTCAGAGTAAGAGACTCTTCGGTCGCAACGAACGCTCCCTCAGAGTGACACGTCTATACGCCTGTCAATCGCGAGCGCGGTGTGGGCGTGAGCCGCATACTTTCAGGCTCGCCTTTGATAATTTTTTTTATGGATGATTGAACCTCACCCCAGGCATTCGACTCTTTCAGTTGCCGCATCCACCCCTCATGCGCCTCAGACTCAGGGAAGCCTGCCAGCCAGACGAAGACATGTTCTCCCTCTCGAATTGCCAAGCGCGGATAGCTATTCGGACTTTCCTCGGTGACGAAATACCCAAGCAGGTTCGCGCCGCATGTTTTGAGAATCGGCTGCATCATTTTTTCAAAAAATTCAATGAACTCTTCTTCCACAGGTTCATCGAAATAATAGATCGTCGCTTCTACAAAGCCATCTTGTGGCGTCGTGCTACCGCGCGGTGGACGATTCCCTGCTTTGAGCTTGAACCCTGAAGCCGGGCGGGCAGGGTGCAAGAGCAAGACATTGCCCGAATCGACGATGGTCGCATTGGCGGCTTTGGCGTTTGCCTTCCATGCCGGGCTGGTGTAGAAGGCATTCAACGCCTCACCACGTGATTGCATATCATCGAAGCCTTGCAGCCACGTCCATCTTTTTGGGTTGTCCACATCCCGAAATTGACCGATGATCTGAATCCCAACCTCTTCGCGTGGTTCGATCAATTCGCGGTCGAAGAGTTCGATCATCTCGTCCCGCCGACCTTTGCGGAGGGTATACATTCGCAGCTCAAGAATAGGGGAGTAGAGATTGTCACTCATACCCGCTCGAACTCCATCACCCAATTTGTTTCCCAGGTCTTGCCACCGTCATTTGAAAGCGCCTGTTCCCACTGACAGCTATTCGCCGTGACTTTCGACCAAATTGCGCGCGCCAGAACAGGTTTTCCGTCCAGATCGTCTTCGGCAAAAAATTCCCCCACTCCATTTTTGAATTTGCCAACCATCGGCGAGGTCAGCACCGCATTGGCGCTGTCCACCCAATACTGGCTCCACTCTTCGGTCTTCGGGTTGAAGAGGCTGAGAGACACTCCGTAAAAAGCGCCACTTTCGCGTTCAAAGGTCATCTCTTCAAAATTGCCAATGCCGCCCAATATTTTGCGGTCTTCCACCGTGCTTTCGAATTCGTCCCACTCCGTTGAGCCTTGCATCAACGCCTTCAACTTGCGATGCTTCACCTTCCACTTGCCGATGAAAAAGTCAAAATCATGCCTGCCGTCTTTGGGTTCCATATACTCTCCTTGTGATGTGTGATTTACACATTCACTGTAGAGCCTAAAGCGGACAGGATCGTTCCTAATTTCCTCGAGAAATGTCACTCTGGTTAAAAAAGTGACAGTCACCTCAAAGGTGACTGTCACTTTGCTTTCAACCCTATTTCAAATACTTATCCATCCACCTCAAAATATGATTCAACCGCGCAATGCGCCGATCGGTTCTCCCGACGCGTGAAAGTCCATGCGGTTCTTCAGGGAAGCGCACGAACTCCGTCTCCACGCCAGCGCGTTTGAGCGCGACGAAGGCTTGCTCGCCCTGCTCGATGGGACAGCGATGGTCATGCTCGTTGTGGATGATGAGCGTGGGCGTTTTGGCTTCGCCCAAATATTTCACCGGCGACATGTTCCAGAGTTTATCCATGCTCTCTTGCGGCGAGCCAGATTTTGCCCAGAACTGGAAGATCCAATTGAAGTCACTCGAGCCCCACATGCTGACCCAGTTGGTCACACTGCGCTGCGCCACCGCAGACTTGAAGCGGTTGGTATGACCCACGATCCACAGGGTCATGAATCCGCCGTATGAGCCACCGGTCACGCCCATGCGTTTGCTGTCGATGTACGGCTTCCTTGCCATGAGGTCGGCAAATTTCATCAGGTCTTCGTAGTCCGGTCCGCCGAAATCACCCCAGATCGCCTTCGAGTGTTTTTCGCCGTAGCCCCGTCCGCCGCGCGGATTGGTGAAGTACACCACGTATCCGTTCGAGGCGAAGTAATTGAACTCATGCATGAAGAACTTGCCATACTGCGTCCACGGTCCGCCGTGAATTTCAAAGATCGACGGATAGGTTTTGTTCGGGTCAAAATTAGGCGGGAACATGATCCAGCCTTGCAGGTCGGTGCCGTCCGCGCCTTTGTACCAAACCTCTTCCACCTTCGGCAATTTCACCGCAGCAAAATAATCACGGTTGATGTGCGTCAGATAGCGCACCGTGTTACTGCCCAGCTCACGCAAATGGACTTGCGGCGTGTCGTACATACTTCCATAAAAATACGCCACATGCTTTTGGGATTTGTCGAACGAGACGGTTCCCAGCGCGCCGCCTTCGCCGATCACTTCCGTCATATTCTTACCAGCGATGTCGATCCGCCTCAAAACCGTGGACCCGTGAACTGCCGCTTGGAAATAGATGCTTTTTCCATCGTTTGACCACACCGGCGGGACGGTCTCTGCCGCGCCAAAATCAGTGATGACATCGGCGGAGGTATGCAAGTCATATTTCTTGGTGAGATTTCGTGCCGCTTCAGAACCGTCTACAGGGACGATCCACAAACTGTTGTTTTGGTAATCCAGATGTTCGCCTTCCGTTCCGAGATAGGCAAGCCACTTGCCATCCGGCGAGAAAGAAAGCATGGACTTCGAGCCCAACGGCGTGTTTTCAAGTTTGCGCGGTTTGCCTCCATCCGCGGGCATGAGGAAGATGTCATCATGCTCAGGAAAAGCATCAGGCTCCTCCGAACGATTGGATACGAATGCAATCGTCCTGCCATCGGGTGAGAAAGTGGGTGAGGTCTCATCGTGAACTGCGCTGTCGGTTAATTGCTTGCCTTTGCCTGTGCGTGCATCTACGAGCCAGATGTGTGTCCGCTCGTGGGGCAGGTAACCGTAACCGTCCATCTTATAAAAGAGCCGCGTGTAATGTCTCACCACCACGCCGAGCTTTTTCTTCTGCTCATCCTTCTCACGTTCCAAAGCTTCCGCATCCATCTTGCGGATAGAACATAATAATTTGCGCCCATCGGGCGACCAACCTACAATATCGATCTCGCCGTCAATGGAAGTCAAATTGCGGGCTTCACCACCATCAAAGGGAATGAGATGAATTTGCGAAGGTTTGCCGTTGCCATTGCGGCTGGAAAGAAATGCAATCGTACTTCCATCCGGAGACCAGCGCGGCGACGAATCGGATTGGTCGCCATAGGTGAATTGACGCGGCTCACCGCCTCCGCTTGGAACGATCCACAAGTTGCCATATTTTTTCTCGGTCTTGCGGTCTACTCGCTGCAAACGATAGATGACGTGCCCGCCATCCGGCGAAATCCGCACATCAGAAAGTTGTTGTAGGGCATACAAATCTTCGGCAGTGACGAAACGCTTTTTTACGGTTGGCATGAAAAACTCCTTTTCGGCATGTTGTTTCTGGAAGTGCAGTTGAATTGTATATCAATCTTTACCATTATGCTTACATAGTTTGCAACTCCACGAGTAGATGGAGATCACTTTACTATTGAAAGCTCCACTACAACTGGAAGATGGTCTGAACCACCAGCGTTTGTCAGCGTGCGGGCGCTGATCGCAGAAAAGTGCTGACTATGGAAGACATGGTCAATTCGCCAGAGCGGACCTGTGTGAAATGGCATCTCCATAAATTTATAGGGTGAGGCTGGGTAGCTAAAGCCAAATCCCCAACCTGTTTCCCAGTAAGCATCTTGTAGGTACTGATTGAATTTCCGATAAATTTCTGACTGGTCGGTTGCATTCATGTCACCTGCTACGATCAAAGGACCCTCTACTTGGGGAATGTCTTCTGCCAGGGCATACATTTGCGCATCAAACTCTTCAGGAGGAATCAGAAAGGGCGGCATGGGATGTACATTCCAGACTTCGATTGTGCCTGTGGGTAGCTCAATTTGCATTTTCTGAGTTCGACCCTTTTCAAGCTCAGCGTTGATAAGCTTGATCGGATATCGGCTCAGGGTTGCCTGTCTAAAATCTTTTGATGCCACCTCCATATACATTTCCGGATAAAGTTTATCAAGACCATGAAAAGACGGCGAAAATAACCTGTTCGAATATTCCTGAATTAGTAGGATGTCTGGCTTCTCCTGACGGATCACCTCAGCAATGCCCCTAACATCTTTGATGCTATGCATGTTGTAGCTCATGATTTTCAGTGTGAAGCTGTCAGGGGGTGGGGGTGTTTGAAATCTGGGTAAAAACAGAGGCGCGAAAGTAAAAGCAATGGTCAGAATTGGAATTGCATTTACAAACGCAAGCTGTTTACGGCGACCTACTATTGAAATGACGAATAGTGGCACGAAAAAAATCAAAAACCAGGGGACTATATACGAAGTCATTCTCACTGCGTCTAAAGAGTCCCCATATATCCATCGTAATGGATATAAGAGTAAAAAGCATAAACTGGGAAGATATAAGATTCCCCATAAAATAGTATGTCTGGCGGACGTTAATTTTTTGAAAAGAGATTTTGATTGAGCTTTGGTCATGAACATTTATCCGAATACCCTGATTTATTTTTTAGCCAGTTCTTTTTCAACTGACAAAGTAATTGTACTTGTATATTATCTGATAAAAAAAGCGACAGTCACATTTAGGGTGACTGTCACTTGACTTTCCTGTGCTCAGTATGAAAAAATAATCTTTACTTCTTTCGTTCTTCCAAGCCCTTCAACATCAATTCCTTTGCCACGTTCGGGTCCGCTTTACCTTTCGTCGCTCGCGCCACCTGACCCATGAACCACTGGAACAGAGTCTCTTTGCCCGCGTTGTACTCGTCCACTTCTTTGGGGTTGTCGTTCAAAATCTTTGTCACGATCTCTTGAATGGCGTTCATATCCGTCATCTGCAAGAGATTTTTTTCTTTCACGATCTGCGCGGGGTCGCCGCCGTTTTTGAACAACTCGGTCAACACGGTTTTGCCTGCGCTCGCGCCGATGGTTTTGTCTGTCACCATGTCAATTAACTTCGCAAGCGTTTCGGGCGCGAGAGTCACATCGTCAATGCTCAAGCTTGAGTCGTTCAAGTAGCGCATGAACTCGCCCGCGATCCACGAGTGGATCGTTTTCGCCGGGCTTTTTGAATTCGCGACGACGCTCTCGAAGTAGTTGGCAAGAGTCCGCTCGGAGGTGAGAAAACGCGCTTCGGACAGAGTCAAGCCAAAGTCCGAAATGAAGCGCGATGTTTTTGCTTCCGGCAGTTCGGGCAGGCGGGATTTAATGTCCGCGATCCATGAATCAGAAAGTTGAAGCGGAGGAAGATCGGGCTCGGGAAAGTAGCGATAATCGTGCGCTTCTTCTTTTGACCGTTGGCTGGTCGTCACGCCCCGAACATCGTCCCAGCCGAGAGTTTCTTGCACGACCGTGCCGCCTTCTTCGTAAATTTTGATCTGGCGTTCGATCTCATATTGCGAAGCGCGGACGAGTGCGCGGAAACTGTTGAGATTTTTTATTTCGGTGCGCGTGCGGAACTCATCACTGCCAACGGGTCGCACAGAAATGTTTGCCTCAAAACGCAGCACGCCTTTTTCCATGTCGCCTGAGTTGACGCCGAGGTAACGCAAAATCGCGCGAACCTTCGTGGCGTAATCGAGCGCGGCTTCAACGGTGCGGATATCAGGCTCTGAGACGATCTCAAGCAGGGGGACGCCTGCGCGATTGAAATCAACCAGTGCATAATTTTTTTCGTGCGCGAGTTTGGCGGTATCTTCTTCGATGTGAACCCGCCTCACTCTCACGTTGGGTTGATTCTCGCCATCATTGACTTCGAGTAAACCTTTTTCTGCGATCGGCAATTCGTATTGCGAGATCTGATAGCCCTTGGGCAGGTCGGGGTAATAATAATTTTTGCGTGCAAAGGTGTTGTGCTTGTTGATGGAACAATTCAACGCGAGACCAACCAACGCGGCAAGTTCCGTCGCCTTTTTGTTGACGACTGGCATCGCACCTGGCAACCCCGTGCAGACGGGGCAGATGTTCGTGTTCGGCTCGGGCGCAGAGCCATAGTCTGCGGAGCAACTGCAGAACATTTTGGAGTTGGTGAGTAACTCGCCGTGAATTTCAAGTCCGATTACGGGTTCGTAGGTTAGTTTCATAGTTGGGTAGTCTCGTAGTTCTTTGGTTGAATGTTGAACGTCAAAAGTCTAAGGTCGAAAGTCTGTTTGCTATAATGCCTATACTTGTGAAAAGGAGCCTTACTTATGAATGCTGAAGCCTTTCGTCATTTTTATAACTATCACTTTGCCGAGAACCGTAAGATTTTGGAGCATGTCGCTGCGTTGACCTTCGAGCAGTTCACCCAAAAAGCGGATTACTCTCGCGGATCGATTCGGGAGCAACTCGTCCATCTCTTCGATGCGGAAGAAATGTGGTTCAGCGAATTGCGCGACGCTCAACCTGCTGATCCGCTTCCAGACACCGTTGAAATTGATGATCGAGACGCTATTCATGCATTCCTGGATACGGTCGAAAAAAATCAAGAGCCTACCTTGCCGAATTAACAGACGATATGTTATTCACCAAGCCGATCAAAGAGCCAGAAGATGATCAAGTCCTCTTTGTCTGGCAGGTGCTTCTGCATGTTGCTAATCACGCCACTGATCATCGCGCTCAACTTTTGCGTGCCTTGCACGATCTGGGCGTGGACACGAAATCTCAGGATTACATTTTTTACGTGTACGACAATCCATGACCATGGACGGTTGACGATGGACGATGGAGAACATCTACGGTCAATGGTCCATCGTCTATCGTCACAGCGGTGGTTGTTGCTTATGCCAATCGGTCACTTGCTGATAGGCGTGAGCGACTTGGAAGAGGGTGGCTTCGTCCAAGTGTTTGCCGATGAGTTGCATACCGACGGGCATGTTGTTGGAGAAGCCAGCGGGGAGTGCAAGGGCAGGGACGCCAGCGGGATTGGTGGAGACAACGTAAATATCTGAGAGGTACATTTCGAGCGGGTCGCTGGTTTTCTCGCCGAGTTTGAAGGCGGTGGTGGGACAGGTCGGGGCAAGGAGAATGTCTACGTTGGAAAAAGCAGTTTCAAAGTCCCGACGAAGAAGCGTGCGCACTTTTTGCGCCTTCAAGTAATACGCGTCATAGTATCCCGCTGAGAGAGCGTATGCGCCAAGCATAATCCTGCGCTTGACTTCATCACCGAAACCTTCGTGACGAGTCTTGAGATAGATGTCGATGACATCCCTCGCGCCGTCTGAAACCGAGAGACCGAAACGCGTGCCATCCATGCGGGCGAGATTGGCGCTGGCTTCGGCGAAGAGCAGCAGATAATAAACGGGCAAGCCGTATTTGGTGTGGGGCAGCGAGACTTCGTGAATTTCCATGCCGAGTTTTTCGTAGGTGCGAATCGCCTCTTGCATGGCGGACTCAACGCCCGCTTCCATGCCTGCTACGAAATATTCTTTCGGGATGCCGAGCTTCATTCCCTTAACGGGCTTGTTGATGTTGGCGGTGTAGTTTGGAACGGGGGAGTTGTAGGTGGTGCTGTCGTGCGGGTCGTGACCGGCGATGTGTTCGAGGACGGTCGCGCAGTCGTAGGCGTCGCGGGTCATGGGACCGATGCAATCAAAAGAGGATGCGAGCGCGATGAGACCGTAACGCGAGACACGTCCGTAGGTTGGCTTGATGCCTGTCACGTTGGTGAAGCCCGCGGGCATACGAACCGATCCGCCTGTATCTTCGCCGATGGAAAACGTGCAAAGACTGGCAGACATGCTCGCCGCCGCGCCGCCGCTCGAGCCACCTGGGACACGATCTAAATCCCACGGGTTGTGAGTAGGGAAGAGCGCGGAATTTTCACACGAAGACCCCATGCCGAACTCGTCCATGTTGGTCTTGCCGACAAGGACAGCGCCTGAATCTGCAAGTTTGTTGGTGACCGTGGCATTGTATTGCGGCACGTAGTTTTCGAGAATCTTCGAGGAGCAAGTGGTACGGACATCACGCGTGGAGATGCAATCCTTCATTGAGAAGGGAATGCCCGTCAGCGGGGTGACGTTCTCGCCTTTGGCAATGCGCTCGTC
>JAFLCF010000136.1 GCA_017303735.1 Anaerolineae bacterium
CATCTTGAAAGACTTCAAGAAAGCACTTGCCGATACAGGCGTTGTTGTCCCGATGGCAACAACCAACCTATTCAGCGAAGCCATCTTCAAAGATGGTGCATTCACCTCAAACGACTCCAAAGTCCGTGCCTATGCTTTGCAAAAGACCATGAACGCCATCGACCTCGGCGTGGAACTCGGTGCAAAAACTTACGTCTTTTGGGGCGGGCGCGAAGGCACCGAAAGCGATGCCACCAAAGACCCCATCACCGCCATCAAACGCAGCCGCGAAGCAATGAACTTCCTTTGCGAATATGCCCTCGATAAAAAATACGATCTGAAATTCGCGCTCGAAGCCAAACCCAACGAACCCCGCGGCGATATTTACAACTCAACGACTGGTCACATGCTGGCGTTCATCAACACCCTCGATCATCCTGAAATAGTGGGCGTGAATCCCGAAGTGGCGCATGAACACATGGCGGGACTCAACTTTGTTCATGGTGTTGCTCAAGCATTGGAATCAGGCAAGCTCTTCCACATTGACCTGAACGATCAAGCCTTCGGTCGCTACGATCAAGACTTCCGCTTTGGCGCGGTCAACCTCAAGAGTGCCTTCTTCCTCGTCAAACTTCTTGAAGACAATAAATATGACGCCAGCCGTCACTTCGACGCTCATGCCTATCGCACCGAAGATTATGAAGGTGTCAAAGACTTCGCCCGCGGCTGTATGCGCACCTACCTCATCCTCAAAGAAAAAGCCGCCCAATGGCATACGGATAAAGAGATTCAATCCATCGTCGCTGAGATCAATGCCAGCGACGGCTCGATGGATCAATACTTCGGCAAGTATTCTGCTGAAAAAGCAAAAGCTCTCAAAGCTCAAGCCTTCGACCGCAATGCCATCGCCGGGCGTGGACTGAAATACGAACGCCTTGATCAGTTGACAAATGAAGTTTTGTTGGGTGTGAGATAGTCTGACCGCCGACGGCAGACCGCTGACCGTGATAATGGTCTGTGGTCTGCCGTCAGTTATTTATAAACGGAGTCTTTTATGGCTTACTTCCTCGGCATTGACACGTCCACTACCTCAAGCAAAGCTTTGCTCATTGACGAAAAAGGCGAAGTCATCGCAGTCGCATCGAATCCACATACATTGCAAACCCCCAAACCATTGTGGTCAGAGCAAGATCCGCGTGAATGGTGGGAGGCAGTTGCGGCGAGTATCAAGTCAGTTTTGGAAAAGGCAGGTATCAGCGGAGAACGAGTTGGGGCAGTCGGGCTGACGGGGCAAATGCATGGGCTTGTCCTGCTCGATAATGCTGGGAATGTTCTACGTCCTGCCATCTTGTGGAATGACCAGCGCACGCAAAGTCAGTGCGATGAAATCCATCGCATCATTGGCAAAGAAAAATTTATCCGCATCACCGGCAACGTCGCGCTGACGGGATTCACCGCGCCGAAAATTTTGTGGGTAAAAGAAAACGAGCCTGATGTTTACGCAAAAGCAAAACATGTTTTGCTCCCAAAAGATTACGTGCGTTTGAAGTTGACCGGCACCTATGCAATGGACAAAGCCGATGGTGCAGGCACGGTGTTGTTTGACCTAAACGCTCGCGATTGGTCTGATGAAGTTTTATCAGCATTGGATATTCCACGTACATGGATGCCGAAAACGTTTGAAGGCACAGAGTTTACAGGGTATGTCACTGAAGAAGCCGCTGCGCTCACTGGCTTGAAAGTGGGCACACTGGTTGCAGCGGGTGGTGGTGATCAAGCCGCGGGGGCTGTAGGCGTAGGTGCAGTGGAGCCGGGCATTGTGGGTCTCACAGTGGGTACGAGTGGAGTTGTGTTTGCCACTACCCCATCGGCGCTCATCGAACCCGAAGGTCGTTTGC
This sequence comes from Anaerolineae bacterium, assembly GCA_017303735.1. The sequence continues at coordinate 1,878 of JAFLCF010000136.1, forward strand.
ATGCGTTTTGTCATGCAGTGCCAGGCATGTGGCACTTCATGGGCGTGATGCTTTCGGCGGCGGGAAGTTTGCAGTGGTATCGCGACACACTCGCACCGAATGTAAGTTTTGATGACTTATTAAAAGAAGCGGAATCGATTCCTGCGGGTAGCGAAGGATTGCAATTCCTGCCATATCTCTCCGGCGAACGCACACCTCATCCTGACCCATTGGCGCGCGGCGCTTTCATCGGCTTGACTCTCCGCCATAGCCGTGCTCACATGACGCGTGCTGTGTTGGAAGGTGTAGCATTCGGGTTGAAGGATTCTTTCACATTGATTCAAAATGCAGGTCTCGGAAAGATCACACAAGTCCGCGCTTCGGGGGGCGGGACGAAAGGGGCGTTGTGGCGACAAATTCTAGCGTCAGTATTAGAGGCGGAGTTGGTAACAGTGAATACCACCGAAGGCGGCGCGTATGGTGCAGCCTTGCTCGCTGGCGTCGGTGCCGGGCAGTGGAACGATGTGGCATCAGCGTGTAAAGCATGCATCAGAATAACCGGATCAACCTCACCCATTGAAAAAGAGGCGGAAGTCTATCGCAAGTCGTATGCGATCTACCAAGAGTTGTATCCCGCGTTGAAATCCAGTTTTGAAAAGATGTAATAAAGAAGAAGCCCGCATCCAAAGAATGCGGGCTTCTTCTTTATGATCCGTACACTTCAGGGTTCACACAATGCGGCAGGTGTTCACCTTTTAGTCCGGCGATCAAATTATTAGCCGCAAGGCGCGCCATATCGTCACGGGTCTTTTCGCTGGCGCTGGCAATATGCGGAGCAATGACGCAGTTCTCCAGCGTCAGCAGCGGAGAATCCATCGGCAATGGTTCGGGGTCGGTTACATCCAACGCGGCGGCAAAGATCTGGTTAGACTTCAACGCCTGATACAACGCGTCTTGATCCACAACCCCGCCGCGTGAGGTGTTGACGAGAATCGCATTGCGCTTCATTTTACTGAGAAAATCTGCATTCACCATGCGGCGCGTAGAGTCGTTCAAAGGTGTATGCAGTGACACAAAATCTGACTCACGCAATAAGGCATACAAACTTTCCATCGGTGTTGCATTGAATTCGGGTTGAGCACCGGGGCTGTAATAGATCACGCGCAAGCCGAAGCCTGCTGCACGTTTTGCCACCGCTCGCCCAATGCGACCAAAGCCTACCAAGCCAAGAGTCTTGCCGACAAAATCCATACCAAGCAAAGTAGAAGGTCCCCATGTTTTCCATTTGCCAGCTCGCAGATATCGCTCGGCTTCGTTCACACGCCTCGCCGCCGACATGAGCAAAGCAAATGCAAAGTCAGCTGTGGCATCGGTGAGAATGCCCGGCGTGTTACCCACTGGGATCTTGCGTGCAGTGGCATCGGCGATCACAATATTATCGAACCCAACGGCATGATTGCTAACAACTTTTAGTTGAGGTCCTGCGGCATCAAACACTTCGCCGTCAATACGGTCGGTTAGCAAACAAAGCAAGCCATCCACACCCCGTACCTTTTCAAGCAGCACGTCGCGAGAAGGTGGCAACTCGTCTTGCCAAACCTCGGCATTGCAAAATTCATTTACAAGATTCAAGCCTGCATCTCGGATAATGCGTGTGACAAACACTCTGGGCTTCGTCATTGTAGAAAATCCTTCACAACAGTGATATAACTTCCTATTATAGTATCCAAACCAATGAAAGATTTTTTAACTCGCGCCCTGCAACAACACCCATTTGGGAATCAGATTTCCAAAATCTTAAGTGCCTCGCTTCAAGCCGTGGAGCCTGGGCAGGCTGTTCGGCGATTCGTCAAACGCGAAAGCAAAAACCTTCATATTGCCAACCAAATCTATCGGCTTGATGAATTGGATCGCATCACCGTATTAGGATTGGGCAAAGCGACTGAGGCGATGGCGGGCACATTGCTGGATATTCTTGCGCCTCATCCCAGCCGCGGCTTGCTCATTCCAAAACAGACTTTTCCCTCCCCTGCAAGCGGATTCGACGTCTGCGTGGGCGGGCATCCTGTTCCAGATCAGAATAGTCTCATTGCGGGGAATAAAGCATTGGAGATCTCATCACGATTGAATGAACGTGACCTGTTCATTTGTTTAATTTCCGGCGGCGGCTCGGCGTTGATGACATCCCCATACCCTGAAATCGGTCTCGAAAACTTACAAGCCCTCACGCAAGCTTTGTTATCCTGCGGCGCACGGATTGATGAGATCAACACCCTGCGACGACATCTCGATAGAGTCAAAGGCGGCAGGATCGCTGAAGCAGCCCTCCCTGCGCGGGTGGCGGGCTTGATCCTCTCCGATGTGGTTGGAAATCCGCTCGAAGCCATTGCATCGGGTCCCACCGCGCCAGACCCATCCACAAAAACAGATGCGTTGAACATTCTCGAAAAATATGGTTTGACAGAGCAATTCAACGAAACCATTGTCCGCTTTTTGGAGCGCTCGCCCGAAACGCCAAAGCCCGAATCTCCTTTGTTTTCACAAGTACAAAATGTGTTGATCGGCAGCAATCAACTCGCTGCGCAAGCCGGGTTAAAAGCCGCTCAAGCACTTGGGTTTCAGACTACGTTTTTGGGCGATGCATGGCAGGGCGAAGCGCGCGAGGCGGCAGTACATATCTGCGCGCATCTTCATGGGAATGTGACACGTCCGTTTTGTATGATCGGTGGCGGCGAGACCACCGTTACAGTACGAGGCAAAGGACAGGGAGGTAGAAACCTCGAACTCGCTCTCGCTGCAGTGCGCGAATTAAGCGGCATGGAAAATACCATGCTCATCACCCTCGCCACCGACGGCGAAGACGGAACGACTGGCGCAGCAGGCGCCATTGTCACAGGTGAAACGCATCAACACGCCTACACATTAGGGTTGAACAGTGAAGCGTTCCTTGAAAACAATGACTCGTTCTCGTTCTTTGATGCCATTGGCGGGCTTATCAAGACAGGTCCCACCGGCACGAATGTAAATGACCTGTTCTTTTTATTCGGGTTCTAACCTCACACCCCCAGCGGACGTCCCCCATCCACCGGCACGATATTCCCCGTCATCATCGTCAACTTGGTGTGCACCGCCCAAACCGTCTCAGCCACATCCTCCGGCGTGGATAGTTTCTTTAGCGGTGTCGCATCCACTTGTGCTTGAATGTATTCAGGGTCGAAGCGTTTGGCATATTCACCCAATACCCATCCCGGCGAAACGGACACGACTCGAATCTTCGGTGCAAGCGCGCGGGCGAGTGAACGTGTCATTGAATCAAGCGCGGCTTTGGAGGCGCAGTACGCGACGTTGCTTCCCACACCTGTGGTTCCCGCTACTGACGAAATATTTACAACTGTACTTTGTTCTCTTTTTTCAAGCAGAGGCTTCATCGCACGAATCGTCGCAAACGCCCCACGCACGTTGACTTGAAATATCTTGTCGATCCATTCATCGGAAAGTGCATCGAGATCGTTGTGCCTTACAGGTGTGGTCACGCCCGCGCAGTTCACCAGCAGATCCAACGCGCCAAATTTTTCTGCGATTGTTTGTGCCAACTGATTGAGTGTGTCACTGTTTTGCACATCGGCTTGTATTGCCAAATGACCCTTGCCAGCCATTGATTCGATTACGCTCTGCGCTTTGGTTGAATCTTTTGAGTACGTAATCACTACAATCGCGCCTGCGTCCGCAAGTCTGCGGCAAATGGCGGAGCCAATTCCGCCCGCGCCGCCGGTGACGAGTGCGATCTGTCCGTGCATGGAAGTGTCGATCATTTCTTGTACCTTTTCACGCGCAGATCCGCCTGTGCCTGATGACCTGCAAAATTCTCGATGGCACACAAACGAGAGCAATATTCGCCAACTAAGGCACTGGCTTCATCGGTCAACACGCGTTGATAAGTAACCGTCTTCAAGAACTTACCTACCCACAAACCGCCTGTGTATCGCGCCGCTGTTTTGGTTGGCAGGGTGTGATTCGTGCCGATGACCTTATCGCCATACGCCACATTCGTGCGCGGACCTAAAAACAATGCGCCATAATTGGTCATGTTGTTCAGGAAGTAATCATTATCTTTCGTCAACACTTGCACATGCTCACTTGCGATCCTATCTGCTTCATGCACGGCTTCAGCAAAATCTTTCACCAAAATGATCTGACCATAATCCCGCCATGAAACGCCAGCCACATCCGCCGTTGGCAGCGTTTCAAGTTGACGCCCAATTTCAAGCGGAGTCTCTTCAGCAAGTTTGCGGCTGGTCGTGATAAACACGGCAGGTGACGTCGGTCCATGTTCGGCTTGCCCCAGCAAATCCGTTGCGACCATTTCAGCGTCTGCGGTTTCATCAGCAATGATCAACACTTCGGTCGGACCCGCAAATAGATCGATACCCACTTTTCCATATAACTGTCGCTTTGCTTCCGCGACATAGGCGTTGCCCGGACCGATCAACATATCCACCGCTTGAATCGTTTCAGTGCCGAGTCCCATCATTGCCACGGCTTGAATGCCGCCGAGAATATAAATTTCATCCGCGCCTGCAAAGTGCATGGCAGCAACCGTCGCCGCAGGAATCTCGCCATTGATCGGCGGCGTACACGCCATCACGCGCTTCACGCCCGCCACCTTCGCGGTCAACACGCTCATGTGCGCCGAAGCCACCATCGGGTAACGCCCGCCCGGGATGTAACACCCCGCGCTATTCACAGGAATATTTTTATGCCCAAGGATCACGCCGGGCAAGGTTTCCACTTCAATGTCTTTCAATGCCGCGCGTTGATGCTGCGCAAAATTCCGCACTTGAGTTTGCGCGAAATGAATATCGTCAATCACTTGCTGAGGCAACGTCGCAATGATTTCTTGAATCTGCTTTTCACTTAACCGAAATGATTCGGGACTCCACTTATCGAACTTTTCTGAGAGTTCGCGGATGGCGACATCGCCGCGTATTTTGACATCGTTCAGCATCGCCTCCACTGCCGACCTTACTTTTGCATCCGCTTCGGACGCATCTGTTTCGCTGAACCCTTGTTTTAAGAACTCTGCCATGTTGTTACCTTTGCTGATTGGTTTTTCTCAAAAAAAAGACCGCTGACGATGGACGACGAACCGCATTAAGGCGGTCAACCGTCGGTGGTCAGCGGTCATTTTCAACTCCTACTCGCTAATGGCTTCCGAATAATTCCCACCAAGGCGCATTCAACTCGAATGATATATATTGAATTAGCGCGAGGATGAAGAAGAATATGATCGTCCATTGGGTGGCTTTGCGAAACTTAACCCCGTCGAAAACTTGCTCAAGGCGCACGGCGAGGTACGCACCAAAGGCATTCGATAGAAGCGAAAAGGATAACTCGATTGGGCGAATAGGTTCCAGCCCGCCGTTGAGTGCGGATCCTGTCATCCAAAAAGTCATCGAGAGCCAAGGGTAGAGAACTGAGCTCAAGAGACGCGTATACCAGAATTGACCCACATCCGAAATCTTTTTGCGAAAGATGAAGAACTCGCCGATGGTCACAAAGATGTACGTCCAGAAGTTCATCTTCAAATGACCCCAAACAGTTTCAGCACCATCCGCTTCACCGAAAAAAGCAAGAACAGGGTTTGGGAGCCAGTCATTCAAGTAATGCAGAAGCGCAAAGACAGCCCAAATGATAACGACTTTCCAAACCACAGACTTTCCTGAGTTATACATGCTCTGCTCCATTAAAATTTTGCGAGTCAAGTTTTACCAAATAACGATTATTTTCCTGCAACACCTACAATCGACTTCCCGCAGAAAACATCGAACGTTTCGAGTGTACCTTCTTCTCCAAATCCGCTCAAGCCCCACGCAGGGCGCGGCGCATCGACATTTAATTCGAGCAGGCTCACCCCATTGACCTTGACTCCACCCGTGTTCATTTGGCGGGCAACTTGCATTGCGTGTTCTTCATCTTTCGAGAAGACGTAACCGCCAAGACCGTATGGAGTTTGATTGGCGAGTTTCACGGCTTCATCATCGGTCTTGAACGAATGGACTGTGGCGACGGGTCCAAAGATTTCTTCGAGTGTCTCTTCGGGCGCGACTCCCGTTATCAGCGTGGGAGAAAGATAGTAGCCCGCCGAATCAGGCGTCGGGGCGGTGTGATGCGTTTGTCCGCCTTTGGCTTTGAGGGCGTTAACCGCGTCCACGATCCGACCGTGATGGGCAGAGTTGGCGAGCGGTCCGAGTTGGGACTCCATCGAGAGCGCGTCGCCCACTTTGAGGGATTTGAACTTCTCCATTGCGGCGTCCACGACTTGATCTTGAATCGATTCATGGACGACGAGTCGCCCCAACGCGCGGCACCACTGACCGTTGAGCGTAGTCATGCCAGCGACGATGCCGTCGGCGACCTTATCAATATCGGCATCTTGCAAAACGACCATGGCGTTGTTGCCGCCGAGCTCGAGTTGCAGCGATTTGAAATCTGCGGCGCAGGCAGCAGCGACAGCGCGACCGCCATACAGACCACCCGTGAACGAAACCGCACGCACACGTTTATCGCCGACAAGTTTCGCGCCAACATCGCCGCCGCCGTTGACAATTTGAAAGAGACCCTTGGGCAAGCCCGCGGCTTCGAGTCCATCAACGAGGAAGAGACAGGAATACGGCGCCCACTCGGTGGGCTTGAGAATGACGGGGCAGCCTGCGGCGAGCGCATTGGCAACTTTGTGCGCGGCAAGCGCGGCGGGAGAATTCCACGGCACGATAGCAACCGCAACACCAAGCGGCTTGCGAAGAACTTCCACATCACCATGCGGACCTGGCACTTTGTTGACGGCATATCCACTGCGGAGCACGCCCGCGGCGGCTTTGAAGGCAAGCCACACAATGGCGTTGACAAAACTCGTTGTGCTGAAGACAATGCCAGTGTTGTACGATTCAACAGCGGCGATCATGGGAGTGAGTCCCATCAGATGATTGGCGGCGTTATCGAGAATGTCGGCGCGTTTTTCGGGAGAGGTGTTCGCCCACTCACCCGCTTCATGCAATCGTTGAGCAACCTGCAAAGCACGTTCGATGTTCTCGGGGCTGGTCGCCATTTGCGGCGCGATCTTCTCACCTGTGTTGGGGTTGTGGACGAAGGCGCCCATGTTTATGGTGGGAGCAATGCGTTCACCGTCTATGTAATCGAAAAGGGTGAAGTGTTTCTTGACTTCGTCGAGCGGGGGCATTTTGATTTCGGGGAAGGACATGGGTTATTCTCCTTTGATGGTTGGTAAATGGTAATTGGTGATTAGGAAAGAAGAAAGAGGAAAGAGGCTGGTTTGTAAAATTTTTTCTTTCTTCTTTGGTCTTTCATTCGTTCTTCATATACACCTTCGTCACACTGCGCACATCATGGACGGGTCCATCTGCGCCGCGGGGATCGAAGGCGACGCGTCGTTCGCAGGTGGAGGCGACGCGGACTCCTTTGGCAGTCAACGTGCGGACGGCGACTCCGTTGCGGTAGAGGACGGTCATGCGCGTGCGGCGGTCGTAGCCGTCGAGCGTAATGCAATCGGGTTCGCTGTAGCGGCTGAGAGGTTCGTCGGTGTTATTCTCGGAGAGAAACCACAGAATACCAACTCCGCCAGAAATGCCGATATGCTGCGGGGCTTCGGGTCCGAGTTTATCGAAGTAGAGTTTGCCATCTTTATACTTCGCCGTGAACGAACGGGCATGGAACGGTCTACCGCGAAAGGTGACATTGGTCTGCTGGTAGTTCTCGCCGTCGAAGTCGATATAGACCAGATTATCAAAAGGCGAATCGCCAGGCGCACCCGCCCACGGGTCGTGAGGAAGCGGGGTTCCATCCAGATTGAAAGTTTCGATGTGGTCATGCCAGACTCCACGCATGAGCGTGAGGGAGTGTCCGACAGAGCCTTGAGGGAAAGAGAGTGTCATGGGTTAGGTTCCAAGTACCAAGTTATGAGTAACGAGAAACGAGAAACGAGAAACGAGTAAGACAAATTGAAACTCATTTCTCATTACTCGTTACTCGTTACTTCTTATCAATCGCAAACCCCGCCTGCATGGAATCCGTCACAATGCTCTTCGCGGCTTCAATCCGACCGCGCTCGGCGGGGAAGGCTTGGACGAGACCCATCGCCAGATCGCGCAGTCCGCGGGCGATGACGCCGTGATTGCCCGTGTTGCTGGTGCCACAGGCTTTGAGCGCATTGACCGCAACTTTGTGCGCCGATTCGCAGACCGTCCCTTTGCACATGCGCCAATGTTCAACGACTTTGTTCTTCGGCAGGATCGGCGGCTCGCAGGTTTCGAGTTCGAGTTGACGACGAGTCCATAGGAAACCTGTTTCCAAGTCCACTGCCATGTGACCGACGAGTTCCTGATGAAAGGCGCTTTCAGCAAAGATGGATTTGCCCGTATCTTGAAATTTGAGTTTGGAAAGAAAGTTGATCGTGTAATCGAACACGCCATTGGCAATGCCAAGATACAAGCACACCACCGCCAATTGATTGCCGACATAACTACCGCGACTCATCTGCATCATCTTGAGGAACGCGCCAGGCACGGTCATCGCATCTTCGGCTTTGACAAAGACATCTTTCAACACAATCCCATGCGTGGCAGTGGCGCGCATCCCGATCGAGTCCCAATGAGCGCGTTCAGAGACGCCTTCCGCTTTGCTGCTCACGAAGAAGATCGAAAGCCCGTTCAAGTCCGCTGAGTCTTTGATCTTCGCCTGCACCAAGTATTCATCGGCAACACCTGTGGAACAGCCAAATGATTTTGTGCCGTTCAACATCCAACCGCCATCAACAGGCGTTGCTTCAGTGGAGATCAACACCGCGCTCGTCGCAGACTTGGCTTCTTCGCTGGCAAAGTTCGCGAGAAAACGTCCACTGCCCATTTTGCTGAGCAACTTCTCTGCGAACGAACGCACCTGCTTCGCTTCGTTCTCGTCGGTGAACAAACCTGCGTCAAGGGCTTCAAGCCCGAGCAAGCCGCGCGAAGCCGTGGAACAATGGAAGAAGAAACACAACGCCGTCGAAGGGCAAGCCGTCCCCAACGCAAACGCCGCCGCGGCAAGGTCACGCAATGTGCCGCCCAGCCCGCCATATTTTTCAGGGACGATCAGCCCGAACAAGCCCGCGTCACGCAGCAACGCAATATTCTCCAACGGGAACTCGCCCGAAGCATCCGCCTTCTCCGCGCCCGCCCGCAATGCGGGCAAAATACTTTCCACGCGTTGCGCAATGCTTTTTTCTTTTTCGGTCATGCGTTCAACGAGCAATTCGCCTGTTAGTTTTTCGGTCATGGTTTCCTCTGGTAATTAGTGATTGGTAATTGGTAATTACTATTTACCAATTACGATCTGTACTCTTCCTTCAACTCAGCCAGTAATTCAAGCGTCTCCACATCGTTCTGATAAATGCTACAAATCAACATCTGCACACCTGCGGCTTGATAATCGGCGAATAATTTTCTTGCGCCGTCCACGGTCAGTCCGCGCCCTTTGAACAAATCCGCTTTTTCTAATTTGGATTGGATGGCAGACTCATCTTTGGCGATGAGGAGATTGCACAACACGGTGCGTTCGATATCGGAGTAAACGCGTCCTTCTTTAACGCAATGCTGATTCAGCACTTCAAACTTTTTCCTCACCTCATCCGGGCTGCCGATGAAGTTGCACGCATCCCCCACCCGCGCGACCGTGCGCAACGTAAGTTGTTCGCCCGCCCCACCGATCAGAATCGGCGGATGTGGCTTTTGGATCGGTCTGGGGTTGAGGATGGCATTCTCCACGTGGAAGTATTTTCCGTGAAAAGTAGCGCGTTCTTCCGTCCACATAGACTTGATCAATTTGACGGCTTCTTCGAGCCGATAGATCCTCTCGGCGGGTTTTTCGTGATATTCAAAACCGTATTGCTTGAATTCGGCTTCATACCAGCCCGCACCAATCCCAAGCGTGACTCGTCCGCCGCTGATGTGATCCACGCCTGCGACCATCTTGGCAAGCAGAGCAGGGTTTCGGTAGGCAGTCGAAGTGACCAGCGTGGATAAACGAATTCGGTCAGTAACCGCTGCGAGCGCGGAAAGAAGCGTCCATGATTCCATGAAGGGCTCTTCGGGGAGTCCATGCACGGGGATCTGAATCAAATGATCCATCACCGAAAACCAGTCAAAGCCGTGACGTTCGATCCAGATCACTTTTTGCTTGACGGCGTCGAAGAGGTTGGCGTCGGGGTAGATAAATGATGGTGAATGAATTCCAAACTTCATCAGGCTTCTTTCCTCTTTCTTCTTTCATCTCGATAAAGAAGGATGAAAGAAGAAAGAAAGTTAAGTAACATTGGCATTTTTTGCAATAAGGTTAATGTACGCATACACAACGAC
>JAFLCF010000137.1 GCA_017303735.1 Anaerolineae bacterium
ATTTTGAAAATGGACTATCTGGGTCGAGACTGATGAAAGTAGAAGCGCCCACCACAATGAGTGGGGCGGTTTCACCAAGAGCGCGGGATAAAGCAAGGATGCTGCCGGTCATGATACCGGGCAGGGCGTTTGGCAATACGTGATGCCAGATGGTCTGCCAACGCGTCGCGCCTACGCCGAAAGCTGCTTGCCGTAAAGAATCTGGTACGGCTTTGATGGCTTCCTGCGCATTGATGATAATGAGCGGCAGGACGAGGATGCCCATCGTCAGCCCAGCGGAGAGGATGGTGCGTCCGTTCGAGTCGGTCACACCGAACATGGCTCCACTGGTAAATGACTCCATCACGCGGACAAAGACCGCCAGCCCGAGCATCCCATAAACAATGCTGGGGACACCAGCCAGGTTGTTGATGTTGGTTTGAATAATGGAGGTAAACCAGTTCTTGGGAGCGTATTCCTGAAGGTAAATGGCAGCGCCTGTTCCAATGGGCAAGGCGAAGGCAATGGCAATGCCTACCAACCACAGCGAGCCAAGAATGGCAGTGCGAACCCCGGCAAACTCGGCACGCGAAGACATGGGCGAGCTAAGAAATTGCGGGGTCAGCCATGAGCGGAATTCAAGGACAGCGTCTGGGTATTTCTCTGCTACTTCTGCTTGAATTTCGGCACTTTTGGCGAGTGACTCGGTCATGCTCCAGGTTTGTTTGGTGTCTAACCGTACCAAGCGTTCAAAGAAGAGAGTTAATAAGTCAGATTGAGAGCGGGTATCCATTGCCTGCTCTTCATCCAGTTTGTTGTATGCGCCTTTTGAAAGATTATCTTTGAGGATGACCAGCAGTTCTTCCTTGGTCAATTCATTGGGCGGGGTGGCGGTAAATTCGCTGGGTGCATTTTTATATTCATAGGCAATGTACCCAAAGGCACCGTCTATTACGTTGTAGATCAATGCCATCAGCACAACGATGGCAATCAATAGAGAGCCAAGGAAGAGTGACTGCCAGACTGTGGCAGTCAGATAGCGTTTGCGCAATGTTGAATAGAAGGCATCGCCTTGCGGGTAGGGGAGGTTATTGGGCGTGTTCATTCGTATTGCTCCCGGAATTTATTGACCACCCATTGGCTGAACAAATTCAAAACGAGGGTTACCAGAAAAAGCATCAATGCGATGGCAAAGAGGCTGTTATAGTCAATGGAGTTATAGGATAGGTCGCCGCCACTGATGCGGGCGATGTGCCCGGTCATGGTTTCGGCAGCTTCGAGCGGATTGAAGGAGAAGTTGGGTCCGGCTCCGGCAGCCACGGCAACGATCATAGTCTCGCCGACAGCGCGTGAGATGCCGATGATGACCGCCGCGCCAATCCCCGATAAGGCGGCTGGCAGCACCACCTGCAAACTGGTTTCTAATTTAGTGGCGCCCATGGCGTACGCTCCCTCACGCAGTGCGCGTGGAACAGCGCTGAGCGCATCTTCGCTCATCGAGGAGATTAACGGTAGGATCATGATGCCCATCACCAAACCGGCAGAGAGCATGTTGTATACAGACAGATCTTCACCCAAAAAAGATTTCAAGATGGGTGTCACAAAAAGCAGGGCAAAATACCCATACACCACAGTGGGAATGCCCGCCAGAATTTCAAGGATGGGTTTGAGAATGGAACGCAAGCGCGGAGAGGCATATTCACTCAGATAAATGGCAGAGGCAAGCCCCAGCGGCAAAGAAATGAGCATGGCAATCCCGCTGGTTGTCAACGTGGCAGAGACGAGCGCCCAAATGCCATATTGCCCAATGCCCGGCTGCCATTTGGTCGTGCCAAAGAATTTACCCAGGGTTACATCGGGGTCGTTGAAGAACAGCATGGCTTCCTTGCCCAGTTCGTACACAATCGCAATGGTTACAAAGATGGAAAGGATGCCCGCGAAGAACAGCAAACCTTGAATAATACTTTCGCTGATCCTCAACTTTTTCTTAAGGTCGAAGTGACGAAAATTTTGAGCTTCAAGGGGTTTCAGGTGAATGGCTTCTTCTTTCATGCAGACTCTCTTTACAGCACAAATGGGCTGGTCCCATTTTCAGAGACCAGCCCTCTTGTATTCAATTCAATTATTTACCAACCGCGGACATCCAAGCAGCCATGGAGGCATCGAGGTCAGCAGCGGGGGCAGGGAAGTAACCGACATCGGTGATGTTGTCATTGACGTTGGTCAGGTAGAAGTAGATGAAAGCAGCAACCTGCGGTTTTTCCTGCAAGATGGTGGCATCGGAGTAGATGAAGAGCGGGCGAGCGAGCGGGTACTCACCGGCATCCACAGAAGCCTGGTTGGGCTCAACACCTTCGATGGCGAGGGCTTTCAGAGCACCCTGGTTCTCAACGAAGTAGGCAAAGCCAAAGTAACCAATAGCGTAGGGGCTGCCTTCAACACCCTGAACGAGGACGTTGTCGTCTTCAGAGAACTGAGCGCCTTCAACACCGAGGAGGGCTTCTTCACCGAGTTTGGTGTCAGCCTTGCCGTCCGCATTGAGGGTGAGCGGAGCGACCACAGCTTCAACGAAGTAATCGAAGGTGCCGGAGTCAGCGCCGGGGGAGTAGACCTGAATGGCTTCGGCGGGGAAGGAAGCATCGACCTGATCCCAAGTGGTGAATTCGCCGGTGTAGATCTTGCCAAGTTGTTCCTTGGTAAGGGAGGTGACGAAGTCATTGCTGGAGCTTACGACCACAGCGAGGGCATCGGTACCGACACGGAACTCAATGGGAGTGCGACCGATGGCGGCGCAGGATTCCACTTCAGAGTCCTTGATGGCGCGGGAGGCATTGGCGATGTCAGATTCACCGGCAACGCAGAAGCGTTCGAAGCCAGCGCCAGAGCCGATGGAGTCGACGGTGACAGAACCGGCGAAGCCTTCATCCTGGAACAATTCAGCCATGCGCTCAGAGAGCGGGAAGACGGTGGAGGAACCAGCGGTTACTACATCACCTTCAACAGCGTCGGGAGCATACATCGCCATTGGGTCTTCTTCGGTTGGAGCCGCAGTGGGTTCTTCAGTTGCAGCTTCGGTAGCAGGTGCTTCCGTCGCAGCTTCAGTAGCAGGTGCTTCCGTTGCAGGCGCACCACAGGCGGCGAGCACCAGGCTCAAAGCCACCATCAAGAAAAGGGACACACGAAAGATTTTGGACATTTCTCTAATTTCTCCTATTTTTTTTATACGCTGGTGATGTTATCAACCGCCTCTTAAGGTCAATGGAAGGATGGGTTAACAGTTTGTTAAGAACGACGGTGGACGATGGAGGGCAGACGATGGAAAAAACGGGCTCTTCCATCGTCAATCGTCCACGGTCCATCGTCCTCAGTTACAATTACCCTATGAACAAAATCCCCTTCTCCCTGGCTCCCGAATATCGTGACTATGTGTGGGGTGGATCAAAACTCCGCCCGGATGTCGTTCCCACCGCTGAGGCGTGGATCATCTTCGCAGGCAACCGCATCACTACCGGACCGTATGCCGGGCGCAGCCTCTCAGACCTTGCTCTTGAATTTGGCATTGACTTGCTCGGTTCAAAAGCTGTCGCGCAGACGGGAAAGCGCTTCCCTGTCTTGGTGAAGATTTTGGATTGTGCGCAATGGCTCTCGTTACAAGTCCACCCGAATGATGAGCAGGCACAAAGGTTGGAAGGTGAAGGCATGTTCGGCAAGACCGAAGCCTGGCATGTGCTCGAAGCCGAACCGAACGCCGAGTTGATCGCGGGCATCAAGCCGAATGTCTCTGCCGAACAATTGACAGCAGCCATTCAAAGCAAAAGTGAAAAGACCTTGGAGTTGGTGGAAAAAGTGAAAGTTGTTCCGGGCGATACCTTGTTCATGAATCCGGGCACCGTCCACGCATTGGGACCGGGTATGTTGATCTACGAAATTCAACAAACGTCAGACATCACCTATCGCGTGTACGATTGGGGACGACCCGAAACCGAAACGCGCAAATTGCATATTGAAAAATCGGTGGCAGTGTCAAACCCCAACCTGGCATCGTTGCCGATCAAACCGCCGCAGATGGAAGATGGCGAAGTGACCACACTGACGCAATGTCAATATTTTCAATTGGATGAGATTCGTGCTGAGAAGAAAACCGTCCGCTTGGAGACGAGGGGCGAATCCTTTCACGGTTTGACCGTGATCGAGGGGCAGGTCCAAGTATCGGCGGAGGGTGAGGCGTTTGTCCTCAATAAGTTCGACACGTTGTTGATCCCCGCATGTTGTGAGTCGTATCAAATCGCACCGCTACAAAAGAGTCGAGTTCTAAAAGCCAGTGTATAACCCCGAAGGGGTGTAATGATTATAGAACTAGGATAATCGAAATAAAAATCCCGAAGGGATGACATAGACATTCAAAGCTATGCCACCCCTTCGGGGTTGGTTCTTAAGACCTGCGAAAGCTAGAATCATTTGACCCCTTCGGGGTCATTTTTATTTCCATTCCCACGTGCTGACGTCGGATAGCGCACGATAGGCAGTGAGGTCGAGTTGCAGCGGGCTGACCGAGATGTAACCTTCAGATAACGCGCCAACGTCGGTGCCGGATTCGGGCACGCCGGTGGGGGCGTCGCCGCCGATCCAATAATAGGGGCGGTTGCGCGGGTCGATGCGTTCGTCGAGGCGGCTGTGATAGACGCGCAGTCCCTGACGGGTAACGCGAAAGCCTTTGAGTTCCTCTTTTTTTAGATCGGGAATATTGACATTGAGCAAGGTATCTTCGGGCAAGCCGTGGGCAAAGACATTTTCAACGGCAACACGGGCGGCAAAGGTAGATGCGGAGTAATCAATCGGTCCGATATGCCCTTCATGCAGTTCAAGTGAAACTGCCACACCCGGCACGCCCGTGATCACAGCTTCCATGGCGGCGGTGACGGTGCCCGAGTAGGTTACATCGTGACCGAGGTTTGCTCCGGCGTTAATACCTGAAACGACGAGATCGAATTTTTCTTTAAAGTAGCCGAGCAATGCAAGCGCCACACAATCACTGGGGGCGCCGTCGCTGGCGAAAGCTTGCGAGCCATCTTCAAGCCGGAACTCGCGCACACGCAAGGCACGATCTAATGTTTTGACGTGACCGCCGCCAGACCAGTTGCGGTCTGGCGCGAGGATGGTCACATCACCGAGGTCTCGCATTTCTTTGGCGAGGGCAAGCAAGCCGGGGGCGAGTACGCCGTCGTCGTTGGTGACTAGGATTCGTTTGGTCATGGTAGTTTCCTTGATGATTCTGTGATTTCTTTGATGAAAACTTGGGGGAGAAAACATCCCACAGGCTTCCTTACTAGGGAAGTTTGTGGGATGAGTGTACTGTTACCTCATTAAAATTGGCAGGCAAAAACGAAAGGTTAGGCTTGAGCCTGAGTTTGTGATTGAACTTGTGAGACGAGAGAAATCCGGGCAAAAGCGCTTTCGAGATAGCGGAAGCCCCAACTCCCTAATACACGGATGGCGCTCCATTCATTCATTTTGCGAACTTGTGTGGTTCGTTCACGGATGGAGAGGAGGAGGTCGGCTGCAGTTGTGCCAGGAAATTCAGTTGCGCCGAAACCCAGGGTGTCGATGGTATGCGCATCACTATTTCCAATATGGGCAATCGGCAGTGTGTTGGCAAATATTTCTGCATAATGATTGCTCAAGCGATCGATCGCAGAACCGTTATAGGTCTCAATGCCGATTAGTGTGGGTCCGGCAAGTGGGTGTTTCAACGCCTTGAGGATCGAGTAGGGGGTCAGGCTTTTCATGCCCATGCCGCCTGCCATGGGGTGTGCGGCAATTGCCACCCCGCCCTGGTCTTTTACACGTAACAGGGTTTCGATTAGTGAAAGCCCTGGTTGAATTTTTTCGTGAATAAAGAGCGCCAGCAAGTCGCCTTCGGCGGTGGTGATCTCACTTCCGGGGATCACTTCCACGCCGTAGTGTGAGGCGAGTTTCACCCCTTCGAGTGCGCCTGCGATCTCGTCATGGTCGGTGATGGCGATGACGTTCAATCCGATCTCTTTGGCGCGGCGTAAAACAGCCGAGACGGTGGCGGTGCCATCGTAGCTGTAGATCGTGTGTAAGTGTAAGTCTGCAAGTCCCATTGTGTGCTCCAATTTCTTATCAGGTTAGACCGCGCAGAACGCGGAAAGTTTCATAAAAGTGGAATGATGGCGACAATCACGCTGGGATGGGCTTGCCCAGATGCCAGTGAGTTCGCGACTGCCCGCCTCATTCATGCCAATAGTGTATCTGGGGGGTGTTAATAAAGTTTGAAATTTCTGTGCAGGTTCTGTTAACGATTCCACCCGCCCTGAAGGGGGGCGGGTGGCGAAGGAAGGAGGAGAAGAACGAAAAAGAACTACGCGCGCTATTGTCTGTTTAAGAATTCACGGCGTTTGCGAGAAGCGTCTACTGAGAAGACGGTCAGCAAGGATATGAATAAGAAGCCAGCGAAGTACGTTTCCATGCTTGTATCTTACAACAGAGTGTTTATAACGGACTTAAGAACCAGTTAACAACGGGTAAACGGATTTGCAAAGTTATATTATCGGCGCTCTGGTAACGCTGCGCGCCTTGCTGCGCGAACGAACACGTTGTGCATCTCGCCTGGGTGCGTGAAAGAGCCGCAGAGATAACTGCGCGATCTGCGTAGCAGACGTCCCGCCGTTTTGAATGGGCATCAAGCGCTTCAATTCTGCCAGATTAAGGTTGGTGAACACTTCTTTGCCAAGTGCCACTGCTACAAAAGTCGCCGTGGATTGTTGTGTGATGACCGTGGCGGCATTGGCGATCATATGCGAGACATTGCCATGCGTGAAGACCATCGCTTCGGGGGCATGGGTGCTGATCTCACGGATGGCGCGCGGCGCATTCTCTAACGGATGCAGCTTGAAAATGAGCTTGCGCCCTCCGGCGATTTGGACACAACGTTTAATGAAAGCAGCCCGGTCATCCAGCCGGAAGGTTTCGCGCAGGGGAGAAGTGGCAACCAGCACATAATTGTGCATGGGAAAGTCGTTCTTCTCGAAATTCTGCATATGGTCGAAATTGGGGATGCCCGTTACGGCGATCTTTTCTGGCTTCACTCCCTTGCGAATGAAATGCTCGGCATAGCCTTCCGATGCCACACAGAACAGGTCGTAGGCGTTTGATAATCCATTTGTGGCGGTATTGGCAAAATATCGTGGCAGTCCCAACCAGCGCACCAAATGATAAACAATCCCCTCGGGTTCGGTGATGCCTTCCTGTACAAGGATGACGCGTTTGTTGCGAATGTTCTTTTGCACGATCAGATCGCTGCAGGTAAAGACCAGGTCATAGTTATGCCCTTCGCCGCGCGGGTCTACCTGGAGTTTATTTCTTTTAAAGTAATCAT
Source organism: Anaerolineae bacterium (assembly GCA_017303735.1). Next base: position 7,379 of record JAFLCF010000137.1, read on the forward strand.
CGGTTTCCCGCCAATGTCTGCCGCCGAGGACGGTGAAATTCAGCCAGCCCATTTTCGCTGCAAAATTTTCAATGCCATCGGCATAATAATGAGTGAAGTAACAGTCATATGTTTTCATCAACTGCCTGGCGATCTGGTGCATCTGGGTGGTCTGATTAAGTGACCCGCAAATAAACAGGATTTTTTTCATAATGTAGGTTTGGCTCCGCTGGAATTTGGAAGAGTGTAGCAAGGCGCAGTTAAGGGTCTGGAAACGAGAGGTTAAGGTGTGCTTAACCTCACAACTCTTTACCACTTGTTAACAACTTGCGAATGTTTTCTCTTGTAACTACCTGTATAATTCCGCCTAGGTATCTCATGCAAACCCTTGCTGCCATCGACGTCGGTTCGAATGCCATGCGTTTGATCGTCGGACGTTTGAATTACGACGACAAATTGGAAATATTGGAGAATTTGCGCCTGCCTGTTCGTTTGGGGCAGGATGCTTTTTCTCAGAAACAGATCCGCGAAGAGACAGCGCAACTGGCATTGGATGCCTTCGTGCGTTTTCGTAAAGTGGCAGACGATCACGGCGCGGAGCGCATCCGAGCTGTGGCGACCAGTGCCATGCGTGAAGCCACCAACAGCGACATGCTCATCGACCGCATTGCCCGCACAACCAGGATTGAGATCGAAACCATCAGTGGGGAAGAAGAGGCGCGCCTGATCCATCTGGCGGTCTCCAGCGCAATGCCGCTCAAGAATAAACGCACCATGCTCATTGATATTGGCGGTGGCAGTGTGGAGGTAAGCCTCTCACAGGGGGGCAATATCCTTTCCACCGAAAGTTACAACATGGGCACGGTACGCCTGCTGGAAACCCTGCGCAGTAAGCCTGCCAAACTTTCCTTCAACGAATTGGTGCGTGAATACGCCGAATCTGCCCGGTATCGAATTGAACGCGAAGTAAAGAAGAAAAAGATCGATCTGTGCATTGGCACAGGCGGTAATATTGAAGAAATGGGGCAATTGCGTAAAAAGCTCTTTAAACGTGAAAGCGACTCTCTGATCACATTTGAAGAGTTGGAAAAGCTGTCAAAGACCTTGAGTCAGATGAGCGTTGAAGAGCGCAGGCGCAAATTCAAATTAAAGCCCGATCGTGCCGATGTCATTCTGCCCGCTGTCATCGTCTTGAAAATGATCGCGAAAGCAGCAGGCGCCGACGAAGTAAAGATCCCGAAGGTCGGCTTGAAAGATGGAATTCTGATCGACCTTGCACAAAACTTGAGTGCCATGCCGCGTCCTGCCAGACGCCAGCAGGTGTGGATGTCTGCCATGTTATTGGGCGAAAAATATCAATACGACGGCGCTCACTCGAATCTGGTTGCCTTCCTGGCAGGGAAACTATTCGAACAAACCCAGTCTCTGCATAATCTCGAAGCAGATGACCGCTTACTATTGGAAGTAGCCGCATTGCTTCACGATATCGGGCACTTCATCAACGTGATCGACCACGACAAACATGTCTATTACATTTTGCAAGCCAACCCGCTCATCGGGTTAAACGATCGGGAGCAATCCATCGTTTCCAATGTGGCGCGTTATCATCGAAAGACGATGCCCACCGTGCAGGATGAAAATTTCCGCGCCCTATCGCCCAGCGACCGTTCCACGGTTATCAAGCTTTCTGCCTTGCTTCGTCTGGCAGATGCAATGGATGTCAGCCATACCCATCGCGTGCGCAGTGTTTCACTGCGAATGACAAAGAACAAATGGCTGCTCAAATTGCATGGCGATGGCAGCCTCAGCCTTGAAACCTGGGCATTGGAAAAACGCCGCTCTTTATTTCAGGATGTGTTTGGCATGAAATTGGAGATTGAAACATAATGGACGCCAAAACTATTCTGATGGACGCTCTCGAAACCCGCTGGAAGAAATTCCGAGGCGAGCTAAAACACTGCCGCGACGAATTCTCTGAAGAAGCCGTACACGACCTGCGCGTGGCAACCCGCCGCCTGTTGGCAATGTTCGACCTCGTGCGTGCCATCGTCCCGCATAACCGCATTCAAAAGATCCGCCGCGAGCTCAAAGACCAACTGGACGACCTCGATGACCTGCGCGATACACAAGTCCTGCTCTTTGACGTTTCTGAATATTTGCATGAACAGCCTGAGCTGAAATTTTTTCAAGAACATCTACTCAAAGAAGAAAAGCACCTCATGCGCCAGACCCGCAAACTCGTCCGCGCGCGTGAGCATCGTCGTTTGAATAAACGCGTTGAAAAGATCCAAACCATGCTGCAAGACCTCGGCACTGACATGCTGGGCGCGCAAATGATCGCCGCCGCCGACGAAGCCTTTACACGCGTCATCCAGGCATATTTTGTGATGGATGCCGAAAACCCCGCCAGCATTCACAAACTGCGCATTGCCTTCAAACGCTTCCGTTACACGGTCGAAGTCGTTCATCCGTTGCTGCCCAATTTCCCCTCAACCCATTTCGAGAGGATGCACGACTATCAAGCCCGCATGGGCGATATTCAGGATATGGAAGTGGCATCACAACGCGCCGCCGACCTGGATGACGCCTCAGACTCACCCGAAGCGGTTACCACCCATTATGCCTTGCGCCTGCAGACGGCGATCCGCAAGTTCCTTGAAGATAAAGGGGAGGTGCTCATCTTTTGGCGCACCAACCCCGACCAACCTTTCCCCTGGGAGAAACAACCATGAATCTATATCTCATCCGCCATGCCATTGCCGAAGAAGAAAATGCTTCGGGTGAAGACAGTCAACGTGAGCTGACAGACAAAGGCGCGAAAAAGATGCGTCTCATCGCCAAAGGACTACGCACCCTCGGCATCGAATTTGACCAGATACTCACCAGTCCCTACATCCGCGCCCAGCAAACGGCAGAGATACTCGCTGATGTCTTCAAAATGAAGAAAAGTGTTTCGGTGAGTGAAAACCTCACCCCCATGGGCGACCCCGACCTGCTTCTGGCAGAGATCAATGAAAACTATACAGTCAATAGCCTTGCCATTGTTGGGCATGAACCGTATCTCTCTACCTTGGTCAGCTTGCTCACAGCAGATGGTGCACCTGTTGAAATGACCTTCAAAAAAGGCGGCATCTGCTATTTATCAACCGATGACTTGCACCACACCCGCAAAGCCACCCTCGAATGGCTGCTTACTCCCGGCGTGCTGGTTGAGATCGGTGACCATTAGCTCATTACTATTCCCTATTCACTATTTCCTATTAACCATTTACCATTAACCCCATTATGACCGACCCCATTGATCTGACCTCTCCTTCCTTATATATCAATCGCGAAATCAGTATGCTGGAATTTCAACGCCGCGTTCTTGAAGAAGCACGCGACGAAGGAAATCCCCTGCTCGAACGGCTCAAATTCCTCGCCATCTTCGGCTCCAATTTGGACGAGTTCTTCATGGTGCGTGTTTCAGGCATCCGCAAACAGATCGAAGCGAATGTCGTCAAACTTTCAGAAGATGGGCTCACCCCGCGTGAAGAACTGGCTGTCATCCGTAAGACCGCGCAGGAACTCATGCACGAAGCACAACAAAGTTTTCGTAAAATACTGCCCAAACTTGAAAAAGAAGGCATTCACGTCCACGACTATTCAAAACTTACCAAAGTACAAAAAGAACGTGCAGATAAGTATTTTAAGGATGCGGTCTATCCCGTCCTGACACCGCTTGCGTTAGACCCCGGGCATCCCTTTCCACACATTTCGAATCTCAGTCTCAACCTTGCCATCGTCATCCGCGATAAAAAGGGAAATGAGAAATTCGCCCGCCTCAAAGTGCCCGATACCTTGCCGCGTTTTATTCCTATTAAACGCTCTTCTGGTGGCGAGCGCAAAGACGGTACGATCCCATATCATCATTATTTTGTCTGGCTCGACCAGGTCATTGCTGCCAATCTCAATGACCTCTTCCCCGGTTTGGAGGTAGTCGCTGCATACCCCTTCCGTATCGTGCGCGATGCCGATATCGAAATTCAGGAACTCGAAGCCGATGATCTATTGGAAACCATGCAAGCCAGCATTCGCAAACGAAAGTTCGGTTCAGTCGTGCAGGTTGCCATCCATGATTCAATGCCGCCGGAAATGCGCGATTTGCTGGTTGAAAACCTCGAAGTGACACACAATGACTTGTACATCCTGCCGCCGCCGCTGGGCTTGGTCAACTTGTGGTACATCTATAACAATGTCGAACGCTATGACCTGAAAGACAAACCTTATATTCAGCGCATTCCAAAACCGCTGCGTAAACTGGAACCGACCAACAATCTCTTTGATGTGATCCGTAACGAGAATATTATTTTCCATCATCCCTACGAATCCTTCACCCCCGTAGTGGATTTTCTTTACGCTGCCGCACGTGACCCGCAAGTTCTTGCCATTAAACAAACGGTCTATCGTGTAGGATCCAACTCCCCTGTAGTAGAAGCCCTGCTCGAAGCCGCCGAACGCGGCAAGCAAGTCGCCGTACTCATGGAACTCAAAGCCCGCTTCGACGAAGAATCCAATATCGGTTGGCGCGCAGGTTGGAAGATGCCGGTGTGCATGTAGTCTATGGGCTGGTTGGTCTGAAGAC
>JAFLCF010000138.1 GCA_017303735.1 Anaerolineae bacterium
GGGTATGGACAAGCAAAACAAGAAACTCACCATTCAAGAAGTTGCCAGAGCAACCGGGCTGACACCGCACACCCTCCGCTATTACGAGCGCATTGGGCTGATCCACCCCATCAATCGCGAGGAAAATACGCGCCGCTGTTACAGCATGGATGATCTCGGCTGGATCGAGTTTCTACTCAAGCTGCGAGCCACGGGCATGTCCATCAAGGATATGCAGCGCTATGCCGAACTCCAGCGTCAGGGCGATGAGACTCTGCCGGAACGCGTCCAGATGTTGATGTCGCTGCGGGATAAGGTGGAGGCGCACATCGATGAAATGAACGAACACTTGAAATTGATCCATTACAAGATCGACTACTATTCAAAAGTCGTTGAAGAAAGGGAATTGGTAAAGGCATGAAAAATCGTCCGTTTGGGAATACAGGCATGAACGTCTCTGAGGTGGGGCTTGGGGCGTGGCAGTTGGCAAACCCCGATTGGGGCATTGATGATAAGAATGAAGCGCTGAAGATCGTGCAGAAGTCGCTTGAGGCGGGCTGTAATTTCTTCGACACCGCACCCGGCTACGGCGGGGGAAGAAGCGAAGAACTTCTCGGCGAAGGATTAAAGTCCGTTCGTAAAGATGTCATCATTTGTACAAAGTTCAGTTACTACAATGAAAAGCATGAAAGTGAATGGAAGGCAAAGCATGTGCGTGCCGTCCTCGAAGGAAGTTTTAAACGCCTGCGGACAGATTATGTGGACATCCTGCTGCTGCATAATCCGCCGCGTGAGTTGATGGATGGGAATGCTTCGGCGGAGTTGTATGCCGAGATGGAGCAACTCAAGACCGAAGGTAAAGTCCGCGCGTATGGCGTGTCATTGGATTGGCGCGTGGAGTTGGAGAACGTGCTGGATACGACGAAGAGCGAAGCGGCGGAGGTTTTCTTCAATGCTCTGTATCAGGACTGTTTGCCTGCTTTTGCGAAGGCACAGTCACAGGGCATGGGTTTGATCGTCAAAGTGCCATTGGACTCGGGCTGGCTTTCGGGACGGTATCGCGGCAATCATAAATTCGACGATGTGCGCAGCCGCTGGTCGCCGGATGTGTTGAAGCGCCGCAGCGAACTGGTGGAAAAATTTGCAGCGCTTGTTCCCGAAGGAACTTCGATGGCTCATGCGGCATTGCAATTCGTGCTGGCGCAGCCGGAAGTTTCCACGGTGATCCCCGGTGCGAAGACGGTGGAGCAGGCGTTGGACAACTTCGCTGCTGCGGAGAAGCAACTGAGTGCCGAGACTGTTCAGGCAATGCGCGATCTATGGACGAATGAGATCGAGGCGAATCCGCTGCCGTGGTAGTTGATAAACGGAATCTATAACGGACTTACAGTACAAGTATTTTAAGATGCTGGACGAGATTATCGTCCAGCATCTTATTTAAAGATAGAATCAGTCAAACGTACACAAAATCCCCTGCCAAGCGAGGAACCCATGAGCGAAGAACTTTTATATTACACCGACTATCTCGAGCTGGACAAAGTACTCAATGCCCAGCACCCGAAGAGCAATAATGACACAGATGAGACTCTATTCATCATCATTCATCAGGCATATGAACTTTGGTTCAAGATGGTCATTCATGAACTCGACCATGTCCGCCGCATCTTCGATACAGACAATGTATTGGACAACGCCGGGGATATGAGCATTGCTGTCCATAAATTGAAGAGGGTTGTGAAGATATTCGAAGTGGTCAACCGTCAGGTGGATATTCTCGAAACGATGACGCCTATGGACTTCCTCGAATTTCGTGACTTGCTTGTGCCCTCGTCGGGATTCCAAAGCTTGCAATTCCGCATCATCGAAGCCAAGTTGGGACTCAAGATGGAACAGCGTCATAAAGCCAACTACTACAAGAATACGCGTCCGGGTGGATTCAACCAACGGGACTACGATGCAATTACCGGCGTAGAAGCCGAGGCGACGCTCAAAGGGCTGGTCATCAAATGGGCAGAGCGAACTCCCTTCTTTGATGAAGTCCTGTGGCGAGATTTCCAATCTAAATACCCGTTGGAAGAAGGCGAGCAAAAGTTCTGGAGCGATTACAAGCAAATTTACAAGGACAGTCTTTCTGGCTCGGTGGAACTGCGTCAGTTCGATGAACTGGAAAAGATTTTTTATAAAGAAGGCTTGGGTGAATTCTCAGTCGGCGCCATGCGTGCGGTCTTGTTCATTATGATGTATCGCAACCTGCCCATTTTTCAACAGCCATTCGATTTACTTTCCACATTGATCGATATTGACGAGATGCTTTCGCAGTTCCGCTACAAGCATATGTTGATGGCACGGCGGATGATTGGGATGCGCTCTGGCACGGGCGGCACGAGTGGAGCGGGCTATCTCGAGGGCGCATTGCGGCAGCACTATATTTTTAAAGAACTTACCGAGGTTTCGACCTTTTTAGTTGAACGCAGTCATTTGCCCAGCTTGCCGAATGCTGTGAAAGAAAAAACCAGCTTCAACGCTTAAGGATATGCTCTGTTCGGGGCTTAGCCCCGAACAGAGCATGCATAAATCATGCTTAAACTTATCTCCCTCGGCAGTCTCGCTGCCTTATTTTTCAGCAGCACCTTCGTCATCAACCGCGCCTTGAGTTTGCAAGGCGGTCATTGGGCGTGGACATCATCTCTGCGTTTTGGCTTCATGCTGTTAATGCTCATTATTATTTTATTGGCAACGCAAGGCAAAAAAGTGCTTGCTGATGTAAAAGATGTTTTTCTAAAACACTGGTTGTTCTGGGTCATTTCGGGCAGTATTGGGTTTGGCGTGTTTTACTCGCTCATCACATTCAGCTCGCAATACGTTGCAGGTTGGGTCGTCGCCACCACCTGGCAGACAACCATCCTCGCCACACCCATCGTGCTTTTGCTGTTTGGGCGCAGCGTCCCCCGCAGCGGGCTGGTCTTCACCGGCATCATCTTCATCGGTATCGTATTGGTCAATATTGAACATGCCGCGCTGACCAGCGTCCGCGAAGTGTTATTGAGCGCCTTGCCTGTTCTTGGCGCGGCATTCGCCTACCCGATCGGCAATCAACTCGTTTGGGAATCACGAAAAGGGAATCATCCCCGCCTGCCGCACATCACCCACCCAATTTTGGAAAACGCCTTCGCCCGAGTCTTGCTGTTGACTCTCGGCTCACTCCCCTTTTGGGCTGGGTTGCTGCTTTTCACCTCTCCTCCCCCTCCAAGCACAGATCAACTCATCAGCACCGCGCTTGTGGCATTGCTCTCTGGAGTCATCGCCACCACTTTGTTTCTTTATGCCCGTCATCTCTCCCATCAACCCTACGAAGTCGCCGCCGTCGATTCGACTCAATCGCTTGAAGTCGTTTTCTCGCTCATCGGCGAGATCATTTTCCTAGGCGGCGCTCTCCCCGGTTGGATCGGTCTTGCCGGAATTCTATTGACCATTCTTGGGTTAGTGGCATATATCAGTTTTCAAAATAAAAAACCTGCTCAAGCAGAGGTCACATCATAGTCCGCAGCGCGTCGCAGCCCGAGTTGTGTCAGCTTTGCCGGGATCATTCTAAAAACAAAATTGCGCAACGCACATAAGATCGGATTCTGCCATTGCGCCACTATGCCGATCTGCCATGATGTATTCGTAATCCATGCTGTGCGCGGATGTCGCTGTGCTTCATAGCGCCTCAATGCAGACTTTAGGCTTGGCTGCTCTTTCAGACAACGACTCAGCACATAAGCGGATTCAATTGCCATGCATGCTCCCTGCCCCATATTCGGTGTGGTTGGGTGGGCAGCATCACCCAGCAGGATCACGCGACCTTGAGTCCAAGACGCGAAAGGCGGAATATCATATAGATCATTTTGCAAGATCACATCGGAGGATGTCTCTTCCAAAAGATCGCAGATAGGTGTATGCCAATCTTGGAATAAACGCAAGAGCTTTACCTTTCGCTCTTCCCCTGAAAGTTGCTCGCCTGCCGGCTGATTATTCGTCGCAAACCAATATACACGCCTCTTATCCACCCGGACGATTCCGAAACGCTGCCCACGCCCCCATGATTCGGAAGTCAGTCCGAGTGCCGAGGCACTCTCTGTTTCCACAACACCACGCCAGGCGCTGCAGCCCGAATATCGTAAACGCAAGTTCGGCATCATCTGTTTGCGGACAGCCGAATGAATCCCGTCTGCGCCGATAAGCAGATCAGCACTGTCTGTATGACCATTTTCAAAGTAGGCAGTGACCTGGTCATCTTTTTGCTCGTAACGAATCAAGGGCATGCCGAGCTTTAAGGTATTCGGCTCGATAGCATGCATAAGAATGTCATGCAAGGCAGCACGATGAATTCCAACGACAGGCTCCCCAAGGCTTTTTTTCAAATGTTCAATACCTGCCTCAGATAAAACTTCTCCTCTGGAAGTTAGCAGCTTCGAACGTTCGATTTCTGCTCCATTCGAAGTGACCAGATCAGCAACCCCCAGTTTTCGCAAAACCTTAATGGCATTTGCCCATAAGGTCAACCCGGCACCTACTTCCCCCAATTTATTCACCTTTTCATAAATCTTTACTTCAAAACCATGCTGTTGTAAAGCGATCGCAGTGCATAGTCCACCTATACCGCCGCCAATAATTATGATCTTCTTCATTCATATCTCCAAAGAAAAAAGATGTTGAAAGTCTATCATGAATAGACTCTCAACATCTTTATCTTGTATCCAGAGATTATCTGGGAAAACGATTAATACTACTCCGTATATTGTGGAAGGGAGGGCAGGGTTTTTAGATAGGCATAGATCGCCTTCAACTCATCATCATAGAACTTGGCATAATCCTTCCACGGCATGAATTCCGGGTCAAGCTCGTGCCCGCCGGGAGTGAAACCCGTGCGAATGGTGTTGATGAACTGCTCCTCCGTCCAAAATGCCACTTCACCGCCAGGGGTTAAGTTTGGAGAGATCTTGGTCTTCGTCGGGTCTGGGAAGGGTCCGCCGTTCAATTCCTGTCCGTGGCACAGACGGCAATCGTGAGTATCCACCATGTACTTGCCATACTCCACAGTTGGACCTGCCGGAATCGAAGCGATTTGAGTTTCATGGCTCACCGATTCAACCGGTAATGGCGGAAGCACTCCCGCCACCAACATGATCTTTGCTAGAGGAGTAAAATTTTCTCCGTTCGTTTTATGATCCACCGGGGGTAGAGTTTTGAGGTAAGCGATGATCGCGGCAAGTTCCTCATCGCTCAAAAATGAGGTCGAAAAAACAGCAGGCATAAAAATGGGTTTGTTTTCCGCATCAATGCCATGCCGGATCGCACGCACAAAATCTTCATTGGTATAGGTTGCTCCAACGCCACCCTCACCACTGGTCAGGTTGGCAGAGTCAACCGTGCCAAGTGGACCCGCCTCAAACCAGTTCTCAATGCCGCTTAGGTCAGGTCCGTGACAGCCAGCACACAATGAATCGACACGGTGTTTTCCCAATTCCAAACTGGCTTCATCTGTGGGCAAGACAAGCTCCGAAGGCGGGAAATCATAGGTCTTGTTCAGGCGTGAATTCCCAATAAGAACCATTACAAACCCCGCTACAAGCACCAACCCTATCAAAGACCCCACTACAATACCGATCCATTTCAATACCTTCTTCATCTTTTGCATTCTCCTTTGACAATAAAATAACGTTAAGTGACCTCATCATAGTACTGAATTTCAAAGGAGAATACAATCACGAATCCCTTTCAGATTTTCGGATTACCAATTTCAACCCAGACCAAACCTCGTTGACTGCGCAGACTTTCACATCCACAAACCCAAGCGGAAGCGCGATCTCACGGATCACATCTTCGGTAATATCAGTTGAAACATTCGAAGTTTTCTTCGCCCACGAGACCCAGACGAACCCATCTTGAGCAAGTTCAACACGCAGCGTGGAAAGCACTGCATTCAAAAACGCGCTTTCCGTGGCAAAGACATGCGCCGCATGCACCGGCGGGCGGACGTTCGACGCCAACCCCACGCCCTCTGGCAGTTTCCCGAGCCAGGCTTTGTATTCACGCGGCACATTGATGGTCAACACCCGCAGCGGACCTTTGGTGAAGCCAAGCTTTCGATACAGCGCAGTTCCCGAATAAGAAGAATCAGACATAACAAAATTATACATGACAACTTCCGTCATGATTCGAGCGTTATTATTTGTATCCTAAAGAAATCAGCCTCCGAGAATTCTCGGAGGCTGATTTCTTTATTGTGCGATCCTTTCAAACGTTTCACCGAAGATCAAACCGCGGACGTGGTCTGAGGCGAGGAAGGAATGTGGGAAGCCAAGCTCAATGGGACTGGATTCGTTCAAGCGGCGAATCTGTTCATCGGTTAGGCTGAAATCCAAACAGCCCAAATTATCTTTCAAATGCTTGTCACTGCGCGAGCCAAGAATCGGAATGATATGCTGCGATCCCTGCCGCACCCAATTGATGGCAACTTGCGAAGGCGTGTGCCCGATCTCCTTTGCGACCTCCATTAACATGGATGCGACTTTCTTAATACGTTCACTGGTATCCGTTGAACGCTTCGGCTCATCGGACGGGACATTGTATTTTCCCGTCAACTCGCCGCCTTCCAACACACCCCATGCAAGCACAGCCATATCATTCGCTTCCGCCATCGGAATCAGATCCCGTTCCAAAGCGCGGTCTGCCAAACTATATGGCGCTTGCAACGCGACAAAACGCGACCATCCACGCAAGTCAGCCAGCATGTTCGCTTGTGAAACAACCCAGGCTGGCGTATCAGAGACACCCACATATAGCACCTTCCCAGAACGGACAAGGTCATCCATAGCTCGCATCACTTCTTCCACGGGTGTGACATAATCCCACATGTGCAAGTAGAGCAGATCAATGAAATCTGCGCCAAGGCGTTTTAGGCTGCCTTCGACAGAACGCATCATATTCTTACGGTGGTTGCCGCCAAAATTCGGGTCGGATTTGCGTTCGGTGAGCGTATATTTGGTGGCGATCACAAAATGGTCGCGGTCATTCTGCATGAATTCACCAATGAATTTTTCGCTGGTGCCATTTGTGTAATTGTTCGAGGTGTCGATAAAGTTGCCGCCCGCTTCGGCGAATAAGTCGAACATCTTTTTACTTTCATCTTTTTCGGCACCCCAGCCCCAATCATTCCCAAAGGTCATCGTGCCAAGACAAAGCTCTGAGACCCGCAACCCGCTTCTTCCTAAAAGTTTATAGCGCATTTGAACCTCCATTAAAGTATCTGGTTATTGCTTCCGCAATCTCGGTAAAGACTCGATCCTTTCCCAGCCTTTGCCTCGCTGAACGATCTCAACAATGCTTGTCCTTACAAGATAATATGCCATCCTTCCTCCTATATCTTCTCAACCGCAAGTTGAAGCTCGGTCACAAATTGGTCCGCATCCTCTTCAAGATAAGTTGGCGGCAGGTTGAAACCCAAGCCGTCTGCACCATAACGCAAATACACTTCACGGATCGGTCCAAGCATGCGATAGTGATTTCCCTCGATCCAACTCAAAAGTGCGTTATATGCCTGATACAACGCTGCATAACTGCCCGAATGCACCACGCAAGCCGCAGTGGATATTGCTGGCATCTCACGGACCTGAATGGTCTCTGTGCCCGGGATAGGGAAAGTCAAAGGCACGGCAACTTCTGCATCGATCTCCGTCTCGCGATATTCGGCATCATGATAGATCGTGAACGGAGGTTTATCGGCGCGCGCCTTATCGAACCGAGCCACATAAGTCTCCAATTCGTTGAACATCGAAGTGATTCGGTCATCATCCTCTGCCACTTCACGATAGGAAGCGACCAGGTCCATGCCCACATTTCGCAGGATCACATCATACATGCCAGTATCCTTTTTTCGACCTAGTTGATAAATCCGCGCCTCCAAACGAGACAACTTCAACTGATCATCCTGCATCTGTTGTTCGATCTCGGCACGTTTCAACTTGAACATGCCAAGCATCTGCTCCGAGGATAGTTCTTCATCAAGCATTCCACTGATCTGTTCAAGTGAAAATCCCAGGTCGCGCAATGCCAAGATCCGATTCAAACGCGGTAATTGATCTGCCGTGTAATATCGGTAGTTCGTGAACGTGTCTGTCTGCACAGGCTTGAGCAGCCCCAATTGGTCATAATGCCTCAACATCCGCACCGACACACGACTTAACTTGGAAAACTCACCGATCTTGAACATATCTTTAAACCTTTCGCAGGATACACTCTCACACAATGTCAGAGTCAAGGGTGGATTTTGAATCAGCAACCATTATAATGATGACGATGACTCGCTGGCTCGACCCTCACCCTGTAGACATCCCCGCCTCTTTCCAAGACTTGGGCTTGCCTCCCCTCATCGCACAGACTCTCCTCCGACGCGGAATCAGCTCACCCGTCGAAGCGGAGGCGTTTCTTTATCCCGAAAAGAATCCAAGCTCACAGTTTCCCGATATCGAAAAAGCCGTTGAACTCATCCAAATGGCTATCCGCAATCAAGAAAAGATATGCGTGTGGGGTGACTTTGATGTAGACGGGCAGACATCCACTGCCCTGCTGGTACAGACTTTACAAGCATTGAATGCGGATGTTATTTACTACGTGCCCGTGCGCGGAAAAGAAAGCCACGGCATTCACATCGAGTCGCTTAAGCCGATCATTGATAACGGCGCAAAATTATTGCTGACCTGCGACACAGGCATCACCGCCCACGAAGCGATTGACTACGCCAACGCCCACGGGCTAACTGTCGTCGTCACTGACCATCATGACCTCGGCGAAACGCTTCCGAATGCCAAAACCATTATCAACCCGAAGTTATTACCAGAAGATCATCCTCTGCGGAATTTGGCTGGCGTAGGCGTGGCATATAAACTGGCTGAAGCGTTGCTTGATATTCGATATTCGAACCTCGACTCTCGAATATCGAATATCGAATTACTCGATTTGGTAGCACTTGGCTTGATCGCCGATGTAGCCCTGCTCCAAAATGAAACGCGGGCTCTTGCCAAACAAGGCATCGAGCAATTAAGAAACACAAACCGCCTGGGTCTGCGTGTGATCGCAGAACTGGCTGGTGCCGCATTTGAAACCCTCACTGAAGAAACCATCGGCTTCACCTTTGCCCCGCGTTTAAATGCATTGGGAAGATTAGGCGACGCCAACCCTGCTGTTGAATTACTAATTACCGATAACCCAGCCCGCGCCCGTGTACTTGCTACTCAAATTGAGGGCTTGAACGCGCAGCGCCGCATGCTCACTAAACAAGTCTTCGACTCTGCCGAAGCACAACTCAAAGACAATCCCGATTTGCTCAACCAACCGATTATCGTTCTCTCGCATCCCAACTGGCCCGGCGGTGTGGTGGGTATCGTTGCCAATAAACTGGTTGAGCGGCATCACAAACCCGCCATCCTCTTCAACGAATCCGAAGACGGCATCTTGCGCGGCTCGGCTCGCTCCATTGAAGGTTTACATATCACCGAAGCGATCACCACTCAAAAAGATTTACTGCTCGGTTTTGGCGGTCATCCCATGGCGGCAGGCATGGCTTTGAAAAAGGATGACCTCCCCGCCTTCCGCCGCGGACTCGGCAAAGCCGTGGAAAAACAACTGGGCGATATGGTCTTCGAAGAACCCACGCTTCAGATCGACGCCTGGCTTGGGCTGAACGACCTGAACCTTGACCTCGCCGATAGCTTGGAACTGCTCGCTCCATTCGGTGCGGGCAACCCCCAATTGGCTCTTGCTACTCGCAATGTAACTCTCAAATCCGCGATCCCCCTTGGCAAGACCAAAGAACATTTGCGCCTGAATGTTGAAGATGAACAGGGTGAGATCGGCAGTTTCCTCTGGTGGAGCGGAGCCGGAGAAGAACTTCCACCTAAAGACAGCAAATTTGACATTGCCTACACCCTGCGTGCCACATCCTTCCGCGGGCAGAGGCAAGTCACTTTGCAATTCAAGGAATTTCGCGTCACAGAAGAAAGTCCAGTCGAAATTCGAGAATCGAAACTCGATATTCGAGACATGCGCTTGCAACCATCAACCTTAAACCTGCAGCCTTCAACGCTCATCTGGGCTGAAGGTCCCGACCGCTCTGCAGGCGTAAACCGCCTCGAACTTATCCAATCCGATGAACTGACCATCTACACAACTCCCCCATCTCCGGCTGAACTTCGCAAAGCATTGGAGATCGTCCAACCCAAGATCGTCTACGTCTTCGCCAAACCGCCCGCCGAACAAAAGCCGGATGAATTCCTGACCTACCTCGCAGGCTTATGTAAATTCGTGCTCAACCAACGCCGCGGAAAGACAACCATCTCCGAACTCGCCGCCGCATCTGCCGCACGTCCATCTGCTATTGAACTCGGTTTGGAATGGCTGGCGGCTGGAGGGCAACTCACAGTTTCAGTCGAAGACGATGCGGTTCTATTATCCAAAGAGACTCAAGAAAAGAATCCCTACCTGCAAGCGGAATTATTCACTGCCTTGCGAGGTGTCTTGAATGAAACTACCGCATATCGCAAGTATTTTGCACTATCCGATAACCTTAGTAAACTCTTTTAGCAGGATATTAAATGACCCAAAGTGTTCTTTTTATCTGTACCGGCAACTACTACCGCAGCCGATACGCTGAAATTTATTTCAATCATCTCGTTTCGAAAACCGACCTCAACTGGTTCGCAGAGTCACGCGGACTCGAAGCCAGCGCAGGTCGCAATGTCGGTCCCATCTCCTCATTTGCGTTGGAACGTCTCACTCGTCAGGGAATTCTGCTCAACGAGCCCGTTCGCTTCCCCATGCAATTGGAAGAAAAAGACCTGCAAGCCGCAGGTCTCATTATTGCCGTCCACCGGGTGGAACATCAGCCGATGATGAAGAAATATTTCCCCGCATGGGCTGAACGCATCACCTACTGGGATGTTGCAGACTTGGACGTGACTGACTCGGAGAGTGCTTTGTCATCCATTGAAAGAAGCGTCAATTTATTAATAGAGTTTGCGCAGATAAAGCCTTGAAGTTTGGATGATTAAGTTTCGTAATCGATAAAATCATCCACACCAAAGAGGTCTTCATATCGGGATAATAACTGATGGGTCTTTCGTAAAAACTCTCCGTCGGGGTCTATTCGTTTCGACTCCAAATCTTCTTTATGAGCGATCAAGCGCTCGCGGAAACTGATCGCGGACGACTCTGGCAACAACGGCTCGATCTCGCGAATCAAGGTTAGCGTTTCTTGAATGATGGTTAATGCTTCAGGGTAGGATATATCATCATTAAGCAATTGCCTTAACACTTTACATTTATATTTCCGGCAACTGGACGGATAATCTGGCGATGTGTAGACGGTGCAAACTCCATTCCATACCGGGCAGGGTTGGGTGAAACCGCGCTGGCGCGGGTCATCGCGGATGACGGTCAGCCCGAGCATCTCCACTTTATCTAATTCATTAGCGTTGAGCCGTACCCACGAAAAGAGATGACCCGAACAGCACAGTCCACAGGCTTGGCATAGATCGTTGGCGGGAGAGTTGGTCATGTTGGGGATGATAACAAAAATTCCAGAAAGCAGAAACAATTATCGCTTAAGAAAGAAGCGGATGCTTTTCGCATCCGCTTCTTGTGTCAGTAGCGAGTCTAAGAAGAAGGCATAGATGTCGCAATCGCGAAGGCTGCCAAACATAAAAAAGCAAATGCGAGGATGACGGGCGCAAAGACAACCCCGATGGCGGCTCCGTTGGTGAGCGAGTGAGCCGCTTTCAACGCGCGCACGTTGAGTACCAGGTTGTAAAACCCCAGCGGAATTGCAAGACACTGCCCCACCAATGGGATGGCTGCCAAAAAGGACGTGACCATCGTCATAGGGGCAAGAAACGCCGCCAAGGCATACACAGTGCGGGTGTAATTTCCGCCGCCACCGAAGAACATTGCTAAAA
>JAFLCF010000139.1 GCA_017303735.1 Anaerolineae bacterium
CATCCTCGATAAAGCCAGTCAGATTCTGACGGCACGTCTGGATGAGATCGCAACAGCGCTTACTCGTGAAGAAGGCAAGACTCTGGCAGAGGCAAAGGGAGAAGTAACCCGTGCCCGCGATATTTTCAAATATTATGCGGGGGAAGGATGGCGAATTGGCGGAGAGGTTCTCCCTAGTTCTGTGACAGATGAATTGTTATACACACGCCGTGAGCCGCTTGGTGTGGTTAGTATTATCACCCCTTGGAATTTCCCCATCGCCATTCCTGCATGGAAGATCGCCCCAGCACTCATCTATGGCAACACGGTTGTATTCAAGCCAGCCGAAGATGCCCCGCACACTGCTTTGCTGTTGGTTGAAGTTCTTGTCGAAGCGGGTCTGCCTGCTGGCGTCATCAACTTCCTGACTGGTGATGGTGCATTGATCGGCACGGAGATGGCAAGTAACCCTAGTGTGAATGGAATCAGTTTCACGGGTTCACATACCATAGGCACAAAGGTCTATCAAAATGCCATCAAGAACATGGCACGTGTGCAATTAGAGATGGGCGGTAAAAATGCACTTGTCATTTTGAAGGACGCCGATTTGGAACTTGCCGTCAAACTCGCCATCACGGGCGGATTCGGACTTACAGGTCAGGCTTGTACTGCAACAAGCCGTATCATCGTCCAAGAAGAAATTGCCGAGGCGTTTATCTCTGCTCTTACTACAGCGGCAAAAAATCTCAAGGTTGGCAATGGACTTGAGAACGACGTGAACATAGGTCCGCTTGTGAATCAAGATCAATTGCAAACGAGTCAAAGTTATATGGAGCTTGGTCAAAAGGAAGGTGCAACACTTCTCCTCGGTGGTGAAGTGGATGGAACAAAGGGTTATTTCGCGCAAGCCACCATCTTTGATCACGTCCAGCCGGGCATGCGCATCACGCAAGAGGAAATCTTCGGACCCGTGATCAGCATCATCCGTGCAAGCGGACTTAATGATGCCATCGAAAAAGCCAATGCCATCAGCTTCGGTCTTTCAGCGAGTGTGGTGACCAACAACCTCAGGGAAGCCTTCGCCTTCGCTAATCAAATTGAGGCGGGCGTGGTCAAGATCAATGAACCGACTACGGGGCTCGCACTCAACGCTCCCTTCGGTGGTTTCAAGCAATCCAGCGCCAATACCTTCAAAGAACAAGGACAGGCTGCCATGGATTTCTACACCCGCACCAAAACGATCTATGTCAACCATGGATAACATATTTGACGTTCAGACTCACGCCTCAGGTCCAACGGGACGCCTGCCGCTTGAACCCGATTTTTTAACCAACGCCCCAAGCGGAGACGTCTTCGGCTGGACGCAAGATGCCGCGATGGGCTGGAGTCCATCTGACTTGGGCAAAGATGAATATCTAATTCTGAGCACACAAGGTGGCATCCGCGCGGAAGATGGCTCCCCCATCGCACTCGGTTATCACACAGGACATTATGAAGTCGGTCTGCTTGCACAAGCCGCCGCAAAAGAATTCAAAAAACATAATGCCATTCCATTTGCAGGTTTTGTCAGTGACCCATGTGACGGACGTACACAAGGCACAGCGGGTATGATGGATAGCCTCGCTTACCGCAACGACGCAGCGATAGTCTTACGCAGACTCATCCGTTCGTTGCCAACTCGCAAAGGTGTGTTGGGAATTGCCACCTGTGATAAAGGGTTGCCAGCTATGATGATCGCACTTGCTGCACAAAAATCTTTGCCTTGCATCATTGTTCCGGGCGGTGTGACATTGCTGCCTGAACAGGGCGAAGATGCGGGGAAAATTCAATCACTGGGCTCACGTTTTGCTCACGGACTTATTACACTTGAAGAAGCATCTGACCTTGGCTGCCGTGCTTGCGCATCGCCTGGTGGGGGCTGCCAATTCCTTGGAACAGCGGCAACCAGTCAGGTCGTAGCAGAGGCGTTAGGACTCGCTGTCACGCATTCTGCACTCGCACCGTCGGGTCAACCCATTTGGCTCGAAATGGCAATGCGATCTGCGCAGGCGTTAATGGAGATGTCGAAGCAAAATATAAAAACCGCAGAGGTTCTCACTGAAGACTCAATTCATAATGCCATGGTCATCCATGCCGCATTTGGCGGGAGCACCAATTTGTTATTGCATATCCCCGCCATTGCCCATGCCGCGAAATTGCCGCGCCCCAGTGTGGATGATTGGTCGCGGATCAATCGTGCAACACCACGTCTGGTCGATGTGATGCCCAACGGTCCGACAGGTTACGGCACCGTGCAAGTCTTTCTAGCGGGCGGCGTGCCCGAAGTGATGCTGCATTTGCGCGAGCTGGGTTTGTTGAAACTCAATGCTCGCACCGTAAATGGCAACACCTTGGGCGAAGCGCTTGATGAATGGCAAACCAGCGAGAGCCGAAAAAAACTCCGCGAACGATTGCATGAACTCGATGGTATTGACCCAGACGATGTCATCATGAATCCAACCAAAGCTCGCGAGCGCGGACTGACCAGCACAATCACATTTCTGACCGGTAATCTTGCGCCGCAGGGAGCCGTTATCAAAAGTACCGCCATTGACTCCAGCGTCGTCGATGCAGATGGTGTCTATCGCAAAACAGGACCTGTGCGCGTATTTACCAGCGAGCGTGCCGCGATAGCTGCGGTTAAAGGCTTGAGTGAGAAGCCCGTTAAAGCAGGTGACATCATTGCGCTGATCGGTTGCGGTCCCATGGGTACGGGCATGGAAGAGACCTATCAACTCACATCTGCGTTGAAGTATCTTCCGCATGGCAAAACGATTGCGCTTATCACCGATGCGCGTTTCAGCGGCGTGAGCACAGGCGCGTGCATTGGTCATGTAGGACCCGAAGCGCTGGCGGGAGGTCCGCTGGGGAAGTTACGAGATGGGGATACGATCCAGATCATCATTGACCGAGTCAATCTTGCGGGAAGCATTAACGTACTTGATCTTGATTTGGATTCAAGAACGCCTCACCCCGACTTGAAACTGAATCCCGACCTGCCAGAGGATACGCGTCTGTGGGCTTTGCTTCAAAACATCAGCGGCGGCACATGGGGTGGATGTGTGTATGACGTGGATGCAATTGTGGAGAAGCTAAACAATCCCGAAGGGATGGCAGGATTATAGACAACGGTCAACCATATTCAAATCCCGAAGGGATGACATATTCGCGCAAGATTATGACACCCCTTCGGGGTTGGAAATTTATTGACATCGAGATCTAGAATCATTTCACGCCTTCGGCGTTATATACAAGTCATCATTAAGGAGATATTTCATGTTTCTTACCAAACACAAAATAACGAACGGAGCGCGCTGGGCAGTAGATGGTCACTTTTTGCCGCTGAGTTTGAACTTAAGTACGCTGCTTGAGATGCCACGCGAGAAAATGTTCGAGGTAGTGAAAACTTTTTCGGATGCTGAATCAGCCGTCGGTGAGACTGAAGCGCCGATCGATCCATATCAGGAAGTATGGGCGGCAGGAGTCACTTACTTAAGAAGTCGCGATGCGCGCAAAGCGGAATCCACTGTGGCGGATATGTATCAAAAAGTCTATGAAGCAGAGCGCCCTGAAATTTTTTCGAAGTCAATTGGCTGGCGTGTGTCAGGAAGTGGTAAGGCAATTCGCATTCGTAAAGATAGCCATTGGAATGTGCCTGAACCAGAGCTGGTGTTGGTGATCAATCACTTTAACGAGATCGTGGGCTATTGCGCAGGCAATGATGTTTCGTCGCGTGACATTGAAGGGGAGAACCCTTTATATTTGCCACAGGCGAAGGTCTATAATGGTTCTTGTGCCTTGGGACATGGCATTTGGTTGTGCGAGCCGGATGAGATTAAAGGGATTGTCATTCGATTGACAATTGAGCGAAAAAATAAAATCATCTTCAACGGCGAAGCAAATACAAATACGATGAAGCGGACCTTGCCTGAACTGGTGGACTTCCTTACCCGCGAGCTGGATTTTCCACAAGGTGTCTTTTTGATGACAGGTACATGCCTTGTGCCGGATGATTTCACTTTGCAATCTGAGGATGAGGTTATGATTCAGGTCGGTGAGACAAGAATTCAGAATCGAGTTACAGTTTAATTTGCCATTGCTGTTTTCTGTGCAAGGGATAGAAAGAAATTATAAAAAGAAAATAACTGCGCCCATACGGTGGCGATACCGGAACGACGGCACACCTCAAAAAGAGTCAATCTATTAATCGCAGTAAATTTTTGAGTGCTGCACAACGATCGGTTTTACGGAAATTTTGTGAGAACGATCTCCACCCATTCAAGTGCATCACCCTCGCAGAATTGTTGAACCGTCTTGGTGAGCTGACCCATGATGGATATTCGAGTCTCAACCTTGTATCCACTGAGGAAGTGTTCGGTGATGGTTGCTGTGGTGGCATTGTGCCTAAGCGTAAAACTGCCATCTCCAAATGGGACAATCCCAATGCGTTGAGATTCGGTGATGTGTTCACCGTCCAATGAAGAAATAACAAGCATGATGTCAGCTTGTAAAAAATCCTTGTAATGATTTTGCATAGGCTTGCCGTCGAATTGATGCGTTCGCAGAGCAAGCAGAACTGTCTTGCCGTTTTCGACTCGCTCCCAAGAGGGAGCCAAGCCCGCGCGGATTCCATGCCATTTGGCGTGGACTGGTTTGGTGGTGAAGAACGCTTCTTTCCTAACGAGGGAGTTGAGTCCATTAAATTTTGCAATCTGTATCGCTGACGGTTTTTCCCCGTTCTCGTCGCCATCGAAACAGTGAAGTGAACCAAGGCTGCCCGAAGCGACAGAATCAAACCAGATGTCAATGGCGGAGTTCCAGTCGTAGCCGGAGGAGCTGTAAGTGGGCATGCCGAGTTCGCCGCATAAGCTGCTAAATAAGATGCGGCGATTGGTCTCCAAGTCGTAATCGCCAATACAGTAGACAAGGTCATCTGGGCTGTGCAGGTCGTAGTAATCAATGAGCAGGGGCGAGAGACCATAGTACATAATGACGAGGTCGGGGTTTTCTTCTTTCATTGCACCCACAATGACTTCCAATCCTTTTTGCAACAAGCGTTCGCCTGCAAAAGTCATATCTTTTGGGGCAGCGACATCGAGCGATGGCAATTCATAGCCGAAATCGAATTTGATCAGGTCTGGCTGGTAACGGCGGATGAATTCTTTGGCGCGCTGGCGTAATACGTCCTGCACTTTGGGCTGGGTCATATCGAAGATGCCGTAGTGGGAGGTTTGATGGTCGAGCCAAAGTGTTTTGCCTTCATGTGTTTGTAACAGGTGTGACTCGTCCAAGCCGAGCGCGGCGGGATTTTGACAGCGCAGGAAAGCCGCCCATAAACCGATGTTGTAGCCTTGAGCGCGGATGTCTTTCAAAAGGTTTTCAAAGTTTGGGAAACGTTCGGAGTCGTGTTTGAGTTCACCGTGCGTGCCTTCCCATTTGTCGTCGATAACGAAGGTCTTGGCTTGCATACCGGAGCGTTGAAGTTTACTGAAAATATCGTGGACGAGGTCTTCGGTCAACTGCTCGGGTGGGAGAGCTAAAGCAGACTCTACGCCCCAAGTGTTGTATTGCGGCGCAAGAAGGATTTCTTGTTTTTTGGGTGAATGCTTTTTAGGCGAGATAAATTTCTCACGTTGTAAAACCTGGTAATACTTACGAATCGCTTCGTGATAATTCTCGCCGAAGGTGATGATGAAGTGAAAGCCGAGGGTATCGGGCTTGTGTTTCCATAGATCGCTTCTTAAGTTGAGGATGGGACTGATGCCAATCTCGCGGATTTCCAAACGGAAGTCGCCTTGTGGCAGCTCGGCGAGTCCCCAGCAGGCAGCCTGAGTTTGCAGGTCTTTTGCGCCGATGGCGTTCCAGCGGTCGGAGGTGTTGAAGGTGCAGAAGTAATGCGCGGGCAAACCCCATTGTTGGGTCAAGCCAGGTCCACGCATGGCGCCGGAGCCAAGGACAGTTGTGGTGGAGAGGTGCGAGTGCAAATCGACAATTGGCGATATGTTCGTGCTCATGCACAAGCCGGGCACGACAGCATAATGGCTGTACATGGACGGCTTGTAGGAGTCGCCGTCTCTTTCGGGGAAGTAGATGATCTGGACGATGTCTGTGTTTGCGGGGGGTGTTAGGAGGAGCGGTTCGAGGGAGATAAAGTCTGAATGGAAGGACCAGTTGACCGTTAAGGAAGAGGCGGGGTTTTGTCCATGATAGGTGATGGAGATTCGATTGTCATCCACTTGGTAGGTGGGAGTTGGAAAATCTGATTGAGTGGGAGAGGTGACGAGGAGGGGACAGTGGCGGGCGCGGGAGATGAGGCGGCTTTTTACGTCGTATAGGCAAAATATGTCGGTGTCAGCGTTCCATTCCCAGGTGTAGTTGGGGGAAATTGCTTGAATTTTGAGAGAATCGGCTTTAATTTTGACCATCAAAACACCTCAATTTGGTTTACCTACTTGACAAAGGGATTATTTTTCTGTAGACTCATGTTACCGTTCACGTGACCGGTCACATTATATCAAATGACTCCTAATCGCCCTACTATCCGTGATGTTGCCCGACAGGCTGGCGTTTCTCACCAGACCGTTTCGCGTGTCATTAACGGCAGTGAGGAAGTCCTGCCCGAGACTCGTGCCTTGGTAGAGGCTGCGATTGAGCAGTTGGGCTACCGCCCCAGTGCGATCGCGCGTTCGATGGCTCGTGGCTCGACCCACACCCTCGCCATTATTTCTCCCAATCTTACAGACTATACCTTTGCCAGCATTGTAGAAGGCGCCGAGGTGGAAGCCCGACAGAACAATTATTTTGTATTGTCGTCGTCGGCTTCAGACCCGCAGTCGTTCCATGAGTTGGTGGATGAACTGGTGGGTCATCGCCGGGTGGATGGGTTAATCGTTATCAACCCGTATGCCGATGATCGTTACATGCACATTCCGAAAGAATTCCCTGTGGTGTTCGTGGGTGCGCGTTCGCATGATGAACTCGTCTGCTCGATCTCGCTAGATGATGAGAAGGTGGCATACGAAGCCACACAGCATTTGATCTCGCTTGGGCACAAACGCATTGGTCTGATCACTGGTCCGATGGAAGAGGATTGTTCGCAAGATCGTCTTGTGGGTTTTCAGCTCGCATTGGCGGAGGCTGGCATTAAGTTTGACCAGTCGTTGGCATTTGAAGGCGACTGGTCAGCTTCATCGGGTCGCGATGCGTTGTTGGACTTTGTGAAGAAGAATAACGTGCCGACCGCCATCTTTGCACAGAATGATCGCATGGCGATGGGCGTGATGCGTGCCGCGCGGGATGTGAACCTGAGCGTGCCGGATCAGCTCTCCGTAATAGGCGTGGACGATATGCCTTTGTCTTCCTATTTTGACCCGCCTCTCACCACGATGCGGCAGGATATGCCCCTGATCGGGCAGGAAGCCGTCCGTAAGTTGATGGAGATCTTTAAGAACAAGACCGTTGACCCCAGCGTGATGAAATTACCGGCTCAATTGGTTGTACGTCAGTCTACACAAAAAGGAGGTGGTTAACTCCGTAGCATAAGAACAGGCAAGACCATATTTATGATGTTCGTTATTTGTCCAATCCAAGGAGAAGAATAAATGAAAAAGAACTTGCTCGTGAAAATCCTGGGACTTCTCGTGATCGCTTCCTTCGTGCTGGCTGCCTGTGGCACCCCTGCTGCAACCGAAGAAGCTCCCGCTGAAGAACCTGCTGCCACTGAAGAAGCCGCTGCAACTGAAGAAGCAATGACTGAAGCACCCGCTGCTGAAGAAGTTGAACTCCGCTGGCGCACACGCCCGGACAATCAGGAAGAAATTGATGTATACAGCCAGATCAGCACCGACCTCGACGCTGAACTCGATGGCATCACCCTCGCGTACGAACCCGGTGGTTCTGAAGGCGCGAACTATCAAGATCAGCTCCGCGCTGAAATTGCAGCCGGAACCGCTCCCGATGTTTTCTGGATCCCCGGAACCGATGTGGCTGATTTCGCCACCCGCGGTTTGATCCTCAACGCTGCCGACCTCGCTTCCGCGACCGAAGGCTACACCGCTGCCGACTTCTACGAAGGACCGATGTTCCACCTGACCTACAACCCTGAAACCGGCGCTTCCGGCGACGGCTCTGGTGCGGTTTGGGGTCTGCCTCGTGACGTGTCCACTTTCGCTCTCTACCTGAACCTGGACTTGATTGCTGAAGCTGGTGCTGCCGATCCTCGTGAACTTGCTGCCAACGGCGAATGGACTTGGGACTCCTTCCTCGAAGTTGCCCAGGCTACCCGCGCTCTCGGCTCGGACATCTATGGTTACGGTGCTTCTGCTTGGTGGGGTCCTTATGGTGTTTGGTTGAACTCTTCCGGCGGCGGTTTCTTCACTGAAGACCGCGCTGCTTGTAACCTCAACAGCGAAGAGTCCCTTTCCGGTCTCGAATTCCAGCGCTCTCTCTATCAGGACTTCGATGTCGCTACCCCCTACGGTGAAGACCCCGAACCTGGTTTCCGCGCTGGCAAAGTTGCCATGTTCCAGAATGGTCGTTGGGCTACCCCCGGCGTCCGCACCGTTGATTTCAATTGGGATGTCGTTGAACTGCCCACCGGTCCCAACGGACCCGGCAACTGGCTGTTCTGGGGCGCCTATGTGATCAACGCCAACACCGAACATCCTGAAGAAGCTTGGGCTCTCGTTCAGGCGCTCACCACCGCTCAGACCCAGGGCAAGATCTCTGCCCTCGGCGCCAACATCCCCAGCCGCGTAAGCCAGGAAGCTCTCGACGCCTTCCTGACCTTCACGCCTCCTGCCAACAACCAGGCGTTCTTGAACGGCATCGCCCCCGATGCCAACCCGACCGCTGAAGGTCCGTTGTGGGCTGGCTCTTGGCCTGAGTTCGATCAGATCATGGGACCTGAAATTCAAGCGGTCCTGACCGGCGGCAAGTCTGTTGAAGACTTCGGCGCTACGATCTGCGATGCAGCCAACAAAGCGTTTGAAAATTAATACCCTGTAGTAAAACGTGGGGCAGGCAATTTGCCTGCCCCACGTTTCCGGAACACAAAGAAATCTCCAAGCCTCAAAATCGTTTTGCAGTTTCGAGATTTTTTTGTCACGTGTTCTGAGATCCCAACTTATGGAGATGAGAATATGACAGCTCAATCACAGATAGATGCTCAGACCAGCCTGATCTTGCGTATCCACATGATATGGCGTGCCTTGTTCGCTCTAGTGGCGGCGGGCGTCTTGATCATGTTATGGGTCGGGCAAACAGAGATGGCGCTTTGGCAGAAAATTCTGCTGTCGGTTGTTGCAGCGTTGTTATCTGGCTTCAGCGCATTTGGCGCGGTTCAGATAGCAAAACACAATCATGCCGGTCGTATGGCATCTCTTGTGATCGATTACCTTGGCTTTGTCGCCTCCATCGTAGTTGCCTTGAACACCGGCGAATTCTTTATTGGTATCGATGCGCTGGGGGAGACATTCGGCAAGGGCATTCCATATCTTGGCATCACGGCTCTTGGCTATTTCCTTGGCATGCTTGAGGAATATTTCCCTGCCAAAAAGACCACCTCTGAAAGCAGCCTCAAAGTTGTCAGTCGCTGGGTCATGATCGGCGGATTTGTCCTTTTCCTCTGGCAGGTGGATGCAGTCAACGGTGTGATCTATTTCTTCGGCAAACTTGCCCAACCGAACGGATTGATCGCAGTGGCTGGGCTGATTATCACGGGTCTTTCACTATGGTCGATGTCGCGCCCGGCGATTGCTCAAGCGCTCAACGTCAAGACCGGGCACGAGCAGATCATCAACGGCTGGCTGTTCCTTTCTCCAAATCTTTTGGGGTTCCTTATCTTCTTTGCGGGACCACTGCTGCTTTCTTTTTATTTCTCCTTCACAGACTCAGACGCCATCCGCCCGCCTACATGGATCGGTCTTGAAAACTATGCCAAACTGCTCAATATTAAGTTTGCAACCCTTTCATCTCCAGATCAGCTTGCTCGCGAAGTCGTAGATATCAAAGTCTATGATGAAGTTGGGCGTTTCACTTTTGGGAATACTGGGATCTTATTTGCCGCCGCCGATAAATTTTTCTGGCTCGCGCTTCGCAACACCCTGACCTATGTGCTGTTCGCTGTGCCGTTGAGCGTGATCCCCGCCTTGCTTTTGTCGAACATTCTCAATAGCAAACTTCCCGGGATGAAGTTCTATCGCGCCATCTATTTCATGCCGAGCATTGCAGCCGTCGTGGGTATCTCTCTCGTCTGGCAGTGGTTATACAATGCAACCATCGGTTACATCAACTACTTCATCACATTAGGCATCGAGTTCTGGAATAACCTATTCAATGCGGCTGTGATCGATCCGAAGATCCAGTGGGTGTCTGACGAAAATACAGCGTTATTTGCCATCATCATCATCGCCGCCTGGCAGACGATGGGCTTCAATACAGTGCTCTTCCTTGCGGGCTTGCAGAACATTCCCGGCGAGTTGTATGAAGCCGCCACCGTCGATGGAGCCGGAGCCTGGGACAAGTTCTGGGGCATAACACTGCCCATGCTTGCTCCAACAACCTTTTACGTTGTATCCACCACCACCATTCAAGCCATGCAAGTCTTTGAGCAGGTCTTCATTTTGATGAACCCGCCAGAAGGACCGAACAACTCCACCATCACCTTGGTCTTGTATTTGTATCGCAGTGGTTTTCAAAACTTTAAACAAGGCTACGCGTCGGCTATTGCGTGGGTCCTCTTTATTGTCATTTTCGGTCTGACCCTCATCCAGTTCCAGCGTCAGCGCCGTTCCAGCATTTACGAGAGCTAGGAGCAAAAAATGAAAATCCAATCCTATCGTATTGGTCAGTTCCTGAGTAAATTTTCCGTTTACTTCATTTTGACGTTCTTTGCGTTCATCATGTTGTTCCCGTTCTTCTATATGCTGTCTACATCCTTCAAGATCCCCGCAGATACCTTCCGTTATCCGCCGCGTATGTTGCCGCGTGACCCTGTTACTACTCAAGTGGAGGGATACGATGAACCGCTTCCACTCTACTATGTGGATGTCGATGGTGTTCAAAAGGAATATGCGCTTGCCAAGAGCAACATCAAGGTCGGCATTTACGCACCAGCGGATGATCTCAAAGCGACCGTGGAACGTTATCTCACCGAAGTTAAACCCACCGGCGGCGCGACGAATCAACAAAAAGTGACGGTCAATGGCGAGGAAGTAAAGCTCTTCGACGTGGATGTGGACGGGCAGATCGTGCCGATGATCCTCGTCAGCCAGACCACTGTCGGTGAATTCGTCGACCCACAAAATCCAGATACCAAGGTGTATCAAAACGTCCGCTTGAGCGAACCGGTGGAAACCTTTGGCGGACATCCTGAAAACTACACCGAAGTGATCGAGCTCAACAACCTCGGGCGTGCTTTAACCAACACTACACTCGTCACAGTCTTGGTGGTGTTGGGGCAGTTGGCAACATCCATCTTCGGTGGATATGCCTTCGCCCGCCTCAAATTCCCCGGGCGTGATACAGTCTTCGTCTTTTATCTTGGCACCATCATGATTCCTTTTGTGATGCTCATCGTTCCACTTTATCAACTGATGGTGCTCATCGGTTGGACAGACCGCCTCGCCGCGCTTATCATCCCGTGGATCTTTACCGCCTACGGCACCTTCCTGATGCGCCAGCACTTCATCACCTTCCCCAAGGAGATCGAAGAAGCCGCCTTGCTAGATGGAGCCTCCCGCCTGCAAATTTTGACGGACATCATCGTCCCCGCCTCCATCCCCGCCCTGGCGACTCAAGCTACCTTCACCTTTCTCTACGCTTGGAACTCCTTCATCTGGCCCCTGGTCATTATCAATGTTGGCAATGAGAAGAATCATGTGCTAACATTGGCGCTCAACGTACTGCGTGGACGTGCCTCCGATACACCCAACTTGATCCTCGCGGGCG
>JAFLCF010000014.1 GCA_017303735.1 Anaerolineae bacterium
GATAAATTATTCCACAGCCGGTCAAAAACTCATAGTTGCTTTTGTCACGATTTTTGGCTTAACAGCGACTGCTACTGTTCTTTACCCCCAGCTTGCTAATAGTTCCGCGCAAATCCTATCAGATCAAGAAAATTGAAGGCAAGCCTCTACCACCTGCTGCACTTCTTCCTCGGTCAACTCAGGGTACATGGGCAGGGATAGGACTTCGTCCGCCGCTTGCTCAGAGTTGGGCAGGCTTCCACGACCCAAACCCAAGTTTACATATCCAGGCTGCAGGTGTACTGGATGCGGGTAATGGATGGATGGATGTATCCCTTGCGACCTAAGGGTTTCGCGAAGCGCATCCCGCTTGGGATGGCGAATCACAAATTGATGGAAAACAGGCACAACGTCCGCAGGTTGAGGCGGAAGGGTTAAATCCGAACCGGAGAGCAGATCAAAGTATAGGCTGGCAAGATGTCTGCGGCGCTGATTCCATTCATCCAAATGCCGCAGCTTGACACGCAAGAACCCTGCTTGCAATTCATCGAGGCGGCTGTTCATCCCTTTGATCTGGCTGACGTAACGTTGCTTCCATCCATATTGCCTTAAGAGCTGAACTTTCTCTGCCAACGCCGGGTTATTGGTTACAACGGCGCCGCCATCGCCTATGGCGCCAAGATTTTTGGTGGGATAAAAACTAAACGCCGCGATCTCACCCAGCGAACCTACTCGTCTTCCAAGAATGGATGCACCATGCGCCTGCGATGCATCTTCGATCACCGTTATATTTTTCTTCGCTGCCATTTCCAACAATGGACTCATTTCCGCAGGGCAGCCATATAAATGAACCGGGATGATAGCGCGAGTACGTTCTGTAATAGCATGTGCGACTTGTTCAGGGGAAATGGTATAACACGCCAAGTCAATATCTACCAATACCGGACGAGCGCCAGTCAACTCAATGGCGGCAACCGTGGCAACTGCCGTATGTGATGGGGCAATGACTTCATCACCGGCACTCACACCACAAGCCAGCAGAGACAAAATCAAAGCATCGGTACCTGAAGCCACGCCAATGGCATACGATGCACCGCAGTATGCTGCAAATTCTTTTTCAAAAGCATTAACCTCTTCACCCAAAATATAAGAACCGCCTGCCATCACACGTGCAAAGGCTTCGTCCAGTTCATGGCGAATGGATTGGTATTGCCGGGTCAGATCAAAAGCGGGGATGGATGACATGTTAGAGGTAATGTCCTTTATGTTGGTAATAATATTCAAGCATACCTTTGATCCCGTCTTGAAGTGCAACATGCGGCTGCCAACCGACTTCATTTTTTATGAGATCATAATTTCCATAATAATCCCCAATATCAATGCGTTTACGACCTTCAGGGAAAGGCACCATCTCGTATTCCCCACTCCCATGCACAGCGATCATAAGACGCGCAAGGTTCAACAAACTGATCGGTTCTCCTCCAAGGTTGTATATCTTTCCATAGGCAACCGGGTTTATAGCACAACGCAATAGAGCATCCAGCACATCCTGAACATGATTGAAATCGCGAATTTGATTGCCATCTCCAAAGATCTGAATAGGCTGCCCTTCCAACAACTGCCGAAACCACCAGCCAATAAAAGTCAGGCGGTCATCACGGATGCGCATACGTGGTCCATATACGTTTGTCATGCGCAGCACACAAGTTGCCATGCCATGCACGCGGTGATAAACGATATGATACATCTCACCGGCGCGCTTGCTTACGCCGTTGTTATCCAGCGGGGTCAGCAAATGTTTTTCATCCACTGGCAAATACGCAGGGCGTCCGTACACTTGTCGAGTTCCCGCAAATACAATGCGGACTGATGGATTTGTCACGCGGCATACTTCCAATAGCTTTAGCTGCCCGACTGCATTGACATGTAGATCTTTGAATGGATCTTGCATACTACCAAGGTGACTCATCTCCCCCGCAAGATTGAACAGAAAATCCTGACCGTGAACGGCCTCTTTTAATTTTGCCTCATCCTGGATATCCGCCTCCATTACTGTGACCTGTGATCTGATCCCGTCCAGATTAAATGGATTCGCCCCTGAAGCCGGGTCGGCATTATCAAGAATGGTCACGTCCGCGCCAAAGTCTAGCAGTGTCCGTGCTAGATTGCTACCAATAAATCCGAGTCCGCCTGTGATCAATGCCCTTTTATTTTTATAACTTGAAGCAATATCCATTATGATTTTTTCTGAAGGTGTTCTTTCTTAATGACCAGCATCCAATACAAACCGGCTAACTGTTTCAAAGTGCGGATAATTCGCCAGGGGATGAAAAATTGAGAAACGCCATATTTCCGTGAATAATGGTTAACCGGCACTTCCGCAAAGACATGCCCGGCATCTTCGATCTTTTTAACCATTTCCAGACAAATCGCGCCGCTGACGCTTTTCAACTCAATGCCTTGCAAGATATGCCTTGGGATCAAGCGAAAGTCACAGTCTACATCGCGGATGCGAATGCCGAAGGTAAGTTTCACGAAGTAATGATATGCCCGCCCGATCAAGATGCGGACAAGTGAGTCGTTCCGCTTTAGCTTATATCCATTGACGAGTTCAGCACCGCCATACACAGCTTGTGCCAGATCATCCAACTCAAGTGGGTTATATTGCGAATCACCATCGGTATAAAACACCCAATCTTTTGTTGCTGCTGAAAAGCCGCTTTGTAACGCGCCGCCATAACCGCGATTCTTTTCATGTGTGACGACTCTCAATTCAGGGTAACGCGTCTGCATTTCTGCCAGCATCTCAGCAGTGTAATCCGAGCTGCCATCATTCACCACGATGATCTCAAAATCATCCGTCACCTGACGGCAGGCAATGGATGCTGCCGCCACCATACTGGCAATGGTCCCGCCATCGTTATACGCCGGGAAAACCACACTCAGGCTTTTGAGTCTTTTACGATCTGGCTCCAATAATTTACTCATGGCATTTTCCTCGCAACTGCAAAGACACTGAGTCCATAAGGCAACCCAAAACTGGAAACAAAAGGCGCCTCCCATGAAAGAATGCGCCTGAAGATTTCATTGGTTCGATCCACACTCAAATCTGAGCGTTCACTACGCAATGGCGAGATACGTCCGCCGATCCTTTTTGCCAGAGCCAGCGGAAATAACAAGGTGTTTGCGTACGAAAGATGCACGATGTGGAATCCGCTTTGTTCAAGCAAAGACTTTAAAAGTCCTTTGGTATACCGTCTGCGGGTGTGAACTCGTTCATCATGCTGTCCGCGCAGCCAGTCATAGGCAGGTAGGCGCATTAGTAGATATCCGCCAGGTAGGAGCACTCGAAAAAATTCTCGCAAGGCACGGGTTTCATCCGGTACACCGCGTTCGTACAAAACGTCGAAACTGGTGACAAGGTCAAAGGAAGCAGAAGCCAGCGGCAGGTCCAGTATGGAGGCGCGGGCAAGGCGAGAGGCATTGCGTTTGCGGCTTAATATCACGGCTTCTTTGTATAGGTCCACGCCAGTGACATCGCCATAGTCTGCCAAGTAAGTTGTCATGGCAGCACCTGTACCGCATCCGGCATCCAATATGTTCAGGCGCTGACTTGGGTGTACATGGCGGTTCAACAAAGCCCGGGTAATGGTTGCCATTCCCAGATACCACCAATGGCGTTCCTCCGCCTGGAACATGATCTCGTATTCACGTACGTCCAATAGACCTCTTTATGGAACCTGGTACATCAAAAGGATAGGGTCAGTGCAATCATATTGATAACGCAGGTCACCGCCGGGGTTGGCACGCGCCCACAGTTCCAGTTCTTCAATACGGCTTGGAGGTGCGATGATAACCTCGCCAGAAACTGGATTCAACTGGTCAATTGGTTCATTGAAGTTCAATATCTGACGGCTTTTGCTTAAGAAAAAAGAGGAGGGATGTGTACCGTGGACAAAAATATTATCACTGAGCAAATATATCTTTTCTTCGCTATCGACCTTAGCCACTTGTGCCCCAAGGTAGGAAGCAAACCGTCCCGCCGTGTCAGATGCAAATCGACAGCGTCCGGCAAAGTCGAAGTAATACGTCCACAAATTAAATGCCATCAAACTCACGAAGATAATGCCGACTGAGACACCATACGCCACTCGTTTCGTTTCCCAAGTGATGCCGAACATTTCGAGAATCTCTTCAAGACCCAGAGCTGCCATGATCATGGCGGCTGGCAATGCCATCAACATACGGTATGAATCCGCGCCGGGAGGGATAGCGAACAACCCTACCGCAACGGTTGCTGCCCAGAAATAGCCGTTCAACAATAAATAAGCAGGGTTCTTCAAACGCCATAATGCAATACCCAGCCCAGCCAGGAACATTACGGTCGAGATCATGCTCAACATAGGGGCTGGCGAGCCGTAAAAATCGAGCGCAGGGTAGTAGATAAGGGATAGGAAAGCGTGTGTTACCCGACCAAATAAAACTTCAACTGCACTTTGCCCCGTTGCCAACATGGTATTTTCCAGCCAACCAGATTGAAAAGTGCCATCTTTATTCAATCGGTTCAAGAATTCGCCAGGCTGCTGGGTAAAGTAAAGCCCTGCCGGCAAAATGGCTGTAAAAAAACCGCCAAAGAACGCAGCCACTTGCTGGGCACGAGACTTGAACCAATCTCTGTAAAACAAAAAGCCCAAGATCGTAAAAACGACCAGCATGCCTGCCACAACCTGCGCCGTGAGATACACTGAAAAATGAATTGCAAGCAACACACCGCCTAAAGCCGTGCGCCATGCCTGGCGTTTTTCAAGCCCGCTTAATAGCAAATACAATTCAAGCGGTGCAATCCATGCACCATGAATATAAGCGACGGAAGCGATCCGGCTAAAGTGGATATGCGAATGAGAAAATGCGATCAGAAATGCCGCGATCAAACCAACCCGCCAGCCGCCGATCTGCCGCCCCAATAAATACATGCTTGGAATGGCAAGCACCCCTCCAATGGCAGGTATTAACCGTAACGCAAAGGCATTAATACCAAAGATCTTCAACGAAAAATTAATTAACTGCAGGTAGAGTGCGCCAAAGTTATCCCATAAAGCAAATGGATTGCTAAGCACACCTTCATTCGTCAGTTGAGCGGTTAAACCAACAGCCCCTTCATCCCCATCCAAAACACGCGGCAACTCGCCAAGCTTATAAAACCGAACGGCAAATGCCGCCACCGTGATCAGCAACATCAAAATGATCTCAGTTCGATGCTTCTTGAACCAATCCTGCGCCGACACAAACACTGCCCACTCCCCCGCTTGAAAGAAAGCATATACATAACTACCCGCCCCCAATAGCCATACTGTAACCACAGGAATGTAATTCACCCGGGTATATTTTGCAAAGAAAAAAGTTGCCAACGCCCCTAAAGCTGAAAACAAAACCCCCGCAACGATCCAAAACGCCTGGTCACTAAAAAAACGCGTTTGCGAGAGCTTCCGCAAAAACGAGGTGTCTCTTAAGAAACGGCTAAAAACCAGGATGAAAACCCCGATCAGTGCCAGCCAGGTATATGGCGGCAGGAGCACATCTTCTACTGGGGTTGAAAACGCCAGAAATTGACTTACCAAAATGATATACAGCCCTATAAATGCAACAAATCGACGCACATTTTGAATATCATTCGCATCAACGTTCTGCTGGTGGATCATGTCACCTCTATAATGGGTCAAATATTTTTTTCATTATACCTACAAAAGAAGGCAGGGCATCGAATCCTGTCACGAAGAACCAATGTTAACAAAAATTAAATTTCATGTATAATTAAGAAAACTTTGAACACTTCCACCGCACTCTGCGGTCTCATGCTTGAAATTGACTGGAAAATTCGCGCACGATCCTCCCCCGGTTTTGGGAGTTAACTTGTGAAGTCTAACAACAGAAAAATGACCCTGAGCCGCCTGGCTTCACCCTAAAATCTACAAGTGCCGAACGTGATGGACTCCATCACGGATTTCGACCCACCTCTGGCAACGCTTCTTTATTAAGCCGGAGTCTGGTTCCCAACCCCAGACCATTTCACAGCCGAGACCGACTCGTGTCGGGCATCTCGGCTGTGTGTGTTTAACATGAAAAAGATAACCGCTCTCGAAGTGCAAAAGAAGAATCCCAATCGGGTGAACGTTCACCTCGACGGGGAATTCGCCTTCGGGCTGGCACGCATCACTGCCGCTTGGCTCAAAATTGGAGATGTACTAAGCGAAGAAAAGATCGACCAACTACAGAATGAAGATGCGCAAGAGAAGGCATTGCAACAAGCACTACTCTTCTTAAGTTATCGCGCACGTTCAGAGAAAGAAATACGGCAGAACCTGAAAAAGCACGAGTATTCCGAAGAGGTCATCGAACATACGTTGACCCGCCTTCGCGATAACAGGCTCGCCAATGACAATGAATTTGCTCAGGCGTGGGTAGAAAATCGCAATACATTCCGCCCCCGCAGCCGCCGCGCTTTGACGATGGAACTTCGTCAAAAAGGGCTCGATGAGGAAACGGTCAAAGAAGCCGTTGCCAACATCGACGAAGAAGCCCTAGCGTACGAAACCGCCCGAAAACGGGCACCCAGATTCCTAGGTCTGGAGTGGAGCGAGTTTCGCAAGAAACTTTCCGATCACCTTGCAAGGCGCGGCTTCCCCTATTCCGTTGTTACGTCCGTCGTCACCCGCATTTGGAACGAGACGCACACGGAAGATACACATTTTGAAGATGAGGAACTAACATGAATCCGATCATCATATTGATAGATATTCTGGCGTTGATCATTGGCGCCGCGGCGGGGTATTTCTTCCATCGCTACCAGGTAGACCGCGCCACCAAAGCCAAACAAGACCGCGCAGACGACATCGTCAAAGCCGCACAAACTCAGGCGAATATGATCGTCAAAGGCGCGCAAGATAATGCCACCAAGATCATCCAGGCTGCCGAAAGCGAGATCAAGGAACGCCGCATCGAACTGAACCGCGATACCGAACGCCTCGAAAAGCGCCGTTCTGAAGTGGACAGCCGCTACGACAAGATGGAACAACGCGAACAGAATCTCAACCGTCGTCAATCACAAATTGACAAACGCCACAACGATGCCGAGAAGCTGTTCGAAGATCAAATGAAAAAACTCGAAGAGATCGCGCAGATGACTCCCGAAGCAGCTCGCAAAGATCTCTTTGCCGCCGTCGAAAAAGAAGCCCGTGGCGACATGGCACGCATCATCCGTCAGATCGAGGCGGAAGCGCGTGAAGAAGGCGAGAAGCGCGCCCGCAAACTCATTGCCGATGCCATTCAGCGCGTTGCCTCTGAGCATGTTGCCGAAGTGACCCGCGCCGTGGTGACCCTCCCTAGCGAAGAAATGAAAGGGCGCATCGTCGGTCGTAACGGGCGCAACATCAAAGCCTTTGAACAAGCCGCCGGTGTCGACGTGATCGTGGACGATACCCCCGACTCGGTCACCGTCTCCTGTTTCGACTCGGTTCGCCGTGAAATCGCGCGTCGCGCTCTTTCCAAGCTCATCCTCGATGGACGTATTCACCCTGCTCACATCGAAAAGGTCATTGAAGACGAAACCCGTGCTGTTGAGAAGATCATCAACGAAGCCGGTGAACAAGCCGCATACGATGCAAACGTCTCTGGCTTGCACCCCGAAATTTTAAAGATGATGGGGCGTCTCAAGTTCCGCACCTCCTATGGTCAGAACCAACTTGCCCACGCTGTGGAAGTTTCCAAACTGGCGGGCATCCTTGCCGCTGAAATTGGCGCAAATGTAGAGCTTGCCAAAATGGGCGGCTTCCTGCACGACATCGGCAAAGCCATGGATCACAACCAGGAAGGCACACATGCCGGACTCGGCGCTGAATTCTGCAAACGCTATGGCGTCAATGCAGTGGTGGTGAACGCCATCGCCGCCCACCACCATGAAGTGGATCAGGAAACCGTAGAAGCTGTCATAGCAGAAGCCGCAGACGCCATCTCAGGTGCCCGCCCCGGCGCTCGCCGCGAAGACCTCGAAGCCTACATCAAACGCATCCGCTCGCTTGAAGAAATGTCCATGTCCTTCGACGGTGTGCAGCAAGCCTTCGCCATCCAAGCCGGACGTGAAGTGCGCATCCTCGTCAAGCCAGATACGATCGACGATCTCGGCTCGACCCGCCTGGCGCGAGATATCGCCAAAAAGATCGAAGAGACCATGCAATACCCCGGTCAGATCCGTGTGACAGTCATCCGCGAAACCAGAGCTACCGAATACGCCAAATAAACTCCTTACAAGGTGGTTGCGAATGAGCTTCCCCGCTTCACAGAGTGCTACAATATTGAGAATGAAGGTCAACACTCAATCGCCTCTGGTGAAGTGGGGAAATTTTTTTTCGCTGACAGCGTTGTATATTCTTGCCGTCTTTTTGTTCGAAAAACAGATTGGGATTGAAATTCACATCATGGTCTTTCTACCCATTGTGGCGGCAGGCTGGTTGTTCGGCAGAATTTGGGGACTGGTTGCAGGAACAGGCGCCATTTTTCTGAGTACATTTTTGAGCGCTTCGATTCATGGCATCCCCTGGCCCGCTGCCATCGTACAGGGGAATTTTCTAGTCTACTTTTTTATGATCTTTACCGGGGGCATTTCAGGGAACCTGCAAGATAGCGTACAAAAACTCATTCAAACAGAGAACACGCTGCGGTCACGCGAACGCTACCTCTCCCTGCTTAACGACATCACTCATGCCATCATTGCCTCGCAAGATTTCGACTCCCTGATGCAAAACCTCGTCAAGGAACTGGCATCACTGCTCGAAGCAGATGACTGCACCATCACTCGTTGGGATGCTGAAAAAAGCGATATCACCATCGTCGCTTCCACAGCCAAACCTATTCAGGAATTTCGCTTCCCAAAGGGTCAACCCTCCCTAACCGCCGCCGCGCTTGAAGCCGGCGGGTTGATCCTTGCTGAAGACCTTGAAGCCAGCCCTTACATTTCCACTGAAGTTTCACGGCAGTTCTCTGCCCGTTCGGCAATGAGCGTTCCACTGATCGTCGGTAAATCCAAGATCGGTGCATTGACCATCTCCTACAAGCAGGCGCATGTCTTTACAATGGATGAGCAAAAGAACGCATCACAAGCCGGAGACCAGATCGCGCTTGCCCTCTGGAATGCCCAACAGGATTTTGAGATTCAAAAACGATTGCGCGAAACCGACGCCATGACGCGCATCGCCCGCGCCTTGAGCGAAACCGAACGGATCGGTCTTCCCAACGTGCTGGAGTTGATCGTCAACTCGGCAAGGCAGTTGATCCCCGGCGCGGAACAGGCGGTCATCCACAGCTTGGATACAGAGAAAGACCTACTCACGCCTGAGGCGGTCATCGGGTTTCAGGACGTCTGGGCGGGCAAGGCACAAATGCGGCTTGGCAAAGGCATCGCTGGGCAAGCCATCACCAGCGGAGAAACGATCAACGTCACCGACGTGCAAACCGACCCTCGCTTCATCCTGTTCGATACCCTGGTACAATTCCGTTCGTTGATGGTCACCCCGATCATTAGCGGAGAGAAGACTCTCGGTACGATCAGCGTGCAAAGCAAACAGCCGAATGCCTTTTCACAAGACGAAGCCGACCTGCTGCGGACTTTGGGCGTCAACGCATCCATCGCCATCGAAAATGCGCGCCTATTGGAAAGTACCCAGCAGGCGTTACGTGAAACAAATGCTCTGTATCACATCAGCCGCGGATTGTTGGCTCTGGATGCCGAGGAACTACTGCATGATGCGGTTGACCTTCTGGAGCAGAATTTTGGGTTCAACCTCGTACAGGTCTATTTAGTAGACCCGGAAACCGGAGATTTCATTCTCAAAGCCAGCAGCAGCGGCAAAAAATTAAAAGAAGAGGAGTATCGCTTGAAAGCCGGGTCTGGAATCATTGGGCATGTGGCGGATACTCGAGAGCCCTTCTTTACTAATGATGTGAGCCAGGTGATCTTTTACATCAAAAACCCAATGCAATTGGATACCAAATCCGAATTAGCGGTTCCGATCCTAGCAGGAGACCATTTGCTGGGAGTTTTAGATGTCCAGCAATCGCAAACCACGAACTTCACGCCGCGCGACTTGCAACTTGTAGGCATTGTGGCAGACCAACTAGCGGCTTCGCTTCAGAAGGCAGAGTTGTACGAAACCCTGCAAATTTCCCTGAAACAAGAAAAAGCCGTCCGAAACCAGCTCATTCAAAATGAACGGCTCGCTGTCATGGGGCGGTTGTTGGCATCTGTTTCACATGAGTTGAATAATCCGTTACAAGCCATTCAAAACGCCCTCTTTCTTTTAAAAGAGGAAAAAGGCATGACGCCACAAGGCTATAACGACCTTGAGATCGTGATCGCCGAGTCTGAACGCATGGCAAGCTTGATCGAACGCCTGCGCGACACCTACCGCCCGCCCCAGGCAGAGGACCTTCAGCACACCCACCTCAATTCCATCATTGAAGATGTATACGCACTGACCGCCACCCACCTGCGCAAGAACAATGTCACCTTCGAATTCCAGCCGGATGAGGACCTGCCCGTTATCATGGCATTGTCAGACCAGATCCGTCAGGTTGTGCTCAACCTGCTCATGAACGGCGTGGAAGCCATGCCCAATGGCGGTAAGCTCACCGTCCGCACTCAATATTTAATCGATACCAACGAAATCTTGATGTCTGTTTGTGATAACGGCGTTGGGATTTCACCCGCCATCCTGCCGTATATTTTTGATCCATTCATCACCAACAAGAAACGAGGCACAGGCATCGGGCTGACCATCTCGCATGACATCGTCCTCAAACATCGAGGGCGGCTGATCGCAGAAAATAACATCCTCACACCAGGCGCTACCTTCAAGGTCTGGCTGCCAGTGGCGGGCATTCCCGCGGAGATCGAATGAAAGTCACCGGGCATATTCTCATCATCGACGATGAAGCCTCCCTGCGAAAAACCATGGCGCGTATTTTGCAGCAGGCTGGCTTCGAAGTGACCACAGCCGACAGCGCGGAAAAAGGGCTCGATTACCTGCGCACCACCGCCTTCGATATGGTATTGACCGATCTACGCATGCCCGGTATGCAGGGCATGGATGCGCTCAAACTCATCCACAGCAATTACCCATCCTTGCCCGTGGTACTTTTCACCGCCCAGCCCGATGTCAACTCGGCAGTGGATGCCCTGCGACACGGCGCCACCGATTACCTGCTCAAACCCGTCAAACCGGAGATCATCATCGAGCGCACCCGCTCCATTTTGCTCAACCAACAGCGCGAAAAACGCAAACGCGAAATACAAACCCAGATTGAATCTCTGCAAAGCGAATTAAAAAATCTCGAGATCGGAATTTTTTCCGGCAAGACCACCGAGCCTTTGAATCCGGCATCGCTTGAGAAGGAGCGTTTCCTCAAACGCGGGGCGTTGGTGCTCGATCTTCATGCCCGGCGTGTGCTTCTTAACGACAAACCGCTCAACACCCCGCCAACCTCTTTTGACTATTTACTTGTGCTTGCGCGTCACGCTCCAGACGTGGTCGATTACCAAACTCTGGTTGCCGAATCACAGGGATATCAAACCGACCCGCGAGAGGCACAGGAACTTAGCAAGTGGCACATCCACCAATTACGCCAGATCATTGAAACAGACGCCCACAACCCGACCTACCTGCTCAATGTGCGCGGAACAGGCTATCGGCTCGTAAGCGATTAGGTAGACAATGCTCTGGGGTATGTCCCCGCCCATTGGATAAGAACCCGCCTCCGGTCCGCGCTTGAGGCGGGTTTTGCTATTTTGTATAGGAGATTTGGGCTGGATGTTATTCCGTGTAATTTGGATATACTTTCATCATCAATAATAAAGGTAGAAAAACTCATGAAAAACCAGTGGCTTACCAAAGTTTCGTTTACCCTTACATTAGCATTGACCATACTATTAGTTGGACGTTTTTTTCTTACTGCTGAAGCCAAGCCATTGATGGCACTTAACACCAAAACGTTGACGCCTAACAAGGCAATTGCAAGTTGGCAAACAGGCATTCCAGTTGGAGAAAAAAGACCTGTGGTGGTATTTTTGCCTGGTTGGGGCGGAGTAGGGGGAGTAAATGCTTCCATATCACTACAAAACACAAATCTAGCGAATCAAGGTTATGTGACCCTTGCCATTGGTTTTGACTCAAGCCAAACTTGGATCAGCGATATCAGCCAAAAGACTCTGGAAGGATTGAATAAACTTTGCGTTGATGCAACCATTCCATCTAATTGCAACGCCATCGTCTTAAATGGGTCTTCATATGGTGGAGCACAAAATTATTGGGTGATCGAATATGTGCGCAGCAACGGATACGATGGCAGTGCAGAAAGCAAAGGTAACGTGATCGGCTTTGTTTCAGAAGATGCTGGGTATGGCGCACCTGGGAACTTGGTAAACGCTAATACCGGAGAATACAATCGTACAGGTCTGGCTGATACATCAGCATACAGCATAGCCATGATTGAAAATCTGGGAGACACGACTTTTCCCGTGGATGAATGCACCTGGGGAAATTGTGGTATTCGTGTATTGAGTAATGCCCATTTTGTCCAAGGTGATACGAATGTCTTCAGCATCTGTCCACCAGGAGGTGGGCACGGTACACGCGGATATACCGATTGGAACAATTGGGTGATTTCAGCTATTAAAACCATAATCCATGTTGAAAATGCAGTTCCTACGTTTACAGGGTATTCGGAACCGACTTTGTCCGTTACAAATTCGTGTGTAACATCCAC
The DNA here is from genome assembly GCA_017303735.1 of Anaerolineae bacterium. Next base: position 12,793 of record JAFLCF010000014.1, read on the forward strand.
CTTGCCAGGGCTCTCAATTTCGGGGACACAACTCATGGCGAATGGACAGGCTGTCCGTTTACGCGGCATCAATATGGGAGATCCGTTCTGGGCACGCGGCTGGTATGGTTCCATGTATTCAACAGCAAATTACGCAACACTCGCACAAGACTGGCATGCCAACGTTGTCCGCATCAGTATCTTTCCCACCCAATGGAAGAATATGAATCGCACCACCTTGTTGGAGGGATTGGACACAGAAATTCAAGCCGCACTGAGCAATGGCATGTATGTAATCATCTCTTATCATGTTATTGGTTGGCCCAATGGTTGGTATCAACCAGCATATCCTGGCAACCCAGCAGATACATACGACTCCAGTTTAAGCGTAGCAACCTCCTTCTGGGCTCAAATGGCACAAACATATGGGTCTGACACTCGTATCATTTTTGATCTTTGGAACGAACCTGTTCATGACAGTAGCGACTGGTCTAATGTAACCTACTGGACAAGTCTGAAGCCGTATTATGAAAATATTATTCAAACAGTACGAAACAATGGTGCTCAAAATATCGTACTTGCCACCGGTAGCGGTTGGGCAAGCTGGCTGGCTGGTATCAAGGATGATCCATTGGCAGATACAAAAGTTATGTATGCCTATCATAAATATTCTGTCGAGGGCTACAACACTGCAGCTGTTTGGAATGCAGATTTGGGCGGGTTGCTTGGTGTAAAACCTGTTATTGTGTCAGAGTGGGGGTATGAAGACAGTGACGTGACCAATCCGACTTGGCCCGGCACGCAAACCTCATATGGCGATCCATTCACCCAATGGCTTGACAGTAATAATCTCAGCAACCTAACATGGATGTACCATCATGATTGGACTCCCGCACTGATCAAGTCAGATAGCACCCCTACAATATATGGATCATTCGTAAAAGGGTATTACACCAATCTTTCAATTGACACCACAAAGCCAGATCTCATTATTACACACGTCACAATTAATCCAACTGCGCTGCAAAATGGTCAAACATTTACAGTGAATATTACGGTCAAGAACCAAGGTGCTTCAACAGGAGCCAACACGATCTACCTCGATGTTTATATCGACCGTGATCCGTCGACCTTGCTTGACCCTATAACAGGCTGCCCACCTCCCGGCGACTTCTTTACCTCGAATGACTATGCCAACATCCCCGCTGATATGACTGATATAAAAAATGTTACAGTTACTGGTGGATTGCCAGCAGGAAAGCACCAAATTTGGGTCTATGTAGATTCACGCTGTTTGGTCGACGAAGAGACAGATAGCAACAATTCGCCATAGGATGCATTTTCTGAGCTGCACCCCGCCCAATGGATGAAAACCCGCCTCCGGTCCACGCCTGAGGCGGGTTTTCATTTCCCAACTTTTGCCAACTTTTATCCTCTCCAACCTATCTTTTCCCCGGGGGATTCCTGTGAAAATATATCCATATGAATACGCCCCTCGCACCTACTCAAGAATTAGTGCGCATCCTTGTTGTGGATGACCATCCCAACACCGCCACGACGCTTGCGCGCGCGCTAGCCCAGATCGGTCCCTCGGTGGACGTGGTTTCGGCTGTCAGCGGATTGGATGCCCTGGAAAAAGTGAAGGACAAGGGCGTTGATATTTTATTCACCGATATGATCATGCCGGAAATGACAGGGTTGGAACTGATCGAGAAAATGCAGAACCACCCCGGCGGAAAACCTTCCTATTCTTATCTCATCACGGCATATGATGTGCCCGGTCTAAAAGTGAGTGCCCAGCGTTTGAAGGTTAATGATGTCATTATCAAGCCAGTGCGCCCCGAGAGAATCTGCGAAATCGCCACTACTGCCATCACTGAAATGAAACAATCGACCGGCGGCGCAGACGGGAAAAAGACCGCAGTCAAACGAAAGTTCAAGATATTGGTGGCTGATGATGTAATGGATAACGTCACTCTGTTGACGCGCTATCTTGAATATGAAGGCTACGATCAGGTCGTTGCCAGAGATGGGCAGGAAGCCTTGAACAAGGTGCGTGACGAGCTTCCAGATATTGTGCTTCTGGATGTTAACATGCCCAAAAAAGACGGTTTCACTGTCCTCGAAGAGATCCGTAAAGACCCGGCGGTTGCGCATATCCCGGTCATCATCCTAACGGCGGCACGGCTTGACCCGTCTGATGTGCGCTCAGGGCTGAACCTCGGCGCAGATGATTATGTGACCAAGCCCTTTGACCGCCATGAGTTGATGGCGCGCATCCGCACCAAACTGCGCGTGAAAGAAGCAGAGGATGTGACCCGCCGCCGCAACCGCGAATTGAATCTGTTACCCGAGATCGGAAAACAACTCAGTGCCCGCCTCGATATTAAAGACCTGGCAGATGTACTGCTCAAACGCACGGCAGAGACCCTCGGCGCCCTTCAAGGCAATATGTACATTCTGAATGAGAATGAAAAGGATGTTCGCGAAAAGTATGAGGTGGTGCTGAATCCTTCCGGTGCAGCCGAAAATCTGACCCCACCCGCAAAGCTCATCCAACATGTTAAAGGCACCAGTCAGGGGTTGGTGATCGAAGACGCCGTCAATGACCCGCTCTGGCAGGTGGATGCAGGCTCTGCCATCCGCTCGGCGTTGGTGGTGCCCGTGCTTGGGCGGCACGCTCTGCTTGGGCTGATCCTACTTACACATGAACAGGAAAGTTATTTCAATAACGATCATCTGCTTCTGCTGCAAGCAATTGCCAGCCAGGCAGCCATTGCCATCGAAAATGCACAGTTGTATTCGGTGGTCATCCAGGAACAAAAGAAAGTGGCAGCGATTCTACGTCACGCTGCCGAAGCCATGCTGCTTTTCGACTCACAGGGCAATCTGACCCTGCTTAACCCGGCGGGCGAGCAATTATTCACAGAACGCTCTGTAAAGATCAACCAACCCCTGCCTGCTGATAGCGGATATGAAACCTTCATCACCCTTTTAGAGGAAGCCCGACTCTCGCATATGTCGAATTCGGGTGAGGTGGTCTGGCCCGATAAGCGCACATTTACGGCATTCATCGCCCCCATCGAAGATGGTGGGATGGTTGCCATTCTGCATGATGTGAGCCGTTTCAAAGACCTCGACCGCATCAAGAACGAGTTCATTGCCACGGCTTCGCACGACCTCAAGAATCCGCTCACATCGATTGGCGGGTACGCACAGCTTTTGGCTCATGCCGGAGACCTCAATGACAACCAAAAGGATTTTGTCGAGCGCATCAAACACTCGGTCAAGAACATGAGTGAGCTTGTGCAGAACATGATGTCGCTTGCTCAGTCTGATCTGGAAGCCATTCAAAAATATGAGCCTGTTGAACTTAAAGCGATTCTTCAGGAAATGGAAAATGAATTCATCTTTCAGGCAAAAGAGAAAATTCAATCTCTCAACATGACCCTGCCCGATGGAGCCATCCAGTTAAGCGGTGATCCCTTGCAATTGAGGCAGACGTTCCGCAACCTGATCGGCAATGCCATCAAGTACACCCCGCAGGGCGGCGAAGTCAATGTGAAAGCCGCTGTCAAACCCGGGCAGGTCACCATCCTCATTGAAGACAACGGATATGGCATTCCAGCTGCGGACCTGCCATTTATTTTCAATCGTTTTTATCGGGTCCGCAGCGGCAAAGCCAGCGAAGTGGAAGGCAATGGGCTGGGTCTTGCCATCGTCAAGTCGATCATTTCAGAACATAAAGGTTCTATAAATGTAGAAAGTGAAACCGGCAAGGGGTCATGCTTCAGTATTACCTTGCCATTATTATCAACTTAATAAAGAGGAGTATCTATGAAAACTAACACCCGTTTCTTTCTTGTTTTTGTCATTGCCGCCCTGCTACTTGGCGCGTGCGGAACTGCTACAGGACCTGCAGACAAGGTCACTGTGCAATTGAGCTGGTTCCATGGAGTGGAATATGCAGGTTTTTATGCTGCCATCGACCAGGGCTATTATAAAGATGCCAACATTGAAGTAGTTCTAAATGCTGGCGGACCGGAAATCAATCCGCTGGATGAAGTTGGCAATGGCAATGCCCAGTTTGGCATCGGAAGCGGCGATAGTCTCATCACTGCGCGCGCGAATGGGCAGGATTTTGTAGCGGTTGCTACGATCTTCAAAGACAATCCGCTTGCCATCACTTCGCTGGCAAAAGACAATATTCAAAAACCGGAAGATCTGGTTGGAAAAACCATCGGGGCTTACTCCCTTGATCTAAGCAACTTCTTTGACCTGCCCTTCCTTGCCCTCTTAAACCGCACAGGATTGGATCGCGACTCCATGAATTACGCGCTCATTGAAGATTTCAACGGCGCCAACGAGATCAAAGCCGGTAACATGGATGCGATGAGCGGCATGTTCGCCACCGATCAGCAGGTGATGGCAAGCCAGGCTGACGATGAGTTGAATTTTATCTACTATAAAGACTATGGATACGATGTGTATATCAATGCCATTTTCGTCCGCGGAGAATTCAGACAAAATAACCCTGACCTGATCCGCCGTTTCATTCAGGCAACAACCAAGGGCTACCAATACGCTATTGAAAATACAGATGCTGTTGCACAGCTTGCAGTCACATATGATGAGACGCTTGACCTCACCTACCAGCAGGCGGTGATGCAAGCACAGATTCCGTTCATCAATAATGGTGATGGTCAGCTCGGCACGATGAATGAGAATATATGGGAAAACACCCAAAACATTCTGCTTGAATTTGATCTGATCTCCGCCCCTATTGACCTATCCACTGTATACACGAACGAATTTACAACACCGTAACACTTTTATCCATAAGGTACATGGCACAGGGAAACTTCCAACTGTGCCATGTACCGCATTCTTATTTTTACTTACATCAGACAAAGCATCAGAAATCTATTTTTTGTATTCGGAGAATTAAATGAGCAAAAATTCCTCTCCAACCCTGGCTGGCAAGACTACAGGTTCAAAATTGCGATCCATGTCCCTGCAGACGCGCCTGCTTTTAACGAGCATATTACTGGTGCTTATCCCAGCCTTGAGCACGACATTGATATCAACCTATATCAGTTCACAAGGTCTAACGAACGCTGCCTATGATCAATTAGAATCTGTCGCCACCTTGAAGGAAAACCAGATTCGTACATGGCTGGACACATTGCAAACCAGTCTTGAATTGGTATTTGCAGATCAAGAATCGATTAAACGTGTGGCTATAGTTATTGACAAAGAAGAAGGGAATGATGCGATTATAGAGGAATCGAAATTAAGATTTGACCTAGGGCGTTATAACGGACTTTCTGGATACTTTACTGAGATTTTCATTATGGATACAGATGGTGTAGTTGTGCTTTCCACTCTACGAGATCAAGAAGGTAAGATATTCAGCAATCAATTCTTTTTTACTGAAGGTATTAAGGGATCGTATGTTAACTCGCCCATATTTGAGCCTGCGTTTTCAAATTACTCTATTATTATCTCACAACCATTATTTGGGCAAAACGGGAAAATCCTCGGGGTGCTGGCAGGGCGCGTAAACCTCTCAACATTGAACGACATCATGAATGAACGTGCTGGGTTGGGAGAAACCGGCGAAACCTATCTGGTTAATGCCAATTTTGCTGCTCTAACCAACTTGCGTTTTCAAGAAATCGTTCTTGGGGAAACCTATATTCGAACAGATGGTGTTACCAACGCCATTGAGACACAAGCCAATGGCAAGGCAACCTACAACGATTATCGCGACGTATCCGTTCTGGGTGTCTATCACTGGATACCTGAATTAAAAGCCAGCGTCATAGCAGAACAAGACGAATCTGAGGCGTTGCAGTCATCCAGTGAGCTATTTCGAGCCAACCTTATTTTTGCATTCCTTACAATCATCATCGCCAGTGTGGTTGCTTTTATCATCACACGCCAAATTTCCACACCTGTTGTCGAACTCGCCAATGCCGCAGATACGATTTCTCACGGTAACCTGGAAGTCGAAGTCAAAGTAAAACGAGGGGATGAACTTGGTGTGCTTGCAAACAGTTTCAACCTTATGACATCCCGCTTAAGAGATCTGGTCAATACCCTGGAACAACGCGTTACAGACCGTACCAAGGCACTTGCTACTGCTACTGAAGTGAGTCGCCGTCTGTCAACCATTTTGGATGAAAAGCAACTGGTCACCGAGGTGGTGGAACAGGTCCAAAAAGCCTACAACTACTATCACGGGCAGATCTATTTGCTGGATGAAAGCGGTCAGACTCTGGTGCTGGCAGGCGCGACCGGTGAAGGCGGCAAAGCCCTTTTGGATAAAAAACACAGCCTCTCTCTGGAACGCGGGCTGGTCGGGCGCTCAGCGCGTACCAAGTCTGCGGTATTGGTGCCAGATACTTCAAAAGACCCTGAGTGGCTGCCCAACCCATTACTGCCCGATACAAAAGCGGAGATCGCCATTCCAATTCTGCTGGGTGAAAAACTGCTCGGCGTGCTCGACATGCAGGATGATGTGGCTGGCGATATTTTCCCGGAAGACATTGAATACCTTACCGCTATCTCAAATCAAACTGCGATCGCCTTGCAAAATGCCCGTTCGCTGACACAAGTCCAAAAGAAAGCCGAGCGTGAAGCACTGATCGCCTCCATCGGTCAGAAGATCCAGCAGGAAGCCTCTGTGGAAAATGCCATGAAAGTGGCGATCCGTGAGGTGGGGCGGGCACTGGGCACCAGCACGAGTGTCAAATTGAAACCCGGAAATGGCAAGGAGTAAGGAGATCAAGATGTTTAATTCGATGAGAAAGTTTTTTGCCCTGCCAATGTTTGCAGATGAGGCTCAAACCCGAAATGCTAGTTTGTTAAACTTCATCACAATTGCTTACTTCTTAGTATCTATGCTGACAATTTCAGCAAGCTTTGCTGCAAGTACCGATTTTGAGGCAACGTTTCGACAGGCTGCGGCTCAAGCCGCTCCGCTTTTTATTGCCTTGATCATTGCTCAAGTGCTTATGCGGTTAAAAATGGTTCGGGCAGCTACGATCAGCTTCGGCGTTTTGATTTGGCTCAATCAAACCTATTCTGTGTATGTCTCGGGAGGTTCAGGCTCCTACAGTATATTCAATTACGTAATTTCGGTCATGGTCTTTGGTTTATTACTGGGTAGGAATTATGCCATCATCACTGCAATAGTATCAGTCTTGACCACCTTTGTACTGCGCATATTGGAAAGTACTGGCGCGCTGCCCATCAGCATTTATGTAGAAAGCAATGCGATGGATATCGGGTTGTTCACATTCATTTTCACAGCCTTTCTTTCAACCGCCTTATTAACGCAATACCTAAAACTATTGGATGATTCTTTATTGAAATTACGTAGTGCCAACCAGGCATTGGCTGAATCTGGTTCTTTACTGGAAAAACGTGTGGAAGAACGCACCCGTGCGCTCTCCACTTCCACTGAAGTCAGCCGCCGTCTTTCGACCATTCTCGACCCGGATCGGTTGGTTAAAGAGGTGGTGGAACAGGTGAAGAACTCTTTCAATTATTACCACGCTCATATTTATTTGATGGATGAGTCTGGCAAGGAACTGATCATGGCAGGCGGAACCGGAGATGCCGGGCAGATCATGCTGGCACGTGGACATAAAATTCCGGTGGGCAAAGGCTTGGTTGGGCTGGCAGCTGAAACGAATCAAATGATCCGCGTAAGTGACACCACTGAAGACCCAGACTGGCTGCCAAATCCGCTTTTGCCGGAGACAAAATCTGAAGTTGCCGTTCCCATTACGCTGGGTGAAAAAGTGCTTGGCGTGTTGGATGTGCAACAAAATGTGCGTGATGGTTTGAGCGAAGAGGATGCGGCTCTGCTTCAATCGATCGCCTATCAAGTGGCGGTGGCGTTACGGAATGCGCAGGCTTTTTCAAACGCCCAACAGCAGGCGGAACGCGAAACCTTAATCAACGAGATCGGCAGGAAAATACAAAATACCGCCAGTGTTGAGCAAGCTCTGCAGGTTGCCGCCCGTGAACTTGGGCTGGCGCTTGGCGTGCGCGACTCACATGCGGTCATCGACCTGCAAGGCACGCGACCTACCAAGGTAAATTAGGAGAGTTCGAATGGCAGATCAAAATCCTTTAGATGACCATATGCAGGGGCGCATCAATAATCTGTTTGACGGGCAAAGTGTGCCTTCACCGGCGAATCTACATGAAGTGGAAGCCATGAAGTCGCGCATCAAAGCCCTCGAAGCACAGTTGTTGGAACAAGCCCAACGGATGGAGAAGCCCGAGCCGGAGGTTCCTTCAAAGACCAAAGAACGAACCGCTCCTGTAAAAGTTGTGGAGCCGACCATCTCTTTGATTCCCCGTTCTTCCGCCACAGATGGGAAGTCCAGTTGGATCTCTCGTGGATGGGATGCTCTGACCAAAGCCAGCCCCGAGATCACAGATGCTGGTGAGCGAAACTCAGCGCGTCTGGCGGCTTCATTCCTGCTCATCATCGCCTTGCTTGAAGTTATCGGCGGGCTTGCGCGCATTCCACGTGCAGGCTTGGCAGCGGCATTTCTGGGTCCGATCGGGTTTGCTTTAATCCCTACCTTGCTTGCTTATGGGCTTTCGCGTACCAAATGGTTTTACGCAGCCATCTTTATCTTTTCAACAACATTTAGTTCCCTGGCTTACGTTTCCATGGCAAGCGAAGGCGCTCAGGCAGATATCAGCGCCCTTCTGTTCGTTTACGTTCCACTAAGCCTGATCGTTGCCAGCACCTTCCTATCTTCATGGGCTGTGTTTTTGCTGACGGGTTTAAATGTGGGAGCTTTATTCCTGACCCTTTCTCTTGCCAATGTGATCACACCAGATAACATCGGTGCTCAAAGCGGCATCATTACCACGATCGGGTTGGTGTTAATTGCACTTTCGAATTTCCGTAAGACCAATGAACGCTTGCGCCTAGAAAACCTAAGGCAGGTCAACCAAGAACTCGAAGATGCCAGAGTCAACCTGGAAAAGCGTGTGGCAGAACGCACATACGACCTTGAGTTGGCGTCTGAAGTGGGGCGCACCATTACTGCCCGTGTGGATAACCTTTCTCAACTCCTGTCCGAATCAGTGGAATCGATCCGTCAGCGTTTCCAGCTTTACTATGCCCAGGTATATCTGGTAGACCGCGCCGGGCGGCTCCTCATTCTACGCGCTGGCACCGGCGATGTTGGTAAACAATTGCTCCAAAACGGGCATCAGTTGATGCTTAATATTGAGTCGTTGAATGGTCGCGCTGCCCTCGAAAAACGGACTGTCATCGTGCCAGATACGCGCAGCAACCCCAACTTTTTGCCCAATCCCCTGCTGCCCGAGACACGTTCGGAAATGGCAATTCCCTTGTTGGTGGGTGATCGCGTCGTGGGTGTTTTGGATATGCAAAGCGAAGAGGCGAACGCGTTGAATGAAGAGAACCTGACCGCCTTCGAAACTCTGGCGGGGCAATTGGCAGTCGCCATTCAAAACTCGTTCCTATTCGAGCAGGTCAATCAGGCACGCGCCGAGGTGGAAGAACAAGCTAAACTTCAATCGTACGCAGGCTGGTCAAACTTCCTCGATGCCGTGGAACGAAGCGAAAAGATCGGGTTTGTCTTTAATCAAAATGAAGTGCTTCCCTTTGTGGATGTTGAAAGGGAAAACAACAACGAAAACACACTCCACGCGCCCATCAACGTTGCAGGCGCCGAGATCGGAAAAATATACATTGCCGATACCGAAGACCGACAATGGACATCTGCTGAAGCCGATATCATCCATAACACATCAGTACAGCTCTCCCGGCATATTGAGAACCTGAGGCTGCTTGCCCAATCTGAAAAATACCGGCGTGACGCTGAAGAAGCCACCAAGCGCTTAACCCGCGAAGGCTGGGAGACCTACCTGAACCTGCGCAAAGACAATGCCAGCGGGTTTATGTATCGAGAAAATAAGGTACAGCTATTGGATGAGAAAAGCGTTGGGAAGACCACCCACTCACATCCTATTCAGGTGCGAGATGAAGCCATTGGCGAATTGGCTGTGGAAGCCGGGTATGCATTAAGCGAAGAAACGACTGAGATCCTCTCGGCAGTTGCACGCCAGTTAAGTAACCATCTCGAAGGTCTGCGCCTGCTCGAAGAAGCAGAAACAAGCCGTGTAGAAGTGGAAAAAAGCCAGGAGCAATACAGTCTCGCCGTTTCAGGTTCCAACGACGGCATCTGGGACTGGGATATTGCAAATGAGAGCATCTATTATTCGGCGCGTTGGAAGGGCATGTTGGGGTATGAAGAACATGAATTAACGCGCGGCTTTCAAGATTGGGAAGATCTCATTCACCCTGAAGATCACGACCGTGCTGTAAAAGCACTCGAAGATTACCTTGAACAACGTGCGCCTGAGTATGATGTTGAACTGCGTCTGCGACACAAAGACGGCTCATGGCGCTGGATCCGAGACAGAGGCAAGGCATTGCGCCGCCCCGATGGAACCGCCTACCGAATGGCAGGTTCGCATTCAGATATTACCGAGCGCAAGCTGGCAGAAGATCTCATCCGCACAAATGAGGCCCGCCTGGCTGAAGCGCTTGAAATTGCCCGCCTTGGCAACTGGGAATATGATGTAGAAAAGGATGTCTTTACCTTCAACGACCATTTCTATTCTGTATTCCGTACAAATGTAAAAGAAGTTGGGAGTTACAAGCTCTCCTCGGCAGAATATGCCCAAAGATTTGTACACCCTGACGATCTACCCATTGTTGGAGCAGAAATCGAAAAGGCTCTTAACTCCAAAGACCAATTTTATTCTGTTTCACTGGAATATCGCATTATTTTCCAGGATGGTACAACAGGGTATATATCTGTAAGTATTAACGTAGAACGTGATGAGAACGGAAAGATTACCCGCTACTATGGTGCCAACCAGGATATAACCGAGCGTAAAAGGGCGGAAGAAGTCATCCGCACGAACGAAGCCCGCCTGGCTGAAGCGCTTGAAATTGCTCGCCTTGGCAACTGGGAATATGATCCAGAAAAGGACATTTTTACCTTCAATGATAACTTCTACGCTGTGTTCCGCACAAATGTTGAAGAAGTAGGCAGTTATCAAATATCTTCAGCCGAGTATGCTGAGCGCTTTGTCCATCCCGATGATGCTGAATTGGTCGGAATAGAAATTGGCAAAGCCATGACCACAACAGAACTTCATTTCAAACAACAATTAGAACATCGTATCATCTTCCCGGATGGAAGTATTGGTCACATTGCTGTAAATATCAACGTTGAACGCGATGAAAACAGAAAAATTCTGCGCTGGCATGGTGCCAATCAAGATATCACCGAACGTAAAAATGCCGAAGCGATCATTGCCGCCCGTGCTAAACAGCTCACCGTTCTTAACCGTGTGATGGAAGTCGCCAACTCTTCCCTGGACAGGCAGTACATCTTGCAAACCGCCACAGACGAATTCCGTACACTGATGAATGCATATAGTGCAGGCGTTCTCTTATTGGACGAAAAAGGTGAGATGCTGACCCTCACTACAGAAAGTTATGCAGACGCCAACATGCCCAAATTGGCGGGAAGAGCCATGCCTATTTCGAGCAATCCGGCAACGAACTCCTCCATCAAATCTGGCAAGACAGTTTTGGTTGCCGATGCACAAAAAGACCTGATTCTCAAGCCGATCCACGAGATTATGAAGCAGAGAAACATTCAAAGTGTATTGGTCACGCCCTTGTTTTCACGCAATAAGGTCATTGGCGTATTCTCCGTCGATACTAATGACGCCAAACGGAAATTTGATACGAACGACATTACTCTGATCGAAACTCTTGCCAAACAATTAGCCAGTGCCATTGAAAACGTTCAATTGTTCGAAGAAACCCAACATCGTGCAGCAGACCTCTCCACTGTAGCAGCGGTTAGTACAACCACAGCTACAGTGCTGGACCCAGATGAGCTCTTGAAGACCGTGGTAAATATTACGAAAGAACGCTTTGGTCTGTATCATGCCCACATCTACCTAAACAACCAAGCAGAGAATGGGTTGACACTCGCCGCTGGTGCCGGTGAAGTGGGTCAGAAAATGTTAGAGACCGGTATTACCATCGGCATGGATGCCGAACGATCTCTGGTAGCACGCGCCGCAAGAGAAAGACACGCGGTGATCATCAATGATGTTAACAAAGAAGAAGGCTTCCTGCCAAACGCATTACTGCCAAACACACAGTCCGAAATGGCAGTTCCATTGCTGGTCGGTGAGAAAGTACTTGGCGTGTTCGATATTCAATCTGATAAAGTAGGTGCGTTTAAAGGTGAAGACGGCGACATTTACACAACGCTCGCCTCCCAGATCGCCATCGCCCTGCAAAATGCCCGTCTGTATCAGGAACAGGCAGCCACCGTGACCCAATTGCGCGAATTGGACAGACTCAAATCTTCCTTCCTTGCCAACATGTCGCATGAACTGCGTACCCCGCTTAACTCCATCCTCGGCTTTACCGACGTGATGCTCGAAGGGCTAGACGGCGAACTCACCCCCTACATGGATAACGACCTGCGCCTCATTCAAAAGAACGGACAGCACCTCCTGCACCTCATCAACGATGTGCTCGACATGGCAAAGATCGAATCTGGACGCATGAACCTGCACCCCGAAAAATTCAAGATCCATGACCTCTTCGAAGAGGTAACCAGCATCACATCCACGCTGGCAAGCGAAAAGAATATCGCGCTCTTCATCGAACCAGACTCCGATCATAATGTCGAAATCTTTGCCGACAATACACGCTTGCGCCAGGTGATGATCAACCTCGTGAACAATGCCATCAAATTCACCAGCATTGGCAAGATCGCCATCAATGCCGCCCGCTTGGATGATGCCCGTATGCTCATCAGTGTCAAAGACACCGGTCTCGGCATTCCGCCTGATAAACTTGAAGCCGTCTTCCTTGAATTTACCCAGGTAGACACCTCCACAACCCGCAAAGCAGGCGGCACAGGTTTGGGCTTACCCATCAGCCGCCGCCTCGTTGAAATGCACGGCGGGCGTCTCTGGGCTGAAAGCACCGGCATCGAAGGGGAAGGTGCCACCTTCTTCGTAGAGCTGCCCCTCGAAGCACGCATCACCGAAGTCATCGAGAAACAGGAAAAATAAACATGGCAAAGCCGCTCTACCTTCAATGCAATATTTGCGGACATCAACAACCCTATATCCCTTTCGTCCCCGCCGTCTGCCAAAAATGCGAATCACAATGGGTAGAGGCGCATTACGACTATGAAGCCTTCAAACGTGAGATCTTGCGCGGCATTCCCAATCGCCCAAACAACTTGTGGCGTTTTCAGGATGTCCTGCCATTGAGCAATCCCTCCGCCCTCGACCTGTACCCCGCCGGTGGAACTCCGCTTTGGCATTCAAACCGCTTCGCCCCGGACCTCGGACATTCTGCCGTTTACTTCAAAGACGAACGCTACGGTCCGACCTCTTCGTTCAAAGACCGCCAAGCCGCAGTCGCTGTTGCCGCCATGAACGAGAACGGCATCCGTGAGGCGGTGATCGCATCCACGGGCAATGCCGCAGTCGCCTACGCTGCCGCCTGTGCGCGCGCTGGGATCAAACTCTGGGTCTTTATGACCAGCCTCGTGCCGCAGGAAAAACTGCGCGAAGCCGCCCTCTTCGGCGCGGAAGTGATCCGCGTCAGCGGCAACTACGACCAGACCAAACAGATCGCCTCACAATTCGCCCAGCGCAAAAACCTGCTGCTCGATCGAGGTGCCAGTTCCGTACCGGCCCGCGAGTCAATGAAAACCATTGCCTACGAGATCGTGGAACAACTCGGCTGGCGTGCGCCCGACTGGTACATTCAAGCCGTCAGCGGTGGGTTGGGACCTCTCGGTGTGTATCAAGGCTTCAAAGAACTGTATAATATGGGACTGATCAACAAAGTTCCCAAGCTCGCGATCATTCAAGCCGAAGGCTGCGCGCCGATGGTGCATGCCTTCAAGGCAGGGAAAGATACAGCCACTGCCATCATTCCCGATACGCGTATCATCATCCTCTCTACTGGAGACCCCGGCAAGGCCTACACCTACTTATGGAACCTCACCCAGCAATATGGCGGCGTGATGGAATCCGTGACCGACCTCGAAGCCTACTCAGCCATGAAGTCACTTGCCAAAAGCGAGGGCATGGCTGTCGAACCGGCAACCTCTGTCGCCTTTGCAGGATTCGAGAAACTATCCAAACAAGGCGTCATCGGCAAGGATGAATTGGTGGCGATCAACTGCACAGGTCATACCTTCCCGGTCGAAAAACATGTACTCGGCGATCAATGGGCTGTGGATGTACACCTCAGCAAAGACCAAACCCCTGCTCCGCGTGAAGGTCTGCAAGCCGCACTCGAGAACCTGGATGAAAAGACAACGACCGTACTCTTGGTGGACGATAACCCCGATGATGCCCACCTCATTCGCCGCCTGCTGGAAGGCAGAAAGAACTACCGCATGTACCACGCCAAAGACGGCTGGGAAGGTCTCTCCATCGCGCGGCAAAAACTGCCCGACCTCATCGTCAGCGATCTGACCATGCCCGGCATTGACGGTTTTGGATTGGTGGAAGAGTTAAAATTAGACCCACGCACCAGGGATATTCCCGTCGTGGTAGTCAGTGCAAAAGATATTACAGAGGAAGAGCGCCTGCGGCTTAATGGTCATATTGAAGCGCTCTATCAAAAAGGATCCCTGCCCACCCGCAAATTCGTAGACAAAGTGATCGGTGTCATCGAAGAAAAACAGGAAGAAAAAGGCAGAGATTAAGGAGTCCCATGGGAAATAACATCCTATACATCGAAGATAATCCAGATAACATGATGCTGGTTAAACGTGCCCTCGAAGCACGCGGGTATAAATTACTTGAGGCGCTTACGGGGATTGGCGGCGTTCAATCGGCGGAAGCGAACGAAGTGGATTTGATCCTGCTGGATATCAACCTGCCGGACATTGACGGCTACGAAGTCGCAAAACGCCTGCGCGCCAGCGGGAAAACAGCTCTGGCGTATGTTCCGATCATCGCCATCACTGCCAACGCCTTGAAAGGGGATGCCGAAAAAGCCCTCTCCGCAGGCTGTGACGTGTACATGTCCAAACCTATCAACATCCGCGAACTTTGGGCAAGGGTAGAGGCATTTGTCCCTGCGCCAGATCCGAAGAATTTGTAACACTACATAATCTTAAAGAAAAATCCGCCTGCGAAACCTATCGCAAGCGGATTTTGTTTTAAGAAGTCACCTTACGCACTTTTTTGCTTCTGCAGGGTCTGCGACCCTGCGGCTGACTAGAAAGAGTTGAGGAATTGCATAAGACGGCGGTCACAGACCGCCTTTGAGCAGAGCTGTATAAGGTGAGTTAATAACGTTTATTCATCACCCTTCCGAGATCACGATCAACTTATCTTCGGGCTTGAAGAGCACTTTCTCCGATTTCTTCGGGTTGGTGTGGACGCCGTAGGCTTTTTCGGCGTCGTGGCTTTCGCTCATGATGCGGTAGCCGATGGCAGTTTCGCCGCGGCGTTTGGCGGCTTCGACGGCGGTGTAGAAATTAACCGGCTGATCGATGGCGATGTAATTGCCAATGGGCTTGAGATAGACCTCCGCGCCTTCGGGGTCGAATAGATCGGTGAAGACGCCCATGAGTTCGGCATTCTCGGAGAGCTGGGCAAGCATGAGGCTGATGAGGTGCTCGCTGACGATGAAGTCATCCACTTTGGCGGCTTCGGCGAGTTCGCGGTTACGCAGGTCGAGCATTTCGCTGATGATGGAGAAGGGCGTTTCATCTTTTTCGGCGATGTCACGCAGATGCAGGAGGGTGACGAGGGTGATCGCATCTGCTTCTTGAATGTCCTTGTGGCTATACGCCAGCACAATAACATGGTCGTACTCGGTGACGCCCAATTCGTTCAACAAGTCGCGGTCGCGGATGTTGCCTTCCATGACTTTGAGTTTCTGGTTTTTGAGTTTGCCAACCTCGCGTTGAATCTGTTTTTCGAGATCATCCACTTCTGAAACCACCAGAAGTTCAGACCCTTTGGCAACATAATTATCCAATTCGCGGATGATGATGGAGCCGGAGCGATTCCAGCCGAGGATGAGTCCGCGCTCAGGTTTGGGTTTGGAGCCATTTGCAGAACGCTGAATCAAGTTCTCGTCAGGGGTGAAGCGCGAGTTCGAGAGTTGGATCTTGTCGTCGTCTTCGGCAATGGCAAAGATGGAGTCGCCGGGTTCGATGCGGGTGTCCATTTTGGGGTTCATCAAGATGGCGCCATCTTTGCGGCGAATGCCCATGATGGTGGAGGTTTCGTAAGCGAGCAAGGCATCGCCATAAGTTTTGCCGGAGAGATTGGGCTCCTGCTTGAAATAAATTTCGTCGCCGCCGAAGTTCATCAACTCGGTGTAGACGACAGACAAGCCGCTCTGGCGCGAGGTTTGTGCAACGACGCGGGCGATCAGGTCGGTGGTGAGAATCGGTTGGACGGTATCATTTTCGGAGAGCAGTTTGACCACGTCCATGTTCTGTTGATTGCGGATCTGGGTGACGATGTGATAGGGTTCACTGCGGCGATTGGGATTGTTGGTGATCGCAAGAACGGTTTTGATGACATTCGTATCGGGGTCTTCGCCTTCGGAGAGCACGATAATGGAACGGGCGCTGTGTGGGCTGGCGATCTCGAGGTCGTTCATATCGCTGGGGCTGCCTGAGCGACAGATGATGCGCGTGTTTTTCGTATCGGAGATGCGTTCATTGATCGCATCTTCCATCTCGACCTTGTCCTGGTCTGCCAACACGACGATGACTGCGCCGCTCTTGCGACTTTCATTGGCGGCGACCAATTCGGAGATGATGGTGAATATCTGCGGGGTCCAACCGAGGATGAGGGTATGATCGCTTTCAAGCACGAGGGAACGACCCTTGCGCAGGTTTTCGATGCGTTCTTCAAGCCCGTTGCTGAGGATACCGATCAGGGTGGATACGATGAAGATACCGCCGATGGTGACGAGCAGCATAACGATGCGGAAGCCGGGACCGGAGTCACCGCCCATGGTGCCGGCATCGAGCGTACGCATGAGGCTCATCCATGCGGCTTCACCGAAAGTGGGTGCGGCTTCGCCCTCCATGGCAATGGCACCAATACGAATAATGGCGGCAGCGGCAAAAATAATAATAAGGGAAAGTACGGCAAGCCCGCCGATCATGGCGATCGTTCCTTGCGACATATAGTTGTCGAACCAGTATTGAAATCTCTGTTTAAACGTGGGCTGTTTCATGCAAACATTCTCCTTGCGACTTTGAAAATTTGGCTTATTATACGGGTAATCCTTTCTGTCACCATAGGAATTTCGAGTTAAAGCCGGTTGACAGAATGGTTAAGATTTTGTTCATAATTTCGATGTAACATCTCTGCCATAAGATGTGTCTATGCAGTGCCCGTGTGCAAAATTTACCAAGTGAGGTGTGCCATGTTTCAATTTGAAGGGTTCGACAGACGCAAGCAGGAAGACCAGGTCCGTTCGGAAGGGCGGCTGCCCCCCGGTCAGTCGTTGACTCAGAAATTTCCCGTCCTGCATTATGGACCTGTGCCTGCCTTTAACCCCGCTTCGTGGGATTTCCGCGTATGGGGCGAGGTGGAGGAGGAAAAACGCTGGAGTTGGGATGAATTCAACCAACTTCCGCGCACAAAACTTCACATGGACATTCACTGTGTGACTCGTTGGAGCAAGTTCGATACTGACTGGGAGGGCGTATCCGTAAAGACTCTCGTGGAGCACGGACTCTTCAAGATCAAGCCGGGCGCCACGCATGTGATGCAGCATGCCGAATACGGGTTCACGGTCAATTTGCCGCTGGAGGTCGTTTTGCAGGAAAACTTCCTACTGGCAACCCATTTCAACGGTGAGCCGATCACACCCGATCATGGCTATCCTTTGCGCGGAGTTGTAGGGTTCATCCCCAGCAAGGAAGATTTGGAAACACCCTATTTCTGGAAGGGCGCAAAATGGCTGCGTTCACTCGAATTCATGCCGCGCGATAAACGCGGATTTTGGGAACAAGCCGGGTACCACAACCGTGCCGATGTCTGGCGCGAAGAACGGTTTGGATAGAATCAAAAACTCCGAGGTTTTCAAGACCTCGGAGTTTTTGATTCATTTACCACTATTCCTTCAACAACGGCAGACGGATGAAGAAGGTACTGCCGGGGAATTTCACTTCATCCTTGCCGGTGCTTTCGACCCAGATCGTTCCCTGCAAGGAGCGGATAATGCCGGACGCAATGGCGAGTCCCAGACCCGCTCCGCCGCCTTTGAAGTTCGTGCGGCTGGAGGAATGCAATTGCACCTCACCCAATTGGTATAACTTCTCGAAGATGACCTTATGATGTTCGGGGTCGATGCCAATGCCGGTATCTTTGACGGCGATCTCCGCCATTCTGCCGCGTTTCACATCTTCAATGACATGCGCGGTGATGAAGATTGAGCCGTCGTCTGGAGTGAATTTGATGGCATTGACGACCACCTGGTCGAGTGCCTTCTTCAGTAATTCCGAATCCGCCAACAGCGGAGGAATCGATTTGATGGACTCGTCAATGGTCAAGTTCAGGTTGCGAGCCGCGAGGTCGTTCACATAATCCTTTTGGATCAGCTTGAGGGTCAGATTCAAACTGACCGGCTCAAAATGCGGTGTGATGATCTGGTTATCGAGCCGAACCACATCCAACATGCTATTGACGATCTGATGCAGACGATTCGTTCCGCGCAACACGCCCTGCACCACTTCAGAAAGCATGGAGTTTCCCTGAATGGTGGCATCATTTTCAAGCATGCCAAGGAAGCCTTTGATGACCGTCAGCGGAGTGCGAAGTTCGTGTGCCGCCACTTGAATAAATGCAGATTTGTTCTTATCGTGCTTTTCAAGTGACTGATAGGCTTTGTTCAATTCCTCCACGCGTTCCGAAACCATGCGCTCCATCATCTGGTTGATGGAAGTCACTTCATGATAGAGGCGTGCATTTTCAAGCGCCACCGTTGCCTGTAGGGCAAATGTGGTCGCAAGCAAACCATCGTCTTCTGTAAAGGACGTTTGAGCGCGGCTGACCAGCAGCAAACCGACCACATTGTCTTTCGAATACAAAGGCACGCCCATCCATGAAAGATCGCGCGTGAGCCAGTCGGGCTGAGACCAGGTCTCAACCGCGTTCACATTTTTTACGATCAGCGTCTCGCCTTTTCGCGAAACCGCTGTATACAGGTTTTGTTCTTTGATTGCCAGCCGGAAGGTCGACATATCCGCGCCGGGCGGCATGCCGAAGTGCGCCTGAATCACGGGCTCGCCGTTCACATCTTCCATATAAAGAATACCGCGATCATACGGCAGGGTCTGGTTCAGTTGTTCAAGGATCTGTGCCGGGAGTTGCTCAACCGTTTTCAGGGAGGATAACTGCCGCAAGGAACGCGCCAGCGCCTCGGCTCCGCGACGCCGTTCCTGTTCAGACGCATACAGGAGTGCATTCTCGCTGGCAGTTTTTTCGGCTTCGCGCTGCGCCAGCTCGCGTTGATTAACCAGCATCGTCCGCAGCAAGGCGCTTGAAAGCAGGTTTCTCACGCGAATGTACACATCCCAATCGTCGGGTCCCATCTCTGCCCACATAAAACCGAAACGATTGCTCGCCAGTGAAAGCGGCATAACCACGGCATCATAGCGGCGATCTTCGGGTGTCTTTCCACGCGGAACGAGCCGCCCCGTGGCAAGGCTGGATTGTTCGCCCGGCATGGTAAAACGCCCATCGGCATATTGCATTAACAACCGGTAGCTTTGAGGCGGTGGAGCCAGCATCGAACCGGGGGCATCGGTATCACCATAATACATGACGTACCAGTGCTCAATGCCAAAGATGGGGAAATGCTTTGCAATTGCATCACCGATCACATCGAAGGTCATGGCAGATGCCATCGAAAAGCTGAAGTTGTTCAGCATTTCTTCCTGCTTAACGAATTGAAGGCGGCGGTACGCCTGCGCCCGCTGAGAAAGTTCACCCACCAACATACGCGCCTGTTGGAAGAGATTCTCCGCCCACAAGGTGGTGGTATTACTCGAAATGCCCCCTAACGCATATTTTCGGAAAGTAGAGATCACATTCTGCCAGGTATTGAAATCGTACCCATGGCGTTGAAGGATCGCCACCACAGATTGAATTGTTTTCAGGAAAATATCAGTCTTGTTCGTCTCGCGCAAGCTGGTTAGGAAGGCGTCCCAGGCACTCCCGAAGATATTCACATATTCTTCGCGATCAGGGTCATCTTCTGGTATCCCGGCGGCAGTCAGCAAGGCACTGATCGCCGCGGTACGTTTATTTTCCAGCCGCCCAGTGTGTGCCACTTCTCTTGGAAGCACCACCGCCCGGCTAATGCTTTCAGGCAGACAGCCGCAAGACCAACGCACCACCAATTGTGAAGCCAACTGGTGAGTATCTTCCACTGGTTCCCCATGGATGCGCTTCATAAGCATATCAAACGCTTTTGTACCTGCATCGTAGAACGATTGGCGCACAGTGGTCAGCGGCACCCCCATCGACTGTGACTCACTCACATCGTCAAAGCCGGTCAGGGCGATATCATCCGGCACGCGAATATCGCGTTCCTGCAACGCCTCCAACACTCCAAATGCCATGCGATCATTTGCAGCCACGATCGCCTGCACCGTCATCCCATGCTCATCCAGAAGAGCGCGCAAGGCGGCGCGTCCGCTTTCGGCAGAGTAATCTCCCTGCACCACCAAATGCTTGTCGTGGTGAATCTTATGTGATTTCAACTCATCAAGAAATGCGTTATAACGCTGGTCGGCTTCTACCTGTCCCTCTGGTCCGCGTACAAAAGCAATGCGCTCATATTTATGGACCTCGACCAAATGTTTAACGACCTCACGCATGCCCCCGTCATTGTCTGAGATCACAGCAGGCACCCCTTTAACCGGAACGGCAAAAGATGCGATCGGCATGGGCGCAAGATAATCGCAAAAATTTTGAAGTTCGTTCAGAGAAAGTCCATGGGCAAGATCTGCGGAGAGCAGAATACCGTCGAATTGCCCCGGCTTGATCAGGTCATACAACCCGTATGATTTTCCATCACCAATGACAACCGGTTTTCCACCCACAAAACAGACAACATTCACATCCACAGCGCGAGCCGAGTCTAATACGCCTGCCATGAACTCATTGCCCCAGGCGCGAGTCAACTGTGCGCCCAAAACAGCGATGGTCTTGCGTTTGCCTGAAGGTCTACCAGGGTGCTTCAACATGGATTGAGAAATTATAAGTCAGTAATTTTGGATAAAAAATTGCAGTTTTGAAAGACTCTTCCCCGCATAAAATCCGGGTCGGTTTGTTCAACCGACCCGGATTACCTTAATAAAACTATTTGATCTCGATCTGATACGAAGCCACTTCACGAGTAAAGCGAGTGGTGCCGCTCACAACCAGATACGCCGTTTCACCCGAGCCGAGCGATATCGGGATCTCAGCCGTCTGGTCTGGGTTGACGGGAATCATCGTCACACTAGAATCGCCTGACTTGATAAGAGCCAGCCTGAAGGTCTGCGGAAGAATATTCTGGACGCGCACAAAGCCCTCTGCGACCCAACCGCCTTCATCCGCTTCAAAATCGGAACTGTAGCCTGCCGCTTCGACTGTGATATCGTCTACCATGAAGCCTTCACCGTTGACCGCCGCATCGGTGACATATTCAAAACGGACGAATATCTTTTTGCCTGCATAGGTTGAAAGGTCCAGCTTCTGTTCGATCCAATCGCCAGTGACGCCGGTATAGCCCCAGCCATAAGAATTACCGCTTGGGTCGGTGCCGGTTCCATTCGGGGTGGTCAGAATCTCCCATGTCTCGCCGTCTTCAGACACTTCCACGTAGACATAATCCCAATCGGTTTCAATGTCATACCAGGTGCGGAAGGACAACTCAATGGGTGTGCCGACATTCGTAAAATCGAACTCGCGCGTCAGGGTCATATTCGACTCGTCGCCCTTGTTCGACCAAAAGGCGTAGTCTCCCGAATAGGGATTGGCGGGCAGTAACCCGGTCACGGTGGAGCCGGTGAAGTGGATCGTATAGTCTCCGGCACATTCAATGGCAATATAGTCCACGCCGTATTGATGGACTGTGCGTGCAAGCGGTTCCTGCGGGCAGGTGAAGAGAGTTTCGGTTGCAGAGGCACGCCGTGCGCCGGGATAATTGTTGTAGATATAACGCCCATCGGCGATGGATTTATCGAGCAGGAAGTTGGTCAATGCCCAATCGGTGAAGAAATCATCTGCCGTGATCGGCTGCCCGGTGATCGGGTCAGTTGCGCCCACCTGTTGCAGCACATCGTCAACACTGTCCATGCCGTTGGCGGGGTCTTTTACGAGCAGTTGAGTCGCCTCTTCGCCGAAGCGGTCGAGGAAGTACGCCATGAATAGAAAGCCCGCGCCATAATGCGGCGACGTAGCGTTCTGGTCATTGGGCCAGTCGTTCAATTGCAGGTCGGGGTTGGAGATGTAGAGCGAGTCGAAGCCGCCGGTTTCATATCCGTTGAGCAAAACTGCCAACTCAGATGATCCTTCATTTAACCAGGAGGTTTCGTTCAAGTCATTGTTCCAGTGGATCATATGCTGAAATTCGTGCGCCAACACGGCATAGGCATAATCGCCGCCGAGCGGGGTGTTATCGGCATTGAAGAGGAACATTTCATGCGCGTTCGAAAATTCCTGGATCAACGGATGTGTGGAGTCGGAGGAAGAGAAATACCCAGCCACCGAGAAGCCCAGCCCACGCGAATACAGAATGTAAATATGCTCATCCCCATCGATGCCGGGTGACCATTCACTGCCGAAGAATTCACGATTGGTGGGATACATTTGATTCTCAAAGGTATCCACCAAGTCTTTCATTTCATCTTCGTCGATATCCAAATCATCCTGCACCCAAAAATAAACATGCGGGGTGATATATCGCAAGGTTGCCGGGACTTCGTTGTTTTCGTTCGTATCAAGGTCATGCACCCAGAAATTCTGCTTTTCGCCCAATGAGCGCGGCGCAGCGGATTCTGCCATCACCTCAGGGACGCCGCACTTGCCATCCAAGCGGCACGCCAGTTCGCGCGGATCATTGACCGGGACGATGCTGTTCTCTAATGTTTCGATGGTTTCATTCGAGATCGAATCTGTCGGAGGGCGCTGGATCTCCGGCTCTTCCTCTTGAACGGGGTTATTCGGCGAAACCGGTTCAACGAAAACGGGCGACTCGCCAAAAGAAGAAGACTGGCTAAAAATATAAAAGGCATATCCAGCCATACCCAGCACGATCAAACAAATACAAGCTAGAACAACAACAATGCCAATAATCAGACCTTTTGTTGTTCCGTTGGAGTCGTTCTCAGTGTTTTCCATATGTGATCCTTTTCTAAAAGATTGTCTCATTATTAATGACTCATCTTACGCATTCCTGCTCAAAGGCGGTCTGTGACCGCCGTATTTGCATGTTCTACAACTCTTTCTTATTAGCAGCAGGGTCTGTGACCCTGCTGGAGCATAAAAGTGCGTAACATCAGTTAATTAAACTATTTCTCGAACATTGCGAGGGAAGATCGAGTTATTTATTCACCAGATTTTGCGATACTCCGTAATAAGATTATCTGATGATACCTTGTCCGGCTGAAAATGTGGTTAGGACATTGGGGGGAAACAAACGGGAAAACCTTTTACACCACAAAGGGAGCCACCTGCACCTCCTTCGTGTCGCTTCGATAAACTCAGCACAAGACTTGGTGCCCTTTTGGTTACGCTCTTTTCCGTTATTAACATAAAACAATACCCCGGCTTCCACCGGGGTATCCTGTTTATGCGTCGACTTCCTGCTTGGAATTCTTTTTCTTTTTTGTCGGTGCAGATGTGCTAAAGACGATCTTATTCTCTTTCTCATCTACATCCACGATCACTTCGGCGCCGTCTTTGAACTTACCGCCGAGTAGCTCCACCGAAAGCGGACTCTCGACATATTTCTGAATGGCTCTGCGCAGCGGACGTGCCCCAAATGCCGGGTCGAAACCTTCCTTTGCCAGCCATGAGCGGGCGGCATCGGTGAGTTGAACCGTGATGTTGTGATCATTGAGCCGGTCTTGCACTTCTTTCATCTGCAAGATAACGATGTGTTCCATCTCTTCCACGGTCAACGGCGAGAACATGATGATCTCGTCGATGCGGTTGATGAACTCAGGGCGGAAGGCTGCCTTGAGTGCCTTGTCGATCTTGTCGTGTGCTTCACGGTCTGAGCTATCGGCTTTGCCGGATAAAAAGCCCAGAGTGCCGCCTTTTCTCACGTATTCAGTACCCAGGTTCGAGGTCATAATCAGAACCGTGTTGCGGAAGTCGACCACATTGCCTTGACCATCGGTGAGACGTCCATCATCCAAGATTTGGAGCAGGGCGTTCCACACTTCGGGGTGAGCTTTTTCAATTTCGTCGAAGAGCACAACGCGGTATGGTCGGCGGCGCACGGCTTCAGTCAGTTGACCGCCTTCTTCGTAGCCGACATATCCGGGAGGCGCACCGAAGAGACGTGAAACCGTATGCTGCTCGCGATACTCAGACATATCCACGCGCACCATGGCATCTTCATCATCGAACATGAACCAGGCGAGGGCTTTGGCAAGCTCAGTCTTGCCGACACCTGAAGGACCGATGAAGATGAATGAACCGATTGGGCGTGCCGGGTCTTTCAAACCAGAGCGCGCACGGCGGATGGCATCTGAAACGGCATGAATGGCTTCTTCCTGCCCGATGATGCGTTCATGCAAACGCGCTTCCATGTGCAGAAGTTTTTCAGATTCCGTTTCGAGCATCTGCGTGACCGGAATGCCCGTCCATTGATGCACGACGGCGGCGATGTCGTTCACATCGACCACTTCGTCGAGGTGATGTTCGGCTTCCCATTGGTCGCGTTTTTCAGTGTATTCCTGATCGAGACGCAAGCGTTCGGCTTTCTTTTGCGCGGCGCGTTCGTAGTCACGTTCCAAACCAGCTTGCTCTTCTTCGGCAGCAAGTTTGTCAATTTCAGTTTTCAACACCTTAAGATCCGGCGGCATGGAATAAAGCGCCACGCGTAACTTCGCCGCGGACTCATCCATCAGGTCGATGGCTTTGTCGGGCATGTGGCGATCTGTCACATAGCGATCTGCCAAATGGGCAGCGGCAGACAGGGCTTCGTCAGAGAAGCGAACTTTGTGATGCGCCTCGTAGCGGTCACGCAAACCGTGCAGCATCTTGATCGTATCTTCCACGCTGGGCTCATCCACGTAAATGGGCGCGAAACGGCGTTCGAGCGCGGCATCTTTTTCAATGTGCTTGTGGAACTCATCGAGAGTTGTCGCGCCGATGCATTGCAGTTCGCCGCGAGCCAACGCAGGCTTGAGCATATTGCTCGCATCCATCGCGCCTTGAGCAGCTCCGGCACCGACGACGGTATGCAACTCGTCGATCATCAGGATGACATCACCCTTCGCACGTTGGACTTCTTCCATCACAGCT
>JAFLCF010000140.1 GCA_017303735.1 Anaerolineae bacterium
CTTGCGCGCTTCTACATATTGCTCATATTCATAAATGAGACAACAGCGCAAGCGCCCGCACATGCCGGTGATCTCATCGGGCGTAAGTGAGATGCCTTGTTCTTTTGCCATCTTGATCGAGATCGGCGAGAAGTCGGTCAGGAATTTGGAACAGCAGCGGGTTTCAATGCCGCACGCGCCCATGCCGCCGATGAGTTTCGCTACATCGCGCGGACCGATCTGACGCATCTCGATATGAGTGTTGGGATACAGGTCTTGCATATCCTTGCGCAGGGACTTGAGATCAACCTTTTCTTCCTGCTCGGTGCTGTAGAGGAAGGCGAGGCGTGAACCGTCGTAGTTGTATTCGGCGGAGACCACTTTGATGGTGTTGAGCAGTTTCAACTCCGAGGCGCGAGCGCGGCAATTGATCATGGCTTCGGTCTGTTTGTTGCGCCAGGATTGCTGCAATAAAAGATCGCGGGGGGTGGCACGCCGCTCCACAGATTTCCAGCCGCCTTCGGGGCGAGGCGGGGTTTCTTCTAAAACCTGAATGACTTCGCCAAGGTGGCGTCCGCGCGAGGTATCCACGATCACATGCTCGCCTTTTTGCAGGTCGGGCAGAGAAGAAGAGTCGAAGTGGTAGATCTTGCCGATGGGGGTAAAACGTACACCGATAATGTGTTTAACGTCTGTTTGCATGGGCGCAATTATACCTGATGGGTGTCTAGTATCAGGCATCAAGTACCAGGTATCAGGTGTCAGGTTTTCGTGTGAAATGAGGCTCTGGGATTAAATAAGAACAGGCACCCCAGTTTTTGTGGAGTGCCTGCTTTTGTAGGTTGAAAAAACGTTTATCCGAATGTGATACCGAGGTCTCGTGCAGTGAGCACAATATCTGATTCCATCGGCACCATTTTCATCTTGCCGATGGCTTCTTCAATCGGCACATATTTGACCTGCGGAGGGTCAAGCGCAACCATCACGCCAGATTGTCCCTCTTCCAAACCGCGCACGGCGGCGGCACCAAAACGTAAGGCGGTGAGACGGTCGAACGAGGTGGGCGAGCCGCCACGCAATAAATGACCGAGCACCACAACCCGCGTTTCCTTACCAGAGAGGGCATGGATTTCTGCAGCGACTTTTTCACCCACCCCGCCGAGCCGTTCTGCGCGACCGGCTTCTTTTTCGATCACCGATACGCCGCCACCTTTGGGGATTGCGCCTTCTGCCACGACAACGATGGTGAATTTGCTGCCGCGTTGTTCGCGGTCTTGGATCTTTTCAACGACCTTGTTAATGTCATAGGGATACTCAGGTATCAAGATCGCATCGGCAGAGCCAGCCACCCCCGAATGGAGCGCGATCCAACCGGCATATCGTCCCATCACTTCCACGACCATTACACGTCCATGCGATGCGGCAGTGGAATGCAGACGATCCAACGCTTCGGTAGCGAAGCCAACCGCAGTATCGAATCCGAAAGTCACGTCGGTCTTATCGAGGTCGTTATCAATGGTCTTGGGTACGGCGATCAGACGCAGACCTTTTTTTGCCAACACATTGGCAATTGCTAGTGAACCGTCACCGCCGACGGTAATGAGCGCGTCGATGTGATGCAGGCGAAACCCGCGCACGATCTCATCTGAGCGGTCCACTTCTTCTACCGTGCCATCTGGTTTGGTGACCGGATACCGCAACGGATTGTTGCGATTGCTGGTGCCGAGGATCGTTCCGCCCAGATGTGTGATTCCCTGGATCTTTCGGCGGGTAAGCGGCACGAATCCGCCATCGGGATATTCCTCAGGCGAAAGGATACCGTGAAACCCATCAAGGACTCCGTACACTTCCCAGCCGCGTTTGATCGCAGATAGTGCCGCCGCGCGGATGACCGCGTTCAACCCTGGGGCGTCACCTCCGCCGGTGCTTATGGCTATTTTTTTGATCTGTGGAATTTGATTTGCAGACATATATAACTCCTGAAGGTATGGGAGGTAGCGATAAAAAATCGTTCCAATCAGTCATTATAGTCCCAAGCCGTTCCGGCGCATGATATTAAAAGGTTAATAAATAAAATCCGAGACGGAAGTCATGCGGCGGGCGAGATACATGTCATAAAAAACTAATATTCAAAAGCAATATTTTGTAGAGACCGGGCTGGGTATACTGGTTCAAATGCAAGATATAAAGACTCTCGACAAAATACCCGTTTTGAAGCTCGCGTTTAGCGGGCTTTCAGAGCACGAACTGGAGGAGATGGCAGCTCTTACCGATCTGCGTATTTATCCTGCATATCATGTCTTGTGTCGCGAAGGCGCACATGAAGAGACCTTCTATGTCATCGCCAGCGGCACCGCTGTTATCACCAAAACCATTGGCGATGGGGAAGGCGAACGCACTTTGCGCGAAGTGGGCATGGGTGACCTTGTTGGCGAGATGGCATTGATTCAGAACGCCCCGCGCTCGGCAACGGTCCGCACCACTAGCGAATGTACTGTGCTCGAAATGGACAAAGCTCACTTCGAGACCATGCTTCGTCGCAGCCCACGCATGGCGTTGGATATCATCCGCACCACACTAGACCGATTGCGCGAAAATGACCAGACCATGATCGCAGACTTGCAGAAATCCAACCAGGTGCTGCATCAGCTTGACCGTAACAAAACGGAATTCATCGATGTCGTGGCGCATGAATTACGCACGCCTCTTACCATCCTTAAGGGATATGCCAATCTGCTTAATTCCTCTGCTGAGATAAAAGATCACCCCACATTATCTTCGGTTTCGGAGGGAATTCAAAACGGAGCCGACCGCATTCACAGCATTGTCAACGCCATTCTGGATGTCACCCGCATTGGCAACGAAGAGCTGACCTTGCGTCGTTCGCCGATCTTGTTGAAGCAGGTCATCCTCGAAGTCTTTAGCGGATTAACAAAAGCCGCCTCAGACCGGACCATTGAATTGATCCACCTTCCCGAAGCGGATACTCCCCTCATCCACGGCGACCCGGGGCTGATCCACAAAGCCCTGCATCACCTGGTGATCAATGCCATCAAATACACCCCCGATGGCGGCAAGGTGACCGTCTCTACCCGCAAAACCAGCATGAAAAATGAATCGCCGGGTGTATTGATCTCCGTCCAGGATACAGGTATCGGCTTGGATGTTGAACATCATGACCTGGTCTTTGAAAAGTTTTATCAGGCAGGTCATGCTGCCATCCACTCCTCGGGGACGACCAGTTTCAAAGGCGGCGGACCGGGTCTTGGGTTGGCGATCGTGCGCGGCGTGGCGCAGGTGCATGGAGGCAAGGCATGGGTGGAAAGCCTGGGTCATGACGAGGTAAATTTCCCCGGCTGTATTTTCCACCTGCTATTGCCGGTTTGATACTGCCGCGCAGAGCGGAGAGCGGATGCTCTCTCCGCTCGAAGTCGAAGCGTGGGCACGTAAGGTGAGCATTTATCGAAACTTCGTACTACAGGCAGTGTTATTGATTAGCGTAATGTCAAATCTGTGCATTCAAACAAACCAAAGGAGAATTTAATATGGACAACAAAGTTTTGCAAGTCATCGTAGCGCTCTTTATCCCCCCTCTCGCCGTGTACATGAAGAATGGCAAGATCGACAACGATTTCTGGATCAATATCGTTGCGACCCTGCTCGGTGGTCTCCCTGGCGTCCTCCACGCTCTGTGGGTCATCCTGCGCTAAACGCAATTTTGTAACGAAACGACTCACCTGCATTCGCTTGCAGGTGGGTCGTTTGTTTTAATCCCTTGTATTTGCCGGGTATACTGTTTTCCTTTCAAAACAAAACCCTCTCCTGCCTCCCTACTCAAACCCCACCCTCGGCAGTTGACCTGCAATCTCCACCGCCCGTCCGCTGACATGAATCAAGTTCAAGCGCATTTTTTCGACTTTGAAATTGCCTGCCTGAATCAGCAACTACTCATCATCTAATACTCCACTTAAGGGATTCGCAGCACGGCGCGTCTGAAAATTACCAAACCACAATAGGAACATGAAACTCGCCGCCCAAATACCCCAGAAATAGGTACTGTATTGCCATCCCCATTGCATATATAACATTTGCCTACTTAATAAATATGCCGATAAAGCTACTAAGGTAACCAACAAATTAGGAAAATTTTTGTTCTTGAAAAGGGAAATAATAAAAACTCCTAAAAAGATAAGAATAATTATTGCAACAGGCAATGCTCCTCCAATAATAAGTCCATTGTAACCATAGCTAAAAAAAGTGCTACTGGTAATTTTACTAATACTCCCGTTGTTGAAACCAATAATAATTCCTGCAATACTGCCGATAATGATGCCGAACAGTGTTTGAAAAAACCAATTATTAGCAAAATAATCTGGCTCTGGACGTGAAATAAGATTGGATCTTCTTCGATTTAATATCGCAGTAATTTCTGTAGCTGTTATCGCAATATATCCGCCTACAATGGCATAAAATATAAGCGGTTCAAAGATTTTATTTCTAAAAACATTAATATAAATACCAATAACAGATCCAATCACAGCACAAATAGGAACCGCAATAACTAACGCGCATCCAGAAATAATTCCTTGTGCTTCCTCAATGGAGTCTAAGAGATTGCTCCAGATACTTAAGCGAACAATACCAAAAGTTATACAATATATTATTAAGAAATCTAATATTATATTGCTGGAATACTTGGTACTAACTGCAATTAATCCCAATAAAACTATGTAAAACCAGGCTTTAGCTAGATCATAATCAAGTTTTTTCGTAGCAACCAGTACACACACTATTAACATTACTATTCCCCAGAGTCCAACTATGGAGTTTGTTTGTTTCGAAAATTGCAAAGTGTTGGAAAAGAAGTTAATTACTCCCCAGAGATTTAATAAGCAAATAAAAATTAGGAGTAATTTGATTCCTTTAGACTGCCAACTAGTTGAAAAATAATAATCCAATGGGCGATTTATATTGCGCCAATCGGTTATGGTCGGAGTAATTACATTATTGGGAGACAATATATGTAAAGCTCGCTTACTTAAGGTGTTTCTTAAGAAATCTTGGACATGATTTTCTTTTTGCTGATTTATAAGTATAGGAACAGCCAATCTTTGGTCAAAATTCGAGAATAAAGACTTATACTCTGGTAGGGCATATTGAGGCGTAGTTGATATTAAATATGCGCATCGCCCTGC
This sequence comes from Anaerolineae bacterium, assembly GCA_017303735.1. The sequence goes on from JAFLCF010000140.1 coordinate 5,175, forward strand.
AATTACTTGAAGAGCAGAATTATCTGGTTCGTTAAACGGTTCCCATACCCAATCAAATTGTTTGAACCTACGTTGTTTAACGGTTAGGTTAACCAACCTTAAAGCGTCTTCTATATTAGGCTTGGAAAATAAAACAGCCAGTCGCCAAGCAGCTTTGTAAGCTATTTCTGCCTCCTCGTCCCACAATAGTTCTACCAAGCCCAACGCCGCCACTGGGGAGCCGATCGTTAGCAATCCATCGAAAGCCCAGTAGCCCCCCTTTTCAGCCATAGAGACTAAAACAGGTACAGCAACATCGCCCATTGCGTATAAATATTGACGGGTCGTGTTGTCGTAGTGCCAATCGGCTAGTGCTTGGGCAGCGGCGGGAAGATTGGTAAGTGATAAGATTTTTGCTGCTGCTAACTGTTCGGTTTTATTTTCTGAATGGATTTTATCTCTTAAGAAATTAAATAAATCTATCCCGCGCGGACGTGGGTCAGATGCCACTAATGCTAAAGCATGTGCAATATTTTCCCTTGTAAGTGCTTCTGTTATGTGTTCTTTGAATAAACGTATTAGTTCATTCGCATAAACTGAATCTACTTGTTGAGCATCTCCAAGGCATTCAAAAGCTAATATGGGATCTTCTACGAAAATATGGCGGATAAGGTTAGTGCTGTCATGCCCTATCCCGCACCACAATCGCACAACTTCACGCCAGGCATCTTTATCTTTTTTGAAAAAATCTATCAGTTTTTTGGGTTCACTCATCAGAGCTTTTGCAGCAAAGAATTCCTGCAATGTCAAATGAGCAAACTGATATCGAACTCCTCCATCGACGGGTATTAATAGCCCACTGCGTTCTATAATTTCATCCAAGACTTGTTGTGCATCTTCTTCACTTAAACTTAAACGCGGTAGTACCTTTTGTATTTGTTTTAAAGCGACAACGAGATCTATACTCCGTCTATCACCACCAGATTGGCCGCTGTGATTAAATAGTGCGAGATCTTGCAATATGAACTGTTTTTGATTTGTTTTGTAGGTGCTTCGCTCTCTGTGTCGATCTAAAAATAGTGCTGTTGAGCTTTCGTAAAATTCAGTTCGAGAATGCGGCAGTACAAATGCAGTATCAGTATAGAGATGCGCCATCATGGTTAGCAATAAAGGATTTCGCGCTAACGCCATTATTGATGGCCGTTCATGTAATGTTCGCAGAAAATGCTCAATTGATTTTCCTTCAGCAATTGGCATGTCTGGTTCCCAAGCGGTCAAGAAGCGTCGAATTTGATGATCGTTGAATTCAACAATTTCGAGCTTTTTAAAGGAGTGCTCTGAAAACTCTTCTCGATATACTTGGGTGCGGCAAGTTACTACAACACGTGTTTGTGGGTATTTCTTAAGTAAATCTGTAATTTGGCGTATAACCCCTCCACGCGACTGACTACTGACTTCATCAAGTCCATCAAGTAACAACAAGAGTTTTCCATTTTTTAGGAAAGCATTAATAAAATCTAACGCATTAGGAAAACCAGCATGTACCATTGCTTCTACAAGATGGTCAACTAAAAGCATTTCAGAGCCATCTAGGCGTGTTAATTCTACTAATATAGGCACTGGCTGATTTCGCAAATCACTTAATCCCCGCCGTGCATATGTTAATGTCAGATGACGCATCAACATCGATTTGCCTGCGCCGGGCGAACCTACAATTACCAATTTTTGTCGACTCTGAATTTCCTGATAAGCATCAACTGCATCTCGATTAATATTTCCAGAAACTTTCAGTGGCACATATATTTCAGCCATTTTTAACGGACGTTCTTCACGGAAAGATATTTTTAGTTCTTGATATTCTTTTTCCAGTGCTTGGCGGTAGCGTTGTAAAGTAAACATCCAAAACGGATAAAGCCCTGCTACTAATTGATAGATACTTTCAAATATCCACTTGAAAAAACGTGTTAAGTAATCTTTGATAACGTCACGTAAGATTAATAATATTGCTAAAATACCCGCAACAACCCAACCCATATTGGGTTGGAATAAATCTTTCACTTCATCCATCGGAGACCGATTTCCTAAAGATGTTTGATATGCTGTTTCATAGACCTCAACAACTTCGGACATGGGCATTCCCACATCGGTTGCGTCTTTTTCAAAAAGTACAGCCAAATCGGTTGGCGACTTATGTTGCAAGCCCTGTTCTACATCGTGTTGGGCACGTATTTGGATGGCATGTATTAAGGTCTCGCGCGTGAATGGAGGTGTAGGCGTTTGCGCTTGTACTGGAAAAACATATATCAGGAAAGAAAATAGACCAATTATCAAGATCAGAATATGTAGTAAACGAAGTTTTTGCATAGTTTTTTACCTGAAATAGTGTTTGTACAAGTTTATTGATTTTGATCTTTTATTTTCATTGCTCTACTCAAACTTCACCACGCGGACATTCAGCATTCCTTTACCAAACTTTAAATAATACAATCACAGCCAAAACTATTAATAAGATTGTGAGGATAAGAAGCCAAAGCAATTGAAGTGCGATTATGCTCGTGTGATAATCTAATCTCTCATCTAACGGTTTAAACACCCATATATAGAAAAATCCCTTTTGAGTGAGTTGATACTTAATATTTCGTATTGAAGATAAGTATCCATTTTCATACAAGATGTTTAACTTCTCTTGTAATTGATCTGAATTGATATTTGTTTTTGTAGCTATTTGTGTGGTGGAAACATATCCCTCATTGTCAGCAGGTAATTTTTCTATTGTCATCATTATGGTGTGTTGTGTATTGTCCATTTTATTTACCCTTAGCTCCATATATAAATTTTACTCTTTCTCCCCCAAATACGACAGCACTATCGTCGTATTTGGGGGAGATATCCAAAGGACAGAGGGGCTTTACGCCCTACTCAGACTTCACCTTTTCCGTTGCATACATGGCATGGCATTATACGACTTCCTTGGCAGGTATAACACACCTCATCACTACGCCCGGTTCCGTGACATGTATAACAATCATCTTGCCACATGTAACCAATCTTATCCCGTCGCTCTCTGCCTGTGCCGCGACAATCAATACAAAGCAGATAACCGGAAGCAAGGCAGGTGGGGCAACCTTCTATTCTCTTTCCTTGACACGCTTTGCATGTTTCCATTTACTTATCTCCTACTTCACCAGCGCGGACACTAGACTCACCAACTCCACCATTTGCCCGCCGAAGCAGAAAACTCTCACAGCGTAGCTTCCCCCAAATATGATTTTCATTTGGGGGAGATGGCGAAGCCAGAGGGGGCGGGCTACACCTTCACCTGCCCATTCATCAACATCGGCAGCAGCGAATCTGTCTTTCTAATAGACAGTGTTAACGATGCAAAAAAGACGGATCATCTTATTTCAATAACCTCACGATACATCTTATCAAAATACCGAAAAGGAATTTTAATGGGAGTGTCTGATGGATGAGCCTCTAAATGTCCAATCCGCCAAACCTGATACCAGGATACCTGATAAATTTCGGAGATATCTCCCCTGAGTTCTATCTGCTCCTCCACACTTTGTTGTTCGGAAAAAGTTTTCTTTATTTTCCCTTCAATATGGGCTTTGACCGATGCATGAAGAACTGAAATATTCAAACCGGCTTCAGGGGCAAAACCAGAGCCAACTTCGACTTCGATGGTATTTTCGATCATTCGAGAGTATTTGACAACAACACTTGAGCCCTTTGCTACTTTGTATAAAACACTTTCCACCAGAACTTTTTCTTCGCCGGTAGTAGTGACTCGGGCATATTTGGCTTTTGTTTGCTGTTTAACTTCCAGTCTTTGGGCTGGCTCGGGATCTTTACTGATATGTGGCTGAGGTTTTGGCTGCCTGTCTGCATTTAACTTGCCCGCAATTGCAAGTATAAAAATCGGGAATGTACATGCCAGATACCCCTGTGTGAAAAGCGCTGCTATAAAAGCTGCCCCGCCAATCAATATTCCAATAACGCCTTTTCCCCATTGAGACTTGAATGGCATAAGCAGGTACACCAATCCAGTGACGGCAACTCCAAAAATTACAGTGGACATCCAGAGAATAATTTCAATTAGAGAGAAATTCATTTAATTTTTGTCCTTTTATTGTAATTTTTTTGCCTATTCACCAACAGCGGATATTATCCCCCTTGTGGGGACATCACCCAATCGCGCAGTTCCGTCAGCGTTTGGGATAAAATACAGCTATGAACTCGAATCCTCTTCATCTCGTTATCCGTTTTTCCGACACGATGTTTGATGTTGGCGATGTTGTGTCAAATCATAACGAAGTGGTAAAAAAACATAAGGCAGTTTGGTTCGGTAAACTCGGCGGGACTTTATCCTTATCTCGCATTGAACTATTGAATAAGCAAATTGCACAAAAAACACCTACTTTTGTTTACCTCGTCAAAGGTAATCGCAAGAAATCAACGCCTTATAAAGCACAGATACTTGATATTACAAGAGATTTTCCAAAGAAGGAAAAGGACTTAATTCCTTCGTATTACGCTGAAAAAAAACTTCTAAAGTTCATGACCGTGTGGATTAAGATTGGTCATATTGAAAACATTGAAATGGATGACTTGAAAAACTATAAAACCATTAATTCAATCTTTCCATTGGAAGAAACTCTTTCTCTGAGTTCTTCGGGTTATTTTCTTGTCCACGAAAGCAAATCTGTTTTTTAAGCTACTTGTACTTGACCGTTCATGAGCATAGGCAATAGCCAGTCTCTTAGTTCTGCAAGTTTGAGATTTTCTTCCTTTAGAATTTCAGTTTGAGCAGTTAAAGGCGATGTTATTTCATCGAATTTTTTTAGAATATCAATAGGCGGGTATAAAACATCAATTTTCGAAACTTGAGGGACTGTAAGTTGTTGTTGAACAGAGCCAGATTTCTCAAATTCAAATCCCTTGAAATATTCCTCAAAATATTTTGCACTAAAAGATAAATGTGGCGTAATTACGATTAACCTAATAATGGGGACAAATGGTTTACTTCTTAATACACAGTAACCAATCGTTCCTCTTGCGGATACCGTAATACTTTTTTCCGTAATTTTTGCTTCGTTTGTAAACCCATATAAGCCTTCGTCACTAACTCCATTGGAATATATGGGAACAGAGCAAGTTTCATTTTTTTCAAGAGAAAAAACGGCGGGCTTATCTCCGCCTGCTGTAATTGTTGCAACTTCACCAAACTTCTTCACCTCCCACCCAAGCGGAATCTCCCTCTTCAGCGCCTCATTCCAGACCACCCCCACCCGTCCTCCCCCAAATTCGACAGAACTACCGTCGAATTTGGGGGAGGTGCCGAAGGCGGAGGGGGTCGCGAACTGCACAAACCAATAATCGTACAACGTCTTCGCCATGGACTCTAACTCGGCGTTGATGCGCTGATTCAGTTCGATTTTTGCGTCCAATGCCGAGAGCACGGCGGCGATTTTTTGCTGGGTGGAAAGGTCACTTGGAATAACAAATTCCATAGTTCCTAAATCATCAGGATTTATTGAAGGATAAGCAGATACATTATTTGTTGCAACTCTTTGCAGATAATTTGTAATGTCTTTTCGGGTTATCAAGTAATACAAATACTTCGGGTCAATCTCTTTATCCGTGACATCAATCGTCAAAAAGCCTGATGAAACAATCAAGTCTTCATTTTCTTTTTCAATAATCCCAAAATGTTCTTGCTCTGGGCGAACTGTGGAATAAATGATTGTGTTATTTTTTACCTTTCTTTGCGCTCTGCTTGGAAAAGGAGCAATTTTAGAGTCAAGGATTTGAATGTTTCCAATTTGATTTCTTGTAATGCTACTTGTGTCCAAGTAACGAATCACATCTGGAACATTCTTTGAGCGAATAGATTCAGCATTTATTTTGCTGATTTTATTTATGACAATTTTCCTACTTGTCATACTTTAGCCCGCCCAATTGCTTCTTGATTTCTTTTTCCAACTTCTGCGATTCAGAAAACAGAGAGTCGAGATTCTTTTTGTAGGCATTCATCTTCTCGGCAAACTGTTTGGGGGTCAGGTCGGTGTATTCAATCTTCACGTCAAAGTATTGACCCGCGCTAAAGGAATAATTCTTCTCGCGGATCTGCTCGTAACTCACCACCACAGAAAAATCTTCGACTGCTTGACGCGCATTGAACGTAGAAACAATCCGCGTCTCTTCATCCGCCGAAAGAATGGTCTTTTGATTCTTGCCATCCTTCACCGTCGTCCCCAGTTTGGAAGCGTCCATCAGCACAATTTCGCCTTTGGTGTTGGCTTTATCCAAAAACAAAATGGAGACGTTCGTGCCCGTGGTGGCGAAGATGTTGCTGGGCATCGAAACCACGCCGCGCAGCATTTTCTCTTCCACCAGTTTCTCGCGGATCTTCTTTTCGATTCCGCTTTGCGCGGTTAAAAATCCAGTGGGGACAACAATCGCGGCTTTGCCTTTCGATGAAAGCGAAAAGATGATGTGCTGAATAAAGACCAGATAAATTGCCATCTTGTCTTTGTCTTTGTTGGGCACGTTGGGAATGCCCGCAAAAAAGCGCGCGT
>JAFLCF010000141.1:0-9957 GCA_017303735.1 Anaerolineae bacterium
TGCCAAACGCGGGTGGATCGACTGGCAGGAATGGGGTCAGGGGTTGATGATCGACAGCCTCGGTTATATCAAGGATGCCACGCCTGAAAAGATCGCTCAGGTTTCGGAATGGCTGGTGGAGCATGAACTGTGGAAGAATCGCCGTGAAGATGTGGTGGCGCGGCTAGTCAAACATCGTGAAGATGGCGCGAAGACCTATATTGCCAGCAGTATGATGGAGCCGTTCCTTGCACCCTTTGCGCAGCGCATTGGCGCGGAAGTGATCGGTACGCCGACTGAGATCTTTAATGGACGGTTGAAGCTGGTCGGTGACATGGTGGTGAACGAGAAGAAGATCGAGCAGGTCTTGAGCCGTCTCGCCGTGGACCGAGTCGATATCGCCTATGGCGATTCATTCATGGACATCCCCATGTTGGAACATGCCGACCATCCCGTAGCAGTGTATCCTGATGAGAAGTTGAAGAAGATCGCGCAAGACCGCGGCTGGGAGATTCTCGGCGATACGGGTTGGTATGAATAATCATATTGTCATTGCGAGCCGCGTACTTGTACTTTGCGGCGAAGCAATCCCCCAACACAATCACGAGATTGCTTTGGGCGGAAGAACACCGCCCTCGCAATGACATAAGAGGAGATAAACTCAAATGGAACGAACAACCATTCGCAGATCCAGAAAGAGGCGCGCAGATAATAAGGTCTATTTGTGTGCGCCGGTCAATTCACTCGTCGAAGGCATTTACGAGCAGAACATCCCCTTCCATGAAATTCGCAAACATGGCGATATGGGACTGGGTACCTTCAATGATCTCGACGGCGAGATGATGATGGTGGACGGCGAAATTTATCGCGTCGGTTCGGATGGCAAGGTCAATCAAATTTTGGATGACGATATGTGTACGCCCTTCGTGTGCGTCACATTTTTTCAACCCGCCAGTGACGAAGTGTTGGAAAAGGAATTGGATTACGAACACTTCCTGCGTTGGATGATGGAGTTGATGCCTTCGCCCAATATCTTTTATGCCTTTCGCATCACGGGTGATTTCGCCTACGTCAAAACGCGCTCGGTGCCGAAGCAGGAGAATTACCGTCCGCTCGTGGAAGTGGCAGCCGAACAACCAACATTTGAATTTCAAAACGTCAGCGGTCAGATGGTCGGTTTTTACACGCCGTCCTTCATGGCATCGCTTAGTGTACCGGGCGTGCATTTGCATTTCCTCACCGAAGATAAGACCAGCGGCGGACATTTGCTCGAATGCCGTCCGCGCAAGGTCAAATTGGAATTGCAGTATCTCTACACTGTGGAACTTTCGCTGCCTGCAAATCTCGATTATCTCACCTGGGATTTTCAGCGCGACATTGGCAAGGACTTGGACAAGGCAGAAAAATAGGAGGCTGTCATGAAAAGACCCAATTGGATCGTCATCGCAATATTATTTGGCGTCAGTTTATTTTTAGGATATGCGATTTTCACAGCCTTAGCCACTGCGATCTTCCCGGCAGTAAATAATGTTTCAGGCGGGTTCCTTTGTAGCGGCGAATATGAGATCGTCACGACAAAATCATCTCCACGCCCCGGTGAAACCTATTGGTCGCATACCATACTATGTGACGGTAAAGACATCACACTTCCTGCTGTTGCAATAACGGGCTTGATGGCATCCTCTGTATTTTTTGTTTTGTTGCTCATCTTCGCGCGCAATTTGTGGTTCCGTGAAAAAGCCGCTCCGGCTCCATTTGCCAAAGCTGGGTTGCCAGAAAAAGGAAAGAAATCTGCGCTCGACCGTATGTCAGAACTTAAGGAAATGCGTGATAAGAACCTGATCTCTCAAGTGGAATATGAACGCAAAAAAGATGACATTATGAAGGAGTTATGATGCATAAATTTGACGAATTCATCCATAAGGAACTTGCGCCTCATCTCACGCCGGGAGAGGGGATCGAACTCACAGGCTTTCTCTACACCAAATCCTTGAAAGCCGTTGTCCTTTCACGCGGACTGAGCCTGGTCGGTGACGGATATTACTTTGCCGCCCTCACCCGTAAACGCATGTTCATCATTGCCACTTCGATGGGCATCGCTTCACTGAATATGGAAAATAAAGGCTTGAGCGATGTGGCGTATGCAGATATCAAGTCTATTAAGCCGAGCGGATTCTTGAATCAAAAAATGATTGCCATTGAACTCAAAGATGGCAAGACCCTTATCTTCCGCTTGAATACGCTGGCAACTCATTATGCTTCTGGGCAGAAGCAATTCATTGAAACGTTGATCCAATTTCATCAGGCAGCTTCTTAAAGGCAGCATTCATGTGTAATACGAAAGAACGCGGGCAACTCAGTATTTTGATCCTGGTCTTTGGGCTTTTGCTTGGCGCATACGTGCGCTTTCAGCCAACACAGCTGATAGGCTTCCCGGTCACAGATGGTGGCTTGTTCTATGAAATGACCAAAGCGCTACAGGCTAACCATTATGTTCTGCCAACCTTCGTGCAATACAACGGCATTGATATTCCATTTGCATACCCGCCGCTTGGGTTTTACATCACCGCGCTGATCTCCGACCTCTTTCAAATGCCACTCATCGAAGCCTTTCGCTGGGTTCCCGCTGCGGGAAGTGTGCTTTTCTCCATCGTATTTTATTTCATGGCATCTGCCATATTGAAGTCACAACTTAAAGGCGTGCTTGCCACGGTCTTCTTTGCACTGCTGCCACGTTCCATTTCATGGTACGTTATGGGCGGCGGCATCACGCGCTCGCCGGGAATCTTTTTCCTCATCCTCACTCTGTTCGCCGCTTACAAACTTTTCACCACTCCATCTAGAAAATATCTTGTCCTCGCCATCCTATTCGCGAGCGGAGTTGTTCTCAGTCATCCTGAAGCGGCATTACATGCAGTTTTTCTTTGCCTTGTCTTGTGGCTGTTTTATGGTCGCTCCAAAGAAGGCATCAAGAACGCTGCCCTAACCGCACTGGGCGTTTTCCTGCTAACTTCTCCTTTCTTCGCCGTAGTCATTTCGCGTCATGGATTGGATCCCTACCTCAACGCCTCCCAAACCGGATTTCACTCTCCGCTTGCCTGGCTCGCCATTTTGACCGGTTCCTTCGCCGAAGAAAAATTTGTGACCCTCATCTCGGCTCTTGCCCTGCTCGGGCTTGTTCTGGCGTTCCTGAAACGGGATTTCACGCTGATTGCTTTTCTCTTCCTCCCCGCCATCGTTGACCCGCGCAGTGCGGCATCCATTTCCATTCTCGCCTGGGCAATGCTGGCTGCCGTTGCGTTTGCGGATGTGATCTTCCCCGGCTTATATCGCATCACCCATCGCGAGCAGGAGGAGCTGGATCTTGAATCAAATTGGCATATTTATTTTATGAAGAGCACAGGCGTCAAAGTTGGGCTGACCGCGTTGATCTTCTATGCTTTTTTCGGAGCCGTGCTTTCGAATCAAGTCTACCCACAAGTGAGCCTGACCCAGTCTGACCGCGATGCCATGGCGTGGATTGCTGACAGCATTCCGGCAGCTAGTCGATTCGTGATCGTCACCGGCGAAACCGAGCCCTTCTCAGACGCCGTCTCTGAATGGTTCCCATCTTTGGCAAAGAGCATCAGCCTTGCCACGGTTCAGGGATACGAGTGGCTGCCCGGTGGTCAATTCGAGAAACGTATGGGGGTATATTCCGCGCTGCAAACCTGCATGAACGCATCGGCTGGCTGTGTTGAAGAATGGGTGCAATCTCAAGGCGAGACTTTTGATTACATCCTCATTTCCAGAGATGACTTGGTAGAAAATGGAAGCCCGCTCGTGAGTTCGTTATCTACAACGGCTGGGTATGAAATTGTGTATCAGCAAGGGGATGTATTGATCTTCAAGCCAGCGGACTAGATCGCATTCAAGGCACGTACAAATACTTCTGCCATCTTTTCGATATTGATCTCTTCGGAAACAATTCGATACGATTCTTTCCCCATCTCTCGCAGACGCGCTATATCAGATAGCGCGTTTTTCATTGTAGAGACCAACGCTTCATAATTTTCTGGTTCGATCTGCCAGCCGTTCTTCTCGCGGACCAAGTCATCCTGCGTGCCATCACCCTTTGCTACGATAACGGGAAGTCCATAGCTCATGGCTTCTTGCACAGCAAGTCCGCCCGTGCCGGGGAGGACAAAGAGATCGGCTTGTTGAAAATATGGTTTCAATTTAATGCCATGCTTCGCGCCGATAAATTCAGCCGATGGATAGATTTCTTTTGCAAGCGACGCCATTGCCGCTCGTTCCGGTCCATCCCCGACGATGAGCAGGCGTGGCTTGGATTCCATTTCAGTACAGGCGCGTAATAATGAATCAATACGCTTGCGCGCTTGAAGCCGCCCTACGAATAAAATGGTTACATGGTCAATCGTCAATGGTCTATCGTCCGGCATTTTAGGCACTGCCGACACCGAGTTATGCGCCACAAAAATCTTCTCACGCGGGAAACCCAATGCGGCATATTCCTCCGCGCCGCGTTGACTGTAGGCGATCATCCCGTCGAATTGATGGATGAAGCGCTTCCAGAGTCCACTTTGTTTGGGGGCACCCAGTCCCCAGCCTAAGACTCGCCGTCCGCGTTTGTGCATCCAATTCATAGCGGAGGGAGAGGCGAGGTAACGCGGATTGGCTTCCATGATGAGCGCGTCGGGATTCCACTCTTCGAGCCAGCGGATGAAATTCCGTTGATAACAAAAATAAAGCGGACCGCCAAGCAGATGCAGATTATCTGCCTCGACATGTTTGGCAATTTGGGTCGTGCCGCTTGCGATCATTTCCACGGAGCGAGCCTGACCTGCAAAGAGACTCATGCCGCTTCCGCAGTGACCCGCGAGCAAGTCAAAGAACGGAACGCGATAACTCGGCAGCACACGTTGCTGGAGACCCAATTTGCCGTTGAACTTCATTTCACCTCGCAGCGTGAAAAGATGACAGCGTATTCATCACTATATTCTTCGCACCAAAGCGGTGACGCTGAAACGGCTTGAATCAAATTTGGTTGCGCGGCTTGGGAGAGCAAAAGCAAGTTGATGCCTTCGCGGTCGAACATCTCTTGCCAGCCTTCGCCATTTGTAACGCGGACGTATTCCTCCCACATGGGTTGCGGAAAGCTATACATGCGCGTGTCCATCCAGGTGGGGCGGGAGGGCAACATGAATTCGAGATAGGAGCCAAAGGCGTAATCATTCCACAGCGGACCCGGAAGGTCTTCGCGCATTTTCAAGAATTCAACCGCGTCAACAGGTGTGGTTGTGAGTTCATATAAATCTGGCGCATCTTCCCACCATGAGTCTCGCACGCCAGGCATGAAGACCAATGAGAGAAGCAAGAGCATGACAGCAATGGCTGTGTTGATGGTTGGGTTGATCTTCTCGATGGGCTTGTCGATGTAAGTATTCGTCCATTCGCTGATGAGTTTTGCGGTGAAGATAGCAAGCAGGAACATGAACCAGATCACATAGCGGATGCCAGAGAGTGCCAGCCAGCCAAAGCCGAGGAAGAGTATCCATTCGAGCCAGGTTAATTTTTGTTTGGAGAATGATGCGATAACGGGGAGCGTAAGCATCCATGCAAAGAAGATGTTCATCTGCCAACCATCATTCGTGGGCGGACGCCACTCTACGCTGAAGAGATAATCGGATGGATTATTAAGGATAAAGACAAGGTATTGCCAAACGCCAAATCCATGCGGGTTGAGCAGGCTGGCGACGAGCATGGCTAGGATGGTGATGAACATAGCTTGATGTTTTTTTGAACCGCCAAGAGCGCCAAGGACTCCAAGAAGAGATTTTTGGTTTTGCCCATTCAGTGACCCGAATACCAACGCTGCACCTGCTAATAAAAACGGTAAGACGAACGAACCATGTAAATTTGCCCACAAGAAAGTTGAAAGTGGAAAGAGGAAGAGAAGGCGGTTATTTCCCTTTTGCCATTCGTATACTGCAAACAAACAAAGAATGAATAGAGGATACGCAAACAATTGCGGGCGGATCATCCAATTGTTTGAGGTTGCCAAACCGAGAATGATCAACAAAATCGTCGCAGTCCGCGCGCCGACGTGGGTACGCATCAACAGCCAGATCGAGCCGTAGGTGATTCCAATGAGTACGGCGCGCAGGAGGAAGGTTAATGGAGCTGCTCCAGCTTGATAAACGAGATAAAAGATAATGCCCGAAAGCCATTGCTGATAAAAGATCGGCTCGCCTGCGCGGCTGTACCCCATCGTATCTACAAGTGGAATGGCGCCTTGCTCAAGAATATCTTTGCCCAAACGCAGATACCACCAATAATCTTGGGATGGAACCGATAGCATAAAAGACAGCCCAATCAATGGGAGTAATGCGATGCTAAGCCAGAGGAGATCGTAAGAGCGAGAAGAATTTTTCATATGATTATGTAGGGGCGAGGTCACCTCGCCCCTACGTTTAATTATCCGACATGTGGAGCATTATACGCCGGTGATTTATGCACATGCACAACTTTCCACTTGCCATTCATCTTCACCATCACGCGGCTTTCGTTGTGCGCTGCCACTTGCACACCTGTTGCTAAAGCAGTGCTTATCAGTAAGGTGTAACTCGCAATTGCCGTGTCACCATAGCGTTGAATCAATACGTTCGATAAGTCAAAGCGCGTCTTGCCGGTTTCTTCCGCACCAAAGACTGCGCCGCGTTCAGCATTTGAGTTCATCATAAATTCGTGGAAAGGCAGTCCATCCAATCGGTGTGGCGTGACCCACCATTCATACAGCGTCAGATCTTCCGCTGTCGTTTCATGATATGAAGCAATATCATTCGTCATAATGCCTTGCAAATGCTTGAGCAGAAAGTCGTGAACTTCTTGATCCATGATTAATTCTCCAACAAAACCTTGAGATATGACTCGACCATTGCATCCAATCCAAAAGCGGACTCTGCGCAGCTCCGCGCTGCCACCCGGAATTGATTCTGTTTCTCGAGCACTTCTCCCGCTGAAAATGCGAGTGCTTCGATGTTTGGCGTCTCCAACTTCCACGGGTTCGCGCCATACGGAACGATACAGCCTACATCATCTGTGACCAACTCTTTGAGCGAGCCACTGTCGAAGCCGATGACTGGAAGTCCACACGCCAAGGCTTCGATGACGGAGTTGGGGCAGGGCGGGTTGACTTCGGCGCAGTACATCATGTGAGAGGAACGAGCGAGTTTGGGAATGTCTGCTCGGGGGACGGTGCCAAGAAATTTTACGGAAAGATTTGCCACAGAGGACACAGAGAGCAACGAGTTTAATTTTCGTTGCGTGGCTTCATCTACTGTTCCAGCAACAACGACTTCCATCGGATACTTCGCGGACATTTTTTCTGCCACACTCGCAGAATGGAACAAGCCAGAGTTCAATCCGCGGGCGAGGCTGCCTTCGAGTAGGAGCATGCGATATTTGTCGGTGGGGCGTTCATGCTCGCCTTCATGCGTGTAAGCATTTAGATCCACGCCATTTATAATGACCGAGGCTGGTGCTTTGGTAATGCCATACCAATCCTCCCACCATTTGCGGATGAACTGACTCTGGTAAATGACTCTGTCTGCAAAGCGGTTGCGAATCAGCGAGAGCATGAAATTCCCATACTCCGCGCGGACGGTATATTTCACCCCCGACCATTTCACGCGTTGCACCCAGTTGATGCCATCCAGCCTTTGGACGACGCGAATGCCCCGTCGCTGTGCCCGGTTCAGGTCAAGGAGGAAGCGGGTGCCTGCGATGACGAGAACTGCGTCAGACTTGTCATCCAGATCATAGGTCACGTCAATGTTGCGGGCGCGTAATCCCTGCTCAAATTTCAAACGGAAGGATGCCATGCCGCCTGTGCCCTGAACGAATGGCGTGATGCAAATACGAGTCATGCTGAAATTATAACTTGCTCTCATGGGGGCTTAGCCCCCATGAGAGCGGTTGTTTTATGGTATCCTTCGTTTATCTCATTTGGGAGAATTTGTTCATGTATATTGCCATCGAAGGCGTGATCGGTGTGGGCAAGACCACACTCGCGCGCCTCTTGCAGCCAGCTTTTGAAGCAGAAGTATTGTTGGAAGTATTCGAGGAGAATCCTTTTCTTTCTGATTTCTATGGCGACCGCGCCCGCCATGCATTTCAGACTCAGATCTTCTTTTTGCTCAGCCGCTACCGCCAGCAGAACAACAATGTTCCCAATACTCTTGCGGCAGGCAAGAGTTTGATCGCCGACTACACCTTTGCGAAAGATGCACTCTTCGCGGGCATCAACCTGAAAGGCGACGAGTTGGAGATGTATCATAAAGTTCATGAAGCGCTCGGTGAAAAGATCCCCAAGCCTGACCTGTTGGTGTATTTGCAAGCCAGTACCGATACACTGATGCAGCGCATTGCTTTTCGTGACCGTTCCTATGAACGCCAAATGGAACGTGCCTATATCGACGAATTGAACTTGGCGTATGAAGACTTTTTCTCGAAGCCTTTCGACCATACACCCGTCTTGAAAATTAACAGCAATGAATTGAACATTATCCAAAATGCGGAACATGTCAAATACATCGAAAACAGAATCCGCGAAACATTGGGGCTGACGCCCTATCAACCGGCATTGTTGAAGTAGGCAGGAACCATGCGCGTTACAAGAGACTCTCTTTTACGAATTGCCAAAGAAACCGTGCAGGAACGGGCATATAACGACCCGGATATGGTCGCCGCCTATCTTACTGGTTCTTTGCGCGGCGAACCCATGCTGGGCGGAACTGCCGACATCGACATTGTTTTCGTTCACAAAACTACGCCGATGAAATCGCGCGAGTTCGTAAAGCTCACACCTGATTTCCACATCGACATCAGCCGCCGCGCCAAAGACGAATTCAAATCGCCACGCGAGTTACGCGGTGATCCGTGGTTGGGCTATGAGATGTATGACCCGGTCCTTTTATATGAACGCGAAAAATTTTTCGACTTCGTGCAAGCCAGTCTGCGGGCGGGCTTTGAGTTTGAACAACCGCCGCTGATGCTGCAACGCTGCCGCACGCTCCTTTCGCATGGGCGTGGAAATTGGTTTGATATTTCTGAACACGATGGTGAAGTGGGTCCCAAAGAAATTCGCAAATACATGAAGTCGCTTTTTCACGCGGTCAATGCCGTTGTGGAGTTGAGCGGTCCGCCCATTTGGGAGCGTCGCCTTCTGCTTGATTTCCCTGCGCGTGCCGAAGCCGCCCAAAAGCCTGGCATGGTCACTACCGTTTATGGGTTGCTCGGTGCAACCCAAGTGGATGCCGAAAAGATCAAGACCTGGCTCAACGATTGGAAGCATGCTTTCAAATTGGCTTCTGAAACTCCCGGTGTGGATGCGCGGATTCATCCTGCGCGCTTGAACTATTACGAGAAAGGCATCAAAGCGCTCTTGGATAGTGACACGCCTCTTTCCGCGCTCTGGCCTGCCCTGCATACCTGGACCTTATCCGCCGCTGTATTATCCGGTGACCATCTCAAGTTTTGGGAACAAGCCTGTGACTCGCTCGGGTTGCGCGAAGGTTTCGCTGATAAAGTTGCCGGGCTCGATCACTTCCTTGATGAAATTGAGATCATGCTTGAAGAGATCGCCAACGCCAACGGACTGGATGCTGAACCATCGACAGGTTTATAAATGCGAGTATAATCGCGCCGATGTTTCGAAGATATCCGCACCGCCATTTGTTAGACAAGTCCCAACGGGACGCCTTCTTCGTTTTCTATCATCGTTCTCAAAAAGCCTGACAATTAATTGTCAGGCTTTTTTCTTAATAGCTGTCAATCACCAACTCAAGATCCAGGAGACTAAAGAAATGCCAACAACTTCCACCAACCCCCATTTGCCTTTTGGCGAAAACAAGAATGCCGATTGGTACGGCAAGGACATTATTTCCGTCAAGCAATTCAGCCGTGACGACCTTGAAT
>JAFLCF010000141.1:10084-11649 GCA_017303735.1 Anaerolineae bacterium
CACGGCGGCGATGGAACGCCTGGGCGGCTCGGTCATTCCGATCAGTGAAGTGAAATATTCATCCGTCTCAAAAGGGGAGAGCCTGCCCGATACCATCCGTACCTTGGAATGCTATGCCGATGTGATCGTTCTGCGCCATCCCGAAACCGGGTCCGCGGCGATTGCGGCGAAGGCTGCCAAGAAACCGGTCATCAACGCAGGTGACGGAGTGGGTGAGCATCCCACGCAGGCATTGCTCGATACCTTCACCATCATGGAAGAACTCGGTCGCCTCGATAACCTAACTGTGACCATGCTCGGTGACTTGAAGTATGGGCGCACCGTCCACTCGCTGGCGCGATTGCTTTCGCAGTTCAGCAATATCAAGCTGAATTACGTCTCACCCGATATTTTGAAGATGCCGAAAGAAGTTATGGACGAGGTCGGTGCAAAAGGTGTGCCGCAGGCAGAATTTACTTCGCTTGAAAAGGTGCTGCCCGAAACAGACATTCTGTATGTCACCCGCGTTCAGAAGGAACGTTTTGAAGACCCGGCTGATTATGAAAAAGTGAAGGGCGCTTATGTCATTGACCCCCAGATCATGAAAGCCGCGAAAAAGGAAATGGCAGTTATGCACCCGCTTCCGCGTGTGGGTGAAATCTCCACCGACTTCGATGATGATCCCCGCGCCGCCTACTTCCGTCAGATGGAATATGGTTTGTATGTGCGTATGGCGTTGCTTGCGATGGTGTTGGGGAAGGCGTAAGTGGGAAGTTAGAAGTAATAAGTAATGAGTTAAGAGTAACGAGAAAAAAGAAACGAGTTGTGGAGTGATCTCACAACTCGTTTCTCATTTCTTATCCCTTGTTCCTTAGTCCTCCGCCGCTCTTGCCACTTCTTCCGGCTCGAAGACAACTTCTTCTTTGCCGGTGAGCTTCGCTTCGATCTTCGAGACGATCAAGCGCAAGTGACCATTGTGGGCAACATAATCCAAGTCATCGGCAGGGACGGCAAGCACGGGGCAAAGTGTGAAATTTTCGATCCAACCTTCGTAGAGGTCATTCAGGTTCTGCAAGTATTCAGAGCTGATGGTGCGCTCGTAGTCACGTCCGCGGTTGCTGATGCGGTTCATGAGTGTATCCACTGAGGCGCGCAGGTAGATGACCAGGTCTGGCGGCGGCAGGAACTGCACAGCGGTCTCATACAGGTCACGGTAGGTCTGATAATCACGGTCGGTCATATTGCCCTGCTGATACAGGTTGTGAGCAAAGATCTCCGCATCTTCATAGACACTGCGGTCTTGAATGACCGAATTGGGATGGCTGGCAAGGTTGAAGTGTGAGCGTAAACGGTGGGTCAAAAAGAAGACCTGTGAATGGAACGCCCAGGCAGACATATTCTTGTAAAAATCCGAAAGATACGGGTTTTGTGTGACCGGCTCATAGAACGGGTCCCAGCTCATTTGGTCGCAAAGCATTTTGACGAGGGTAGATTTTCCAACACCGATGTTTCCCGCAATGGCAATAAAACGTTTCATGGCATTCTCTCTGATGAAGTGGTTTCAAGGAACATTTGTATCTTACCAC
>JAFLCF010000142.1 GCA_017303735.1 Anaerolineae bacterium
GTGATCTCTGATTCCATATTCAAAACAAAATCCTGTAGCAAGAAAACAGCCTCTCTTACCGAGAGGCTGAAACGTCTTGGATGTTTTATATCAAACGCAAGTGGAATTGTCAATTTGAAAATACAGGTTCTTCGGCTTGCATGCGCTGCACATTGGCGTAGACGTTGAAACGCTGTCCGCGCAGGAAGCCGATCAAGGTAATGCCAAAGCGTTCGGCAAATTCCACTGCCAGGCTGCTCGGTGCAGATACAGCACAGAAGACTGAGATGCCCGCTGAAAAACTTTTTTGCAATAGTTCATAGCTGGCACGTCCGCTGACCATTAAGACTTTATCGTGGAACGGAAGTTTGTCGTTGAGCAAACCCCAACCGATCAATTTATCCAAGGCATTATGGCGACCTACATCTTCGCGCACGGCGAGGAGATTGCCTTCAAGGTCGAATAAGGCTGCAGCGTGGAGTCCGCCAGTGGATTCAAAGAGGTCTTGCGCACTGCGAAGTTTTTCTGGCAAAGATGTGATCAACTCAGGCGAGACGATGGGTCCGTTCGGGAGTGGCGGCAAATTCCGTTCGCCAATATCATCCAGCATGGTGGTGCCGCAAACGCCGCAGGCGCTGTTGGTGAAGAAATGCCGTTCGAGTTGCTTAAGCTCGGGCATGGAATCAGCTGTCAGCTGAATCCGAAGCGAGTTGTATTCCTGCTGGTTGCCGTCTACGCAATAGGTCATGCCGGTGATCTCGTCTTTGCGGAGCAAAATCCCTTCGTTGTAGAGAAAGCCCGCGGCGAGTTCATAGTCGTTGCCGGGGGTGCGCATGGTGATGGCAACTGTCTGCTGTTTGTCTCCGGCGCGCAAAAGGATCTCCATCGGCTCTTCCGTGGCGAGGATGTCTTTGCGGCGTTGAGGCTTGCCGTTATCATACGTCCAGATCATTTGTTTTTTCTTATTAAAGCGAGTCATGCGTACCTTCTTTGCGAATAAAACGAACGGAGACCGGGAATTTCGCCGGTCTCCGTTTTGACTTTTTGGGCGTTGGGTTTCTTACACTGCTTCCACACGAACCGTGCAGACTTTCATCTCGGCGGTGTGCGTCTCGGGGTCATACCCGGAGCCGGTGAGGATGTTGACGGGCGTATCTGCATAACTGAAACTGGCGAAAACGGTTCCACGCGGAGAACGCGACGTGGCTTTAACTTTGATCTTGATCTCGCCGCGTCGACTCGTGATCTTCGCCCAGCCGCCATCCGTCAGCCCCCACTTCTTGACATTGTCGGGATGGACTTCCAAATATTCTTCGGGCGCAAGATATTCAATGCCCGAGGAGCGCCCGGTCTGTGTGCGGGTGTGATAATTCTGCAAACGGCGACCGGTGGTAAGCCAGATGGGAAATTCATCGTCCACCACTTCAGCCGGGTCACGATAACCAATGGCACGCAGGATGGCACGTCCATTGCTGAAGCCATCTTCATGCAGGCGCGGCGTACCGGGGTGACCCTTATACGGAATGGGCCACTGATATTGACCGCCGTCGATCAAGTCCCAGTCCACACCGGCATAGATGGGAACAAGGCTGCAAATTTCGTTGAAGACTTCGGCAGGCGAATCGTATTCAAAGCCCTGGAAGCCCATCGTGTTTGCAAGCGCACTTAGAATCCACCAATCGGGTTTGGCTTCTCCGGGCGGAGTGACCGCCGCACGCACGCGTTGGATGCGGCGTTCGGTGCTGGCAAAGGTTCCATCCGTTTCGCCCCACGAGGTGGCAGGCAAAACCACGTCTGCTAATTCAGCGGTCTCGGTTAAGAAGATATCGATCACGCAAAGGAAATCCAACTTGCCCAGAGCGTGTTCACAATGAGCACGATCAGGATCGGAAACGACCGTATTCTCGCCATCGATCAACATCGCGTGGATGCCTTCGCCGCACATCTCCAGTGCGGTCACTTTGGTGATGCCTTTCTCAGCATCCATCGGGCGACCATACGCCTTCTCGAATTTTTCGCGGTTCTCCGGCTTGAGCACAGACTGATAGCCGGGGTAATCACTCGGAGCGGTTCCTGCATCACCCGCACCCTGAATGTTATTCTGCCCACGCAGCGGATTGATGCCGCAGCCTTCTCTTCCCAAATGACCCGTCATCAAGGCGAGATTGCTCAAGCTTTGAACGTTGTCCACGCCACAGATGTGTTCGGTGATGCCGAGCGTGTAATAGATGGAGGCTTTGTCGGCACTCGCATACATGATCGCAGCTTTTTCAATATCCTTGACGGGTACGCCTGTGATCTCAGAAGCCCATTCGGGTGTGAATTGTTTGACGTGGGCAATGTATTCTTCGATGCCAGTGGTGCGTTCTTCGATGAACCTATGATCCAGCAGATTCTCGCGGACGATGACATGCGCCATGCCAAGCAATAACGCCACATCAGTACCGACGCGCAGAGGCAGATAGAGATCAGACATCTCTGCCAGTTTGATGTAACGCGGGTCTGCCACGATGAGTTTGGAACCGCGTGTCAATGCTTTCTTCATACGGGTTGCCGCCACAGGGTGGCATTCCGTCATGTTTGTGCCAATGCAGAAATAGACATCTGCCTTTTCCAGGTCAGACAAGGGATTCGACATGGCACCGCGACCGATGGTTGCCGCCAGACCGGCGACAGTGGGCGCGTGTCAGGCACGGCTACAGTTGTCTATGTTATGGGTGCCGAACCCGGCGCGGATGAATTTCTGCATCAGGTAATCGGCTTCGGTGGGAGTGCGTCCGCTGGAGACGCCGTAAATGGCGTGGCGTCCATACTTCTGCTCCACGTTGCGGAAGCCATCGGCTGCCACTTGCAAGGCTTCTTCCCAGGTGGTCTCATGCAGTTTGCCATCTTCGCGGCGGACGAGCGGTTTTTTCAACCGATCCGGGTGATGGACGTAGTCATAGGCAAACTGTCCCTTCACGCAGAGCGCGCCCAAATTGGCAGGACCATCCATGGCAGGCTGCACGCCGATGATGTGATCATCCTTGCTAAGGATATCCACTGAGCAACCCACGCCGCAGTATCCGCAGACAGTGCGAGTCTTTTTCACGCCCGAGTTGATGAGAGGCAATTCACGTAATTCTTGTAGTAGCGCCATATCTTTACTCCTTCTTACTTTTAAACAATAAACACCGCTCTGTTAGGGGCTAAGCCCCTAACAGAGCTTATAAACTAAGCATGTCGTAAGGCTTTTTTATCTGCCAACGCGCCCGTCGGGCAAGTCTGCACGCATTGACCGCAGAAGGTACAAGCCGAGGAACGCAGTTCCAAGTTGAACTCGGTGGTGATCTGAGTATGGAATCCGCGGTTCATCACACTGATGGCGTAGTCGCCTTCCTGCTCAGCGCAGACGCGCACACAACGATAGCAGGAAATGCACAGATCATAATCGCGCAAGATGAACGGATTCTTGTCATCGAGTCTGCTATGACCCGATTGCGCGCCCTTGAAGCGACCTGTCTTCGCACCGTATTTTTCCACCAAAATGGAAAGTTCCTGCGAAGCCACGCCGCGCAATGGAGAGACTTCCAACTCGCGGTTTTCCGAAACGACCATTTCCAGTAAGGTCTTGCGGTGCTTCTCCAAAACATCAGTGACGGTGTTCACTTCCATGCCAGCCGTTGCCGCCGTCGTACAAGAGGCGACCGGGTTCTTCATCCCTTTGATTTCCACGGCGCACATACGGCAGGAGCCGAACGGTTTGAGGCGCGGGTCAAAGCATAAAGTTGGGATGAAAACATCATTACGCTGGGCGATATCAAAAATGGTTTCGCCTTGCGTGAACGGCACATCTTTGCCGTCTAACTTCATGGTGAGTTCGTTATCAGCCATGGCTCACCTCTTTTCCACGAATTCCTGCACGCGGGCAGGGAATTGCTTGATCAGGCTTTCGATCACCAAGGGTGCCGCCATGCCCAAGCCGCAAGCGCTGAAGGATTTCATCGCTGCATTCATATCATTGACTTCTTCCAACCAGACCTGCAACTGCATGGGACCTTCACCAGATAATCGTTCAGTCAAACGCTGAGTTCCAAGACGGCAGGGGAAACATTTGCCGCAGGATTCATGCGCAAAGAATTCCATTGCATTATGAGTTACTGCGATCATATCGCGGCTGTCATCGAGCACGATCATACCTGCCGCGCCGAGCATCGAGCCTTTGCTGCGAATGCTGGGTTCATCAATTGTCGCGGTTTCGAGGTCTTCACCCGCCAGAAAACCGCCGGAGAGTCCAGCCATCGTCACGGCTTGGAATGTGCGCCCGGGCTTGGGTCCGCCTGCCCAATCGTACAGCAGAGTCTTCAACGGCAAACCGAACGGCACTTCGTAGTTTCCGGGGCGTTGAACATCTCCTGAAAGAGAAACAACTTTGGTACCGGCGTGACCGTTTAGTCCCAATTTGGTGTACCACTCTGGCTCATGTCGCATGATCTGAGCCGCCGCTGCCAGCGTTTCCACATTGTTTACCGCCGTCGGCAGATTCTCAAATCCGTGTGTCACAGGGAAAGGCGGACGATTGCGCGGGAAGGGATGCTTGCCCTCAAGGCTATTGAGCAGCGAGCCTTCTTCACCGCAAATGTACGCGCCGCCGCCGCGCCGCACATACAATTCAAAATTAAAGTTCGAGCCTAAAATATTCTTGCCAAGCAAATTCGCGGCATACGCATCGGCGATGGCTTTTTCCAACAAAAGATTCGTTTCGGGATATTCGTAACGCAAATAAATAATTCCGCGCGCCGCACCCGTAGCATACCCGGCGAGGGTCATGCCTTCGATCACGGCAAACGGGTCGTAGTCCATGATCGCGCGGTCTTTGAAACAACCCGGTTCGCCTTCGTCTGCATTACAAACAATAGACTTTGGTTCACCTGGCGCATCAGCCACAGCTTGCCACTTCACACCGGTTGGGAACGCCGCCCCGCCGCGCCCCGCCAACTTACTGGCTTTGATATGTTCGATCACATCTTTGGGCGTCATCTCTTTGACGGCGCGCATCAGACCTTCATAACCACCTGTTCGGCGGTACCCGGGCAGGGTGCCACGCTCGGGCTCTCGGATCTGCGCAAAGACGCACTCTTCGATCTTGCCAGGGTTCACCGGCGGCACAGGCGTGGACTTGCGAGTCAGGTTGCCCTGCGCATCGCCCACCCATTGCTCATTGCCGATCAACACCGGAACCGGTTCATCACATCGCCCTGCACACGGCATCGACGTAGCACCTTGTTCTGCCAACGCAGAAAGACATTCATGCCCGCCATTTAAACGACAAACGGGTCCCGTACAAACCCGCGGTTTGTTGAACCCGTTCTCTTGCTGGCTGAAGTGATGATAAAAAGTGACTGTGCCGAACAGGTCGGCAAGGGGAACCCCCATACTTGTAGAGATTGCACGCAAGGCACTCTCTGAGATGTATCCATCTCGTTCGTGGAAGGCGTGTAATATTTTCAAGAGAGGGGCGGGACTGTCTTGCAGTTGTTCAACGAACAAAAGATCGATGGCTTCTTGATCAATAACTTGTTCCATGGAAGGATTCTACATTAGATTCAACCCTTTTACAAGAAAGGCGCTATAGACAAGTCGAATACCATTTTTAAAAAATTTAAGGCATCAAAAAATGTCTTGCAGAATCACTTAAATTCATATATACTCACTCAGTGAGTATATATGAATAAAAAAGAACACCACAGTGGCAACCTCTCCCCCGAATTTGCGCTCATGGGCTTTCTGATTGAAAAGCCCTGCCACGGCTACGACCTGCACCAACGTCTCACCACCGAGCTTGGGCAGGTTTGGCATTTAAGTCAAAGCCAGGCGTATGCCATTTTGAAACGGCTTGAAACCCGCGGCGATATTTCTGCCCGTATGGTCGCACAGGAGAAACTGCCTGCCCGCCAAATGTTGCACATCACCGCCAGCGGACGCAAACGCTTCTTCGAATGGCTCGAAACCGACATCAGCTCCACCGCCCGCTCCATTCGCCTGGAATTTCTCACACGCCTGTATTTTGCAAATCTATACCGCCCTGAGACCCTGCCGCAAATTTATCACTCGCAATTAATCGAAATTAATTCCAAGGTCGAGCAACTCGAAACCTTGATCGAACACCTCCCGCCCGAACAAACCTACAACCGCTTAAGCCTCGACCTTCGCCTCCAACAAATGAAACTGATCGAAACCTGGATGTCGGAGATACGAACTCAATTTCATATTTCAAGGATGGAGAAATGAGACGCCATCTACACATCGCCCTCTTGCTCGCCTTGTTGCTTGCAGGATGTACAACCGCTCAAGCCACGCCGGTAACTGCTCCTGTCACCCAAGCAACTCTAAACGTCTTCGCCGCCGCATCTCTCACCGATGCGTTCACTGAAATCGGTGAGAACTTCCAAACCGTGAACCCCGGTGTGACCGTCACCTTCAACTTCGCCGGGTCACAAGCGCTACGCACTCAAATTGAAGAAGGCGCCCCAGCCGATATCTTCGCCTCTGCCAGCGGCAAAGAAATGGACGCTGCCATTGAAGGGAAATTCATTGCAGAAGATGCCAAGCAAGTTTTCCTCACGAACAAACTGGTTGTCATCCTTCCGGCGAATAACCCTGCTGGTTTGGAAACACTCGAAGATCTCACGAAATCAGGTGTAAAGATCGTACTAGCCGCAGAAGAAGTGCCAGTCGGCAATTACGCCCGCCAATCACTTGACCTCATGAACGGTTCCTTTGGTGCTGATTTCAAAGACAAGGTCCTCGCAAATGTGGTCTCCAATGAAGATAACGTCAAACAGGTGGTATCCAAAGTTCAATTAGGCGAAGCCGATGCGGGCATCGTATACACCTCAGACGCTGTCGCTGCCCCTGAATTGAAGTCCATTGAAATCCCCGCCGAGTTGAACGTCATTGCCAAGTATCCCATCGCTCCACTGGTGGAATCTGAAAACGCGGACCTCGCCCAGGCTTTCATTGATTATGTCCTTTCAGATGAAGGTCAAGCCATTCTGGCAAAATGGGGTTTTGGTCCACAACCATAAACAGGGTAATATCGGTCGCGGGAGGAAGACCTCCCGCGATTTTTTAATCCATGAAACTATTCTCTTCACGTTCAAAATGGCTGTTTATCCTCCCCAGCATTTTTATGTTGGCTTTATTTCTATTGCCGCTTTCCGCCATCTTGATCCGCTCGATCGGGGATGATTTCTTTACCAATGCATTTTCTGAGCAAGCCTTCAAAGCCCTGCGTCTGAGTCTTATTACCAGCACCATCACCACATTTTTTGCCATTCTACTTGGCACGCCTTTGGCATACATGCTCGCCCGTTGGAAGTTCCGCTTCAAAACCGCGCTTGAATTGCTGATCGACCTGCCCATTGTCTTACCGCCTTCAGTAGCTGGGCTTGCCTTGTTGATCGCTTTTGGTCGCCGCGGACTCTTCGGCTCCTTGCTGAGTGAAGTCGGCATTAGTTTGCCATTTACAACGGCAGCGGTGGTACTTGCTCAACTTTTTGTGGCTGCCCCTCTTTACATCCGCTCGGCACGGATCGGCTTCGCCGAAGTGGATGAACAGCTCGAAGAAGCTGCCAATGTAGAAGGTGCGAATCAATGGCAGGTCTTTCGATCTGTAATGCTGCCCTTGGCTGGGCGCGCCCTCATCAGCGGCGCGATTCTGACATGGACACGCGCCCTCGGCGAATTTGGTGCGACGATTCTTTTTGCGGGAAATCTTGAAGGAATCACACAAACCATGCCCATGGCGATCTATCTCGGATTTGAGCGTAATATTGGGGTGGCGCTTTCCCTCTCGGTTGTTCTTATTTTAGTTTCCACCCTGTTACTCTTGCTCACTAGAAAACTTGAAAAAGAAGAAACCTAACCCTATTTAACGGCTTACGCCGCGCAGTGCGCGGCGTAGCCTTTAGACCAACTCAGAGGGAGGAGAGAGAGTTTGGATGAACAGCGTTTCGGCTGTTCTATTCAACAGGGTCAACGTCAGGGTTTGTTCCGCTCAACGAGCAGGCGGGGTGTTCGAGACAATTGCATTCCAATGCTTTCGAACAGCGCCGGGCTTGAATGCGGGGGGCTTGCATGGGCAGTTGTTCCGCCGGGTATACAACCTCGACTTCGATGGCGATGGTGTCCTGCACACGTTCGCAGTACTTGGTTTTTTCAACTTGCCAAACCTTCTTTGCCATAACTGCCTCCTGACTCCGATGATATTAGTTTAAATGCAAAACACCTGCCACACTAGTGACAGGCGTCCTGAACTGGAATGACAAACCACCTATTACGGATGTGATAAGTCTTTATTTTCTTGCAAGGATGTAAACCGCCCCCGTATCGCTGACGAGATACAGCTCGCCTGCTTCATCTTCGCCAAAGGATGTGATGCGAAGATCCGTCTCGAACAGGACCTGAGACTGCCACTGCCCATTGAGCAGAGTCAGCCCCCATACCGTGCCCTCGCAATAATCGCCATACAGATACACGCCGTTCCATTCGGGCATCGCGCCGCGGTAGACATAGCCGCCAGTTACGGAACATCCGCTATACGGGTTAGAGTGGCTGTACTCTGCGGCAGGGAGCAGCAAGCCGGGTTGAGCTTCACCATCGTACCCGTAGCTGCCTTCCATAATACTCCAGCCAAAATTCGCGCCGCCGGGCGAGCCTGCCGGGAGGTAGTCCACTTCTTCCCATTCCCCTTGACCCACATCGCCGATCCACAGATCGCCGGTGGCACGGTCAAACGAGAAGCGCCAGGGGTTGCGCAGACCATACGCCCAAACTTCGTTCCCAAATGGATTATCAGCAGGGATGGCATATGGGTCGCCGTTGTTCACGTCGATGCGCAAGAGCTTGCCAAGCAAGGCATCAAGGTTCTGTCCGTTCTTGAATGGGTCGCCACCCGCACCGCCATCACCCAGCCCGAGGTAAAAATACCCGTCAGGTCCGAAAACCACGCCGCCGCCGTTGTGATTCGGAAAGGGCTGGTCTATGACCATCAGCACTTGCTCACTGTTCGGGTCGGCAACGTCCCCACTGGCGGTGAAACGCGAGATGCGGGTATGCCCGCCTTCACCAGTGTAGTTGACGTAGAAATAGCCATTCTGTTCATAGTTTGGGTGAAAGGCAAGACCCAGCAAGCCCATTTCGTTGCTTTCATCATTCACGCGGTCGTCGATATTCAGAAAAGGCTGGTCAAGCAGCTGCCCATCTTTGGCAACGCGAATCGCGCCGTATTTTTCGATGACGAACAAACGCCCGGAGCCGTCAAAAGCTGATTGCAGGTCTACGGGGCGGGTCAAACCGTCTACGATGGGAACCCATGCGAAGGCATTCGGATCGGGGAATTGGCTGGCGTTCGTTGTGGGAATTTCTGTCGGCGGTGGAATGGCGGTATCCGGCTGGGGCTGAGATTCAGTCTGCGGGGCTGAAACAACTTCCGTTGGAGGAAGAGGCGTGGCAGTAGGTCCGGGGATGCCATTCCCACCACAAGCCAGTACAGTTAACAATAAGGGGATGAGTAGTCGTCGCATTTATTCTTTTACTTCGGTTGTCTCACCATCGACGATATCATCATTGGCATCATTCGGCTTCATATTGCCAGCTAGTGATTTCATATGTTCCTCGACGACATCAGGCGGGCAGAGCTCGGTGAAGATGTAGGAGCCAAGCCAGAGAATGGCAGCATCATCGACCACGCCAATGACCGGCAGGACGACGTTCGGCGCGAGGTCGGCGGGCATGAGCAAATACGCGAAGGCTCCCAAGGGAACCAGTTTGGCAAGAAAGCTCACGCGTTTATCGCCGATGAGGCGAAAGATCAGCTTGAACTGATTCATGAGGTTCTTGACCACACCACCCTGCTGAGAGACGATAATATCGGAAGATTTTTTCTCATTCATGTTGTTTCTCCTTTGAGTTGTAGGTTCATTATATTCGGAATCGTCTTTTGAACCATCGACGGCTTGCACATGGGAATATATACGTATGTGGAGTAGATATGGTGCATATCTGCCAGAGATGACAAACGTCATGCTAAATATAAGACGAAAGTTTGTATCATCTCCACTGGGAGGGGCATCCAACTTGTATCACAACAAATAATTTGGAGGAACTTCCCATGGAAATGATCATAGACTTCCCCGGCGGGCAAAAAGTGGATGCCCACTTCCGCGGTCATACCGTACAAACTGACCAACCCAACGATGATACAGCGCCGATGCCTTTCGAGTTATTTCTGGCATCCATTGGCACCTGTGCAGGCATTTATGTTTTGGGCTTTTGCCGTCAGCGCAATTTGCCCACCGAAGGCATTCGCATTGTTCAACGCAATTACGCGAACCCTGCAAATGGCATGATGGATAAGATCGACCTGGAAATTCAGGTGCCGCCTTCTTTCCCTGAGCAATATCATGCGGCGTTGATCCGTTCGGCAGAGTTGTGCAAGGTGAAGAAAACCCTTGAACATCCCCCCGTTTTTGATGTAACTACAAAAGTTTTGGAATCTGCATAACAAGCCTTCTCAGGCTGCATTCTCCTGATGACCTTCAATAGTGGGCGCTATTGAAGGTCTACTTTTTTAACCCGGCACACATCCAACCCACGTAAAATCAACGTATGCCTTTTCTGATCGATGGACATAATTTGATCCCCAAACTGGGATTACGCCTCGACGAACCTGATGATGAATTGGAACTCGTGCGCCTCTTACAAGACTTTGCACGGATTCGGCGACAACAGGTCGAAGTCTACTTTGACGGCGCTCCCGCCGGGCAGGCTGGCATGCGCAAACTGGGCAGAATCAAAGCTCATTTTGTAAGGCTGGGTCAATCTGCAGATGCTGCCATTCGCAAACGATTGGAGGCGATGGGGAAAGAGGCAAAGAATTGGGTGGTAGTTTCATCGGATCATGAAGTACAAAGCGCGGCAAGGATTCATCAGGCGGGTTTTATCCGCTCAGAAGAATTTGTAAGACAAATCAGATCTGCCCTTACAGCAGATACAAAACAAACAAATGAAGGTCAAACCATTTCAGCACAAGAGGTGGCAGAATGGATGAAGTTGTTTGATCAGAGAGATTAGTACTTATGTCTTATATGGATTTAATACAATATGGATAAAAAAGGTGTATATTATCTCTAACGACACCTGCCCTCCCTTTTATTGGTATTCTGGTGTCAGCCGCCGCTCTGCTCAGCATGTCCCCCCCATGCTGGCAGGCGGCGGCACCTTTTT
>JAFLCF010000143.1 GCA_017303735.1 Anaerolineae bacterium
CGGATTCAATTCACAAAACGCCGGGCAAGCGCTGGAACTGGCAAGCCGTGGATATGTCGTCGTTGGCATGCAGCATACCTATGGCGCTGTCACCACGGTCTTCCCAGATGGCACCATCGCGCCGAACAATCCCAAGGCTTTACCCGCAAATGGTCGCGAGCCAAATTATGAAGACACTGCCCGTATCCTTGTGGACCAATGGGCTGGCGACATGAAAGACACGCTGGATTTTCTTACCGAAGCCAACAGTGATACGAACAGTCCCTTCGCCGGGAAACTAGACCTGGAACGCGTCGGCGCCTACGGACATTCCACGGGCGGCGGCGGTGTGATCCAATTCTGCGGCACAGACTCGCGCTGCAAAGCCGTGCTCGGCATGGACCCGTTCATGCGTCCCGTTTCGGCAGAAGTGATTGATAATGGAGTTTCTCAACCTTCGTTCTATATGTTCTCACAAGGCTGGCGCGACGATACCGAAAGTATTAGCAACCGTTTCTTCTGGCAATTTCACCCGAATGCAGAAGAAAGCCTCGGTGTGATTAGCATTGATGGCACCAAGCATTTTGATTTTAGTGACCTGCCGCTCTTCTCCCCCATTGCGCCGCAGTTGGGGCTGAAAGGTCCGCTCAATGGCGCGCGTGTGACCGAGATCGTCAACGCCTATTTAGTCGCCTTCTTCGAACAGACATTAAACGGAAAACCATCTACGCTATTTGATGGAAGTTTCGACGATTATTCAGAAGTACAGGTATGGAAACCATGAAATTCAACAAACGCAATGCCTCAACCGTTTTCTTAATTCTTGGGCTGGCATTTTTGGGGGTTGGTCTTGCAACAGATAACACCACATTTACCTGGGTCTCTGTCGCATTTGTTTTATTATCTCTCGTCCTCGGCGGACGATGGTTGCGACCAAGGCGTAAATAAAACATGCCTCTTGCGAAAAATCAATCGTAGGTCAGGCATTTAGCCTGATGCTTTTCTACTCTATAGCGCATGGCAGGTTAAAAACCCGCCCTACAAATGAGGTCTAATTAACTTCTACGCAATCTCTGGCGCAAGATCGCAGACCGGCAGATTCGGTCAAGAAAACCATAATGCCCATCTTTATCCCACGAGATGGGCAGGTCTGCTGGTCCACGGTCATCGGGTCCGTAATACAAGATGCCGCAATTAGGATTGATTTCGAGCACCACGATCTCGCCATTCGGGCGGATGCGCATGTCCACGCGGGCGTAGCCTGTCCCCTGCATGGCGAGGTACATTTCTTTGGCAACCGCCTGCACTCGTGGAATCAATTCCGCATCTTCCAACGGAACGATGAACGTTCCCCAGTTGAACCACTTCACCTCAATGTGCAAAAACGATTCGCCTTCTGGAAATTTAATTTCCGCAGGCAAATACGCAAATGGAGCAGAAAGATCTTCCGGGTTATCCACTACCAGACAGGTCACTTCGCGCCCTTCAATGAATTCCTCCACCCGAGCGGAGCCATATTCTTTTTGATTGCGTAAAAATTGAGCCCGCAATTCCTCAACAGAAGAAACCTTTGATTCAGGCAAAAGCCCTTCGCTAGCAAAACTATTTGGGTGTTTGACGATAAGCGGGAAGGTCAATTCAAGAGCAGCATCCAAGTCTGTTTCGGTCTTTGCATTGAAACCGCGCGCAAAGCGCACTCCATACTGCTCAGCAGCAGATTGCATTTGCTCTCGGTTGACGCTATAAAATTTCAGGTCAGACCCGGTAAAAGCGAGGTTGAGCCGTTCCATCTCGCAGATCAAGTCTGCACCAGAGAAATCGTTGGCATCTTCCCCTTCGTAGATATTCAAATACACATCAAAGTTTTTTTCTGTATGCAGTTTGCGAATAAATTCCACCACGGGCTGCTCAACAGTCACAAACTCCCAATCGAATCCGCTTAACAAGGGAGCGGGGTTGTAATCTTCTATTGCTTCATCACTAAGAATGCAAATTCGCATTGTCATCTTTAGATTATATCGTTTCTTTTATACGCCGTAATCACAGGTAAAATATATGCCTCATGAAGTCCCGCATCCTAACGATCCTCAACATTCGCGCTGGTGAAGAACGCAATGTCTTCCTCATGCTCGCCCAATATTTTTTCATGGGCGCCGCTATGCTCTTCGTACAATCCGCTTCGCTGGCGTTGTTCTTCACCGTATGGGACTCGACCGCAATGCCATACATCTATCTTGGCATTGCGATCATCGTTTCATCCATCACCGCAATTTTTCTAAAGATCTCCGAGCGCACCTCATTGGCGCGCTTTTTGATTCTGAGTGTGCTTTTCGTTTTGGTCGGCAGTATCGCATTACGCATCGGTCTTGCATTTACACATTCAAAGTGGCTACTGCTGGCATTGCCGATCTGGTCGCAAACGCTGGTCAATCTCACCGTCACCGCCTTTTGGACTCTCGCTGGCAATATCTTCGACATCCGCCAGGGCAAACGCATCTTCGGGTTGATGAATGCCGGTTCATGGCTGGCATACGTGGTGATGGGTCCATTCACAACCCCATTGGTCAACGCCATTGGCACCGAAAATCTTTACTTCGTCATTGCCGCCTGTTTATTGATCGCTTTCTTTTTGCAGCAACTCGTCATTCGCTCGAACCCAAGCACCCAAGCCGCGCCCGAAGTGATCGAAGGTCAGCCCCAACAAACTTCCATCCTACAACTTTTCCGCATTCGTTATATCGTACTCATTTTTGCGCTTATCACCCTCTGGCGCATTTCCTATTTCATTCTCGATAATGTCTTCTACGACCGCGCGGCTTTGCAATACCCCACTGCAGATGGGATGGCGGGCTTCATTGGTGGATTCTTCGGACTCACCGGCTTGCTTGGCTTCATCACAGATATGTTCCTGACCGGGCGCATCATCTCTCGTTTTGGCTTGCGTGCCGGTCTCTTAGCCACCCCTACACTGACAGTTCTCTGCATGGCAGCATTGGCAGTGACAGGCACAGTAGACCCGCAGACATTGTCCCTGCTCTTTTGGTTGGCAGTCGCTGGGAAATTTATCAATGAAGGCTTGGGCTTCTCGCTCGACCAAACTGCATCGAATGTGTTGTATCAACCCATTCACGAACGGATGCGTGTACGAGCACAGACCATCACCGAAGGCATCATCCAACCGCTTGCCATTGGCTTGGCAGGCGGGCTGTTGCTACTATTCAACACCATCCTAAAATTCAACGCCATTCAACTCACCTACATATACCTCGTTGCTGGCGTCATCTGGATCGGCATTTGCGTAGCACTCATTCGTGCTTATCCTGTGGCGCTGACCGAAGCTCTGCACAAACGTCGTTTCGGTGACAAAGGCATCTTGTTGACCGATTCCTCCAGTATCCAGATCGTCCGCAATGCTTTAAAAAGCAATCACGCCTCCGAAGTCATCTACGCGCTCGACTTGTTGGAAAAAGGCGAAAGCGATACCCTGTCCATGGACCTCGCCGCTTCGATACGTTCACAAATTCCCGAAGTGCGGCGGGATGCCATCCAACGCGCAGAACGACTGAAACTCTCTGTGCTTCTGCCTGTCATTCAAACGCAGTTGAAATTGGAAGATGACCCAAAGGTACGTGAAACCGCATCTTGCGCATTGATCGTACTTGGCGCAGATTCCAATACAGCGTTAAATTTACTTGCTCAAGAAGACACATCCACAAAACGCGGAGCCATGATTGGCTCACTGCGTTCTTCCGCAGAAAACAAAAAGACAAAGGCGTATGAGCGACTTGAATTGCTGGCAAGATCAAATATCAACACAGAACGCATCGAAGCTTCTGAACTGATCGCTGAATCAACAAACCCCTCCCTTTGGGAAGTTCTTTTGCCGCTGTTGAACGACGAAGACTTGAACGTTAAACGATCTGCATTGCGTGCGGCTACGAAAATACGCCGGGCTGAACTATATCTATCGATCATCCCTGCATTGGGGTCTCCACAAACGCGTAGCCTGGCTTTCAACGCTTTAACCATTGGTGGGAACGAAGCCCTGCCAGCCATTATTGCATCGCTTAAAGACGAGAGCTTGCACAGGCGCATCCATTTGCGGTTGATCCGTGCCTGCTCAAATATTAAGAGTCAGGCGGCGATCCACGTTTTGGAGGGATTGATCCGTCACCCCAATGCGAGTATCCGTTCGCGCACGCTGATGGCTTTGCACGATTGCAGATACAAGCCCGAGCGTGAATCCATTTCGCTTGTCAATGAACAGGTAACGGCGGAGTTTCGACGCGCGGCCTGGCTGCTGGGAACGACCCATGACTTGGGCAAATCCACGCAGGCGGATGTCATAGAACGGGCAGCGAGTCATGATATTGAAGAAACGATCAATCGGCTGTTCCATCTCTTTGGGTTTCTCTATGAACCGCACGCAATTCAGCGGGCGCACAACGCCATTCGGCGGCGTGATGCGAACCGCAGATCGTATGCCATCGAAGTCCTCGACACGACTCTGGACAAGGCGCATAAGTTGGTGTTCATCCCGCTGTTGGAAAATTTTTCGCCCAAGGAAAAGCTTGAAAAGATGGGCGGAGATTACAAGCAGATTTCGTTACCAGCCGCTGGGCGCGTGTTGGACATTTTGGAGAATCCGCTTGCAAAGGAAAATCCGTGGCTGGTGGCGACTGCCATTGAGTTTGCAGATGGGTTGGGAATTTCGCTTGAAACGAATGTTCTTGAAAAGCTGGCAACCTTGAATGAATCACTGCTGGCTCGTATGGTGACACGAAAGAGAAAGGATACAAAAATGCTAAGCACTGTGGAACGAGTGATCGTCCTTAAATCATTGAGCATGTTCGCTGAGACGCCCGATGAAGCACTCGCCGAACTTGCGGAACTTTTGCAAGAAATCTTCGTGCAGCCCGGCGATGTGATCGTCCGCGAAGGCGAAACGGGAGATAGTCTTTACATTATTGTGGATGGTAAAGTGGAAGTGGTGGATGACAATCGCATTTTGAATCAGTTGGAAGCACGCGCGGTCTTCGGTGAACTTTCAATGCTCGATTCGTCCCCGCGGACCGCTACAATCCGCGCCCTAGAAGAGACTTCGTTGCTGCGGCTGGATCAGGTCTCGTTCTATGAGATCATGAGCGATTATGTTGAAGTGGCAATGGGTACGATCCAACTGCTCACCCGCAACTTGCGTGCCCGCACAGGCGATGTGATGGAATTGAGTAGAATGTTAGGACAATAAACAGGAGAAACGATGGAAACAAAACCCGCTTTAGATCTACAACTTGTTCAGGAGTTCGTTGGAAACGCCCATGGGAATTTTGCACGGGTGAAGGAAATGCTGGAAGCAGAGCCCGCCCTCGTCAATGCGACCTGGGATTGGGGTGGCGGCGATTTTGAAACCGCGCTCGGGGCAGCGGCTCACATGGGCAATAAACAGATCGCCAACTACCTACTTGAACGCGGTGCACGCTTGGATATCTTCGCCGCAGCAATGCTTGGCAACCTGGCAGTGGTCAAAGCCGCGTTGGAGGCGTACCCGGAAGCTGTCAATACGCCAGGTCCGCATGGCATTCCGCTGATCACCCATGCCGAAGCAGGCGGCGCAGATGCAAAAGCAGTTTTAGATTATCTAGAATCTCTCTAGTCTGCCCGCTTAGTACCAAAGGGTGCTTTTTTAAAATTTAGAGCAGAGATAAAATTTTAGACATTCAAAAGGAGATATTGATGAAAAAGAGAAATCAAGCAACGATCGGAATAATCGCCGCCATTGTACTGTTGGCATGTGCCTGCCCAGTCTCTGGGCTGCCAGCCATTGGTGGAGAAGAAGCCACTCCGGGGCTGCCTATTGTGCCCCCCACAGAAGAAATAACCATCCAAACAGAAGAAGTGCAAATCCCTGCCAATGTATTTTTTAGTGACGATTTCAGCGTGGATAGTGCCGAAATGGAAACCTATTCTGGTGACGATGGCTCTGCCGGTACAGAGAATGGCGTCTATGTGATCCGCTCGACGGGCGACCTTTGGCAATGGGGCAAGTCCAACTCGCAGTTTGAAGATGTTGCGGTTGAGGCGGATGTGACCATGATTGCTGGTCCTGCCAACGATAATGCCGGGTTTGGTATTCTTTGCCGCCTTGCAGAAAAAGAAGATACTTCTGTAGACGGGTACATGCTTGCCATCAGCGGCGATGGGTATTACTCGATCCGCAGCATTGCTTCCAGCACAATGACCGCACTGGTCGATTGGACCTTTTCAGATGTCATCAACCAGGGCAATGCCACAAATCGAATTCGTGCCACCTGCAGCGGCAGTGATCTAACCCTCGAAGTAAACGGACAGTTGGTTGCCTCTGCCAGTGCCATTGCAGGCGGTTCACCTTCTGGTTCGATTGCGTTTACTGCCATCTCCTTCGAAACCGCTGAAGCCTATGCCGAAGCGCATTTCGATAACATGATCGTCAGCCAGCCGTAATCAAAACATCATTGCAAAAAAACGTCCCGAAGGATATTCAACCTTCGGGATGTTTTTCTTTTTAGTGAGAAATAATTTACTGCTTCCTCACCCGGTTTGCAATAAGTGAAGCGCCGGTGGATGGAGTTGGAGCATCACTCCCCGCTTCGATGGGTTCATCACCGTTGTAGGTTCGCAATTGGGGCCATTTCAAAATGATCAACATTGTTCCAACAATACAGCCAATGCCGCCGGTGATGACGGCAAAAGGCGCGCCGAAGAACTGTGCCATGGCTCCAGCTTCGATCTCACCGAGTTGCGGTCCGCCCATGAAGAAGATCTGGTTGATGCTGGTCATGCGCCCGCGGACGTGATCGGGGGTCTGCAATTGCCGGATGGTATTTCGCACAATGGTGCTGACTCCGTCCGCACCGCCGGTGATTGCAATGGCGAACCAGGCAACAATGAAGGAGCGTGTTATGCCAAAAATAATGGTTGCGATCCCAAAAATGATGACAGCCACCACAAAGACCATCCCCTGCCTGCGAATCTCTTTGACTTGCGAAATAACCAATGCGACCGCAACCGCTCCTACCGCAGAGGCAGCAGAGAGATAGCCATATTCAACCACACCCACATTCAACACATCTTTGGCGATGATGGGCATGAGGGTGCTGGCAGAAGCAAAGAAGGTGGCTACAAAATCAACCATCATGGTGGAGAAGATGATCGGTCTGGCAAGGATAAAACGGATGCCATCCTTGATCGCGTCGAGATTGATGCCCGCTGTTTTTTCAGCTATGGCTTGCGGCACGTCACCGATCATGAACAGGGCGAACAATACTGCAACAAAAGAGAGTGCATTGAAATAATAGACCGCTTCCTGGGCAAAATAGGCAATGACAAATCCGGTCAGCGCGGGACCAATCACTGCACCTGCTTGAAAAGCAGCGAAGGTCATACTGAAGGCATTGGGCAAGTCCTTTTTCGGCACGAGGTTGGGAATCAACGCCTGGCGGGAAGGTCCATCGAAGGCGACGACGACAGCCTGCAAGGCGGTGATGATGTAAATATGCCAGATGGTGACCTGCCCAAATTGGGTGAACAAGGCCAAGGTCAACGCAAGAAGCGCGGCAATCGATTGAGTCACAAACATGACCTTGCGCCGGTCAACTGAATCTGCAAGCGCGCCGCCGATCAAGGAAAAAATGATGATGGGCAGGATACGCGCCACACCGATGCCACCGAGGGCAATCGGGTTTTCATTCAGTTGGTTGATATGCCAAAATAAAGCCCAGAGTTGCATCTGGGTTCCAGTGATGGAGATAAGTTGCCCAAGCCAGAGGTAAAAGAATTTTTTATGGGTTAATGATGGAGGGATATGCATTTAGGTGTCAGGTTTCTGGTGCGAAGTGTTAGGATTAAGTTCCCCAGTCGCGGAGATAGAGGAAGTCGTAGCCAATGGTGCGATTGCTGACCTTGGCGATTGGCGGCTGCATACGTTTGAATTGATTGCGGCGGATGCGTGTGGTGACAGTGTTAACGAATTTCTCGTTGAAGCCTGCCTCCACCGCCTCTTGCGGACTGTAACGTTGGTCTACCAAAAGATAGAGGAGTCTATCCACCTCTTCATAGGTAAAGCCCAGTTCTTTTTCGTCGGTTTGGTCTGCCCACAGATCGGCAGAAGGCGGCTTGTCAATGATCGGCGCGGGGATTTTCATGGCACGAGAAAGCTCACGCACCTGGGTCTTGTACAAGTCGCCAATGGGGTTGATCGCGCAAGCGGAATCGCCATAGATGGTGCTATACCCCAGCAGGATCTCGGTCTTGTTGCTTGTGCCAACCGCCAGAGCCTTATACGCCTCAGACTGATCGTACAAAACGATCATGCGCGCCCGCGCCATGATATTGCCTTTGCGAACATTCGACATTTCCGGTTCTCGGTTGATGAGCGCTTCGACCATATCAGTGATCTCAATGGTCTTGCTTTGGATGCCAAGCTGGTCGATCAGCAATTGCGCATCAGACAGAGAGTTTGCAGAGGAAGCGCGATACGGCAGGCGCAAGGCAAGCACATTCTCTGCGCCGAGGGCATCAACGGCAAGCATACAAGAGAGCGCTGAATCCAAGCCGCCCGAAAGGTTGATGATGGCACGGGTCATGCCGACTCTTGTAATCTCTGATTTGATGAAGCCGCTCAAGATCTCTCGTGCAAGATCGGTATTGATGGAAAGGTTGATATCAGCCACGGGAGAGAATCCTGTCTAATTCTTTTTGTACAAGGGCAGTCCGCTCGTCACGCAGCAAAGGCAGGCGTGCACGTGTGCGGCGCAATTGGTTCAGGTCCATTTCGGCAAATGTGAGGGCTTCTTCATTGTACGGACCATGCGCCAGTTCTTCACCAGTTGGGTCGAAGAGCGTTGCACCTCCCCAGAAATGCAAGCCGTCTTCATAGCCAACACGGTTTGCATGTGCCACAAAGGAAGTGAACATGCTGGCATAGGCTTTGGTAACACGTTCAACCCAGCGGGCAGATTCGAGCTTCTCTTTGTCGTTCAGTCCGCGCCCCGGTGAGGCGGAAGAAAAAAGCATGATGTCGGCGCCATCCAGCCAAAGCAGGTAAGGAGGCGAAGCATGCCAAAAATCTTCGCAGATGAGCATGCCCATGCGTCCAAATTTGGTATCGAAGGCACGCACCGAATCTCCCCAGGCAAAGAAGCGCCCTTCGTCGAAGAGCCCATAGGTTGGCAGGTACACTTTGTGATGCACATGCAAAACTTTGCCGCCAGAAAGATAGGCAGAGGCAATGAAGAAGCGGTGGCGGGAGTCTTCATCTACAAAGCCAACAACCAGGTCAAGGTCATGCGAGGCGGCGAGGAGCGGCTTGAAGATGGGGTCATCAGTATTGGGCTTATGTGCAACAGAGGCAACTAAATCCTGAAGGACATACCCCGTTAGAGAAAGTTCGGGAAAAACCAACAGGTCGGCTTTCTGTGCTTTTGCCTTTTCAATAAAATCGAGATGTTTGGCGAGGTTGGCTTCCACATCTCCGAGCTTGGTGTTGATCTGTGCAAGAGCAAGATTAAGTTTCATCACAGGAATCTTACCACTAAAAAATACAAGACCTGTCAGGTTTGCTCCAACAGGTCTTTAAAATTATTCGGTCACCACGATCTGAACCGTATCCTCTTGCTCTGTAGAGTTGGTCACGGTAACGGTCACTCCCTCCACCGTTAAAGACTCGCCCAACCCCAGCGGAGATTGGATACGATAAGGATCTCCATCCGAAGCAGGCAGGACTTTTATCGTCCCCTCGCCAGAATAAATGGATGTATCAGCTATATAGACCAGCACACCCGGCTTGACAAGTCCCGCATCCACCCCTAAGGGACGGCGGGATTCTACAACCACAGCCTTGTTCTCGCTGAGAGGGATGATGACCGCCTTAACACCGCCCTCCGTTTCGATCGGCGTGAGGGTGGTGGTCTGATCGGCAGTGGTCTGGCAAACAATCTGTGAATCTTCGAGCCATTTCAACTGCCAGCGTTCAAAAGCAAAATACCCCGGCGCACTGCCATCAATGTAGCCCATCAAACTGAAGTCACCTACAAAGCGGTGTTGGTCGGGGTAATTGTTGACATCGTATTGGTACGCATACAGGTCGGGCAGCCCCATCATATGACCGGTTTCGTGGTTGAGCCAAAAGGCTCCCCAAGCTGGCAAATCTGCGCCGGAGGTGACACCATTGGCAAAGGTCTTGCCATCCGCCACATACCCGGCACCGGGCGCAGCGCCCAAAGCAGGTCCATAGGGAATGGCAGTTGCCTGCGGAGGAACAAGCACAACTACAGAATCTGCACTGGAAAAATCGACATTCGCATCAGCAAGGGTCACAGCTTCCTGAATGAATTCCAAATGCCCATCATAACTACGAATGCCCGCACCGTAATAGGAAGAGGGGTTACTCAAGCGAAGCCAGACCGGGTAGGGTTCAAGGGTCCAATTCAATTTGCCGTACGACATTTCGCTATAAAAGTCTTCTGCACCCGGTGAAATGATTGCCAGCAGTTCTTCGGGTTGTTGGGTGGCGGGCACATCAGAAAAATCGGCGAACAAGATGATGGTCTTCACATCTCCAACAGAGGGCATCTTAAACGCCGGGTTGGGCAGCCCCAACCCTACATTCGTGAATGAACGTGGCGGAAGTTTGCACTCCTCCACAGAGGCTGTTGGGATGGCTGCCAAGATAACTACTTTCTCTGCTGTGATCTCGTACGCTTGTTGAGACTCATCTGTTGCAATGAACTCACCAATCATCTTCCCAGCGGAGTCGTATATGCGCCAGGCGTGGGTGCTGTAGGTTGGGATCGTCTCAGACTGGGAAGCTGCCAACTGTATGAACGGGCTTTCAATCCCGTCGAAATCAACCCAGAAAACGTCCACTGGTTCGCTGGAGCGATTGGTGATCGTCACCTGTACTTCAATAGAGCCATCTCCCGAACGGATCGACGATTGGGTGGCAGACGCTGGCAGAGTAGCCGTCGGTTCGGGCACAGAAACAGGCTCAGTCTCCGAAGGTGAGGCGGGTTCTGCTCCTCCACAGCCAGAGATCAAAAAGACTATCATCAAAAAGAATAGTTTTGTTCTCATATAGACTCCTTTGTTTTCAATAAAAAAAAGCCCAATCCTATAGATCGAGCTTTCTGCGGAGAGGGAGGGATTCGAACCCTCGGTGGACCGGAGCCCACAACAGTTTTCGAGACTGTCCCATTCAACCACTCTGGCACCTCCCCAAATTTTGAAG
>JAFLCF010000144.1 GCA_017303735.1 Anaerolineae bacterium
CGCGTTAATTTGACGCGCGGGCGCGGTCTGTGAATTTGCGTTTCCAGCCGAATAACCGATGGACGCGGGATCAGTTGTGAAATCGTGCGGATATGTCCGCGTCCGTTGGCGATCATACCGGCTTTCCCCGCAAGGATCAGGGTGACTGCCCGTCGTGTCGAACATACGTGGATCGGCTCAAAATTTGCGTTGAGCACTAATACGGGTTCGTTCATAAGGTTCCGGTAACTCGCGTGATTATACATCCAGAATGTTAAAACGGTTTAAAAGCCCATTGACATACCGTTACAGGAGTAAAAATGAATATCATGATCTCTGGCGGGTCGGGTCTGCTCGGAACCGCCCTGGCTCGATCTTTTTTAGGCGATGGTCATAAGGTCTTCATCCTTTCGCGCAGCGCTCGTTCTCAACCGGGCACACAAGCCATTCAATGGGACGCGAAAACGACTCAAGGCTGGGGTCATCTTGTCAATGAAATGGATGTGGTGATTCATCTTGCCGGAAGGAATACCTCTGCCTGGCCCTGGACTGCCGCGAAGAAAAAATCCTTCGAGGATTCACGCATCCTACCCGGACTTGCACTTGCTCAAGCCATTCGGGAAGCGACTCGCCGCCCGAGCCTTTTTGTGCAGGTCTCTGGCATCAACCATTATGGTCTAAGCGGTGACCTCGCTGATGAGACCACGCCGCCCGGTGAAGACTTTCTGGCGCAGTTAACAGTCAAATGGGAAGATGCCACAAAATCTGTAGAAGCCTTGGGCGTACGTAGACTAGTTTTACGCACCCCGCCTGTGCTTGCAAGAGAGAACTTGATCATGAAGTTGATCGCCCTGCCTGTACAGTTATTCTTTGGCGGACCGATTGGCTCTGGTAACCAAGCATTTCCCTGGATACACATCAAAGATTGGGTGGGTAGTGTCCGTTATTTGATGTCTAATGAAAGTGCGAGCGGTGTATATAACTTGATCGCTCCCACCCAAACATCCCTGGCTGATTTTACAAAGGTGTTGGCAAGTGTGCTTCATCGCCCTTGCTGGTTCCCCGTCCCTGCTTTTTTGATGCGGAACGTTTTGGGGGAGATGAGCGTCTTGATCCTTGAAGGTCGCTTTTCCCAGCCCAAGCGGTTGCTTGAGTCTGGGTACACGTTCCAGTTTCCAGGTCCGCGTGAGGCGTTGCAAGATCTGTTCATTAAGTCAAAGGAGAATTAAGTCCATGAAGAAGATCGTCCCCGTTTTAATGTTATTGCTTGCAGCTTGTGCCCCTGCACAAGATTCGCAGGTCGTTTTACCGCAATTGTTGCCAACCGCAACAGCTTACATTGATGCATCGTACCCAACTGCGGCGGCAAATGTCAGTGTGCCTCAACAAACCGCTTCAGGGATCAATGTAAACATGACGCGTGCATGGATGGAGGGAAAGAACGTCAATGCCGATGTTTGCTTTACCCTGCCTGATGCTTCAGACTGGTCGATCTGGGCTGCCAGCCTAAGCTACAATGGGATCGTCCTTCAGGAATACGGCACTACGCTGGTCAGCATACAAGAAGCCGCCAATGGACAACCCGGTCTGCGTTGTGATACATTAACTTTTGTGGTTGCACCCGATGCCGATCTCACCAATGCGGTCATCAATGTGGAGGCGATTTCTGCTTTGCCGCAACCAAGCGACTACTGCGATATTTACCTGCCAAAGATCCAACAAGCCATGCTTGAGCGGGGAACAGGTGTCTCGCTCGATTGTGTGGACGTGAACGGCACCCTAACCATGCAGATCCTCAGCAAACCGGCAGAGATGTCGCAAGAGCAGGCGGAGCAACTCGTTTACAGCGATGAGTTCTACACGGTGCGTGGACCGTGGAGTTTCCCTTTCAATTTGTCGCAATAAAATTCCTGATGTATAATACCGGGCATGTCTTGTAACTTTTTCACCAGCCGCTACGACTATTATTATCACCCGTAACATATTGCGATGGTGTGATTTGAACGCGCCCCATCATCGCGGGCGCGTTTTTGTTTGTGTGGATATAAAATTACAACCCGAGCAGGGTTTTCATTAGGAGAAAAGAATGAACATCGAAGAACAAGTCGAGTTATTGATGCAGGGAACCGACTATGGCGACGAGGAACTGCAGAAAGCCATGGCATCTGAATTGCGCGAACGTTTGAAGACCGCAGAAAAAGAGAAACGTCCGTTACACGTGTATTGTGGTTACGACCCCACGTCTACAGATTTGCATTTGGGTCATACCATTTCCATGCGCAAACTGCGTCAGTTTCAAGACCTGGGGCATGAAGTTACCTTCTTGATCGGGAATTACACCGCGTTAGTGGGTGACCCCTCTGATAAAAACAAAGCGCGCCCGATTCTGACTCAGGAAAAGGTGGCTGAAAATGCTTTGACCTATGCCGAACAAGCCTTCCGCGTTTTGGATAAATCCAAAACCAAGATCCGTTACAACAGTGAATGGCTGTCAAAGTTGAATCTGGTCGATCTGATTCGCCTCGGTCAGAACTTCACCGTCCAGCAGTTTTTGGCACGTGAGAACTTTTCCAAGCGTTTGGATAAAGGTGAGCCGATCTACCTGCATGAAACCTTCTACGCTTTGATGCAAGGATACGATGCCGCTGCCATGGAAACCGATGTTCAGATCGGCGGCTCCGAT
Organism: Anaerolineae bacterium; assembly: GCA_017303735.1. Next base: position 2,663 of record JAFLCF010000144.1, read on the forward strand.
CAGTTGTTTAACATCATTGTGGCGGGGCGTAAGCTTCAGGAGGCTTTAGGACAAAAGCCATTAGTTGGCATCGTCACGGGGATTCTGCCAGGTACAGATGGCGTTCAGCGCATGTCCAAATCCACGGGCAATATTGTGCCAATCAATACCGGTGCAGATGATATGTTCGGCAAGTTAATGTCTGTGCCTGATTCAGCGATGGGCATTTATATGCGCTTGGTCACTCGTTTCAGTCCGCCTGAGATCGCTCAGATCGAAAAAGATGTGGCGTCTGGTGCATTGCATCCGCGTGATGCGAAGATGAAAATGGCAAAAGAGATCACCAGCATCTTCTATACCAACGAAGAAGCTGAAGCAGCTCAAGAGCATTTCATTAAGATGTTCCAGCAAAAGGAAGCTCCAGATGAAATGCCAGAATATGAATTGCAATCGGGTCAAACCGTAGTGGATGTTATTCTTGCTGCAAGCATGGTAGAAAGCAAGAGCAAAGCACGTCAACTCATCGACCAAAAAGGAGTTCGCCTCGATGGGGAAGTGTTAGAACGCGGAGATGTTGCATTTCCGCATCCTGGCGTTTTACAAGTTGGGAAGCGCCGTTTCTTGCGTGTGAAGTAAATCGAATGCTCTATCAGGGGCTAAGCCCTTAATAGAGCATTCGATAATATAAAAGGAAAAGGACTTGCCTAAGCAAGTCCTTTATTTATTGAGGCGTCGACGGGATTTGAACCCGTGAATGAGGGTTTTGCAGACCCTTGCCTTACCACTTGGCCACGACGCCGTATAAACAAAAGGATTGCTGACCGAAATCATTTTTCAATCTGCAATCCTCCAGTTTGAGCGGGCGATGAGATTCGAACTCACGACCTTCTCCTTGGCAAGGAGACGTTCTACCACTGAACTACGCCCGCGTTTTCGACCGATTTGGTCGAGAGTGCCGAGACCCAGGATCGAACTGGGGACACCGCGATTTTCAGTCGCGTGCTCTACCAACTGAGCTATCTCGGCCAAACATTATTCTTTTGTTAAGCGCGGGTGATTTTACACGCACTTATTTATATTGTCAAGAAATAATGCGACTCAATACAAAGATGCATGAATGAAAATAAAAATTTCTTGACTTTTTATACTCTGTTCGATATAATGTTTAGTCGCTGTCCATCCGGGACAGTTCTCGTTGTTAATATCGTCATTCAAAACCGTTAGGAGAGAAGAATGGCATCTTCTTTGCCCCAAAAAAGTTACGCACGAATTCCCGTAAGTCTCGATTTACCTGATCTGATCGAAGTACAACTTGATTCATTTGAAAGGCTCAAAAAGGAGGGACTTGGAGACCTTTTCCATGAAGTTTCCCCGATTGAGTCGTATAACAAGGGAATGAAGCTATTCTTCCCAAGCCGCAGCCCCGAATCACAACAGTGGGGGCTCAAGTATTGGTTTGGCGACCCCAAGCATACTATTGAAGAATGTGTAGAGCGCGATCTGACCTATGCCAGCCCGCTCTATGTTTCCGTTCTTCTTGCTGGTCCCGATGTTCCTGAACCCATCAAGCAAGATATCTTCCTGGGCGACTTCCCCGAAATGACAGACAAGGGCACATACATCGTCAATGGAACGGAACGTGTCGTCGTCTCGCAGTTGATCCGTTCCCCTGGTGTGTACTTTGAAGCCCCTGCGGATCGCGCTACGGGACGCCTGCTCTCCATGGCCAAGCTGATTCCTGACCGTGGGGCTTGGATGGAGTTCGAAACCCGCAAATCCGATTACATCATCCTCAAATTCAATCGCAAACGCACGGTTCCGATTACCGTGTTCTTGCGCGCTCTCGCCGCCGTGAGTGACGGCATCAAAGACTCTCCCATCAAGCACGGCACAGATGAGGAAATCCTCTCCTTATTCAAGGATGTGGACAACAACCCTGAGCGCATGTTCATTGCTTCTACTATTAAACAGGAACCCGACTGGGATCTGAGCAATCACACCATTGCAGAAGCAGCTTTGATTGAATTCTTCAAGAAAATGCGCCCAGGCGACCCGGCTACACTCGACAACGCTCGCCAGTTCCTTGAAGAACAGCTCTTTGATCAGCGTCATTACGACCTCGAGCGTGTGGGTCGTTATAAGCTTAACCAAAAGCTTGACTTGAACATTCCTATTCCTCATCGCACGGTCACCAAGAGCGATATCCTACGCTTGCTGCGCCGCATGATCCAGATCAATAACGGCTCAGAACGTTCTGACGATATCGATCACCTCGGCAATCGCCGTGTCAAGACAGTGGGTGAGTTGATCCAAAACAAACTCCGCATTGGTCTGCGCCGTATGGAACGCGTTATTAAAGAACGCATGTCCATTCGCGATCAGGAACAGCTTTCTCCGGTGACTCTTGTTAACATCCGCCCGGTTGTGGCTGCGTTGCGCGAGTTCTTTGGCTCTTCCCAGCTTTCTCAATTCATGGATCAGACCAATCCGTTGGCAGAGTTACGCCACAAGCGCACGCTCTCCGCGCTTGGTCCTGGCGGTCTGCGCCGTGAACGCGCCGGCTTCGACGTCCGCGATGTTCACCACTCACACTATGGACGTATCTGCCCGATCGAAACGCCGGAAGGTCCAAACATCGGTTTGATCGGCCGTCTTGCATCCTTTGCGCGTGTAAACGAATACGGCTTTATCGAGACACCCTACCGCAAGGTTTATAAGGCTCTCCCTTCTGATAGCGAATTATTGGAAGGACGCACCCTGCGCGAGGACGTTTACGATCCCAAGTCTGAGGAATTGCTCTTTAAGTCTGGTACAGAGATCGACTCTAAGACCGCGAAGCGCCTTGCTCGCCTTGAGGGCGAAATTTCGATCGTTCCATTTGTGGCGGATGAGATCGTTTATCTTTCAGCAGATGCCGAAGATAAATACACAATTGCTCAGGCAAATTCCACGCTTACTGAAAAGAAGGAATTTTCTCGCGAACGTATTTCCTGCCGTTATCACTCAGGCTTCATGTTCTCCAACGCCGAAAGCCTGGACTTCATGGATGTCGCTCCTCACCAGGTTGTGGGTATTAGCGCCGCTTTGATCCCATTCCTTGAACATGATGATGCCAACCGCGCGCTCATGGGTTCGAACATGATGGCGCAAGCCGTTCCCTTGGTGCGCCCTGAAGTTCCGCTCGTTTCTACAGGGATGGAACGTCACGCCGCGATCGACTCCGGTCAGGTCGTGGTTGCCGAAGCGGATGGGGAAGTGGTCTCTGTAACAGGATCCACCATCACCGTTAAAGAGAAGCGCTCTGGCAATCGCGTGTATCAGCTCCGCAAATATCAGCGTTCCAACCAGAGCACCTGTATTGACCAACGCCCTTCTGTTGTGAAGGGACAGTTGATCAAGGCTGGCGATATCATCGCCGACTCTTCTTCAACGGATAATGGTCAGTTGGCTCTTGGTCAGAACGTGGTCATTGCCTTCCTCTCTTGGGAAGGTGGCAACTTCGAAGATGCTATCTTGCTCTCTGAACGCCTCGTTCAGGAAGATCGCTTTACTTCCGTTCATATTGAAAAATATGAAGTGGAAGCCCGCGATACCAAGCTCGGACCGGAAGAAATCACTCGCGACATCCCCAATGTCGGTGACGATGCCATCAAAGACCTCGACGAAAACGGCATCATCCGTATCGGTGCAGAAGTTGGTCCGAACGACATTCTTGTTGGCAAGATCACTCCGAAGGGTGAAAAAGAACTCACCCCTGAAGAACGTCTGTTGCGCGCCATCTTCGGTGAAAAATCCCGTGACGTGAAAGATACCTCTCTGCGCATGCCTCACGGCGAACGCGGTAAAGTTGTAGATGTGAAAGTCTTTACCCGTGAAGAGAATTCTGATCTCGCCGCTGGCGTAGATATGATGGTTCGCGTCTCCGTTGCTCAGCGCCGCAAGATCACCGCTGGCGATAAGATGGCAGGTCGCCACGGTAACAAGGGTGTAGTTTCCAAGGTTGTGCCTGTGGAAGATATGCCCTTCCTTGAAAACGGCGTTCCGGTTGATATCATCCTCAACCCGCTCGGTGTGCCTGGTCGTATGAACATCGGTCAGGTGTTGGAAGTCCATCTTGGGTGGGCTGCCAAGCGTCTCGGGTATCGAGCCGTGACTCCCGTCTTCGATGGTGCGAGTGAAGAGCAAATCGAAGCCGAACTCGCTCGTGCTTGGATCGTCGATCAAGCCTGGAAGGAAGCTGGCGTCCGTGCTTGGGATTGGCTCAAGGAACAGGAATACGACCCAACCACGATTGAAGATGATGATGAAGTGCGCCGTCTTTATTTGGAAGAATGGTTGGACAAGCGCCGCTACGATGTCTACAGCTTGAATGACCCGGCGTATGCGCATCGTGCCACCGCTCGAGAATGGTTGCGCGAAAAGGGCTATTCTGACCCTGATGAAATTTTGCTCGAAGACCGTCAGGTTGCCCATGACCCCAAATTGGATGATCTGGCAATTACTGCCTGTCTGCGTTTGTGGATGGAAGTAAATGGCATTACCCGTCGTGTGGCGGAAGATAAGGTCTTTGAAACTGCGCAGGAACTTGCAAAGGAGAAGGGACTCCCACTTCCCATCCTTGGTAAGCAAACTCTGCGTGACGGTAAGACCGGTCTTCCATACGACCAGCCTGTAACTGTAGGCGTGATGACCATTCTCAAACTGCATCACTTGGTTGAAGATAAGGTCCATGCACGTTCAACAGGTCCTTATAGCTTGGTGACCCAGCAGCCACTCGGTGGTAAGGCTCAGTTCGGTGGTCAGCGCTTCGGTGAAATGGAAGTATGGGCGCTGGAAGCCTATGGTGCTGCTCATACTCTGCAGGAAATGCTCACAGTCAAGTCGGATGATGTTCAAGGTCGCGTGAACACTTATGAAGCAATCGTGAAGGGTGATCCGATCGAAGAGCCAAGCATCCCTGCTTCATTCCGAGTGCTCGTAAAAGAATTGCAGTCGTTGGGGCTTGCCGTTGAAGCCATTAATGAGACCGGTGATGTGGTCAAGTTCGGAAAAGATGAAGAGAAGACGCATCCCCCGAAACATGACACGGGCCTGCTTAGTTTGGGCGAAGGGCAATCCAGAAAAAAGCAGTAATTTCTATTGACTTGATGGGTACAGCGTGATAAAATGTTGTGCCTTTGTCAAGAAAAAGGAGCGGCAATTGCTATCCCCGCTCTGAAAGAAATTGACAGCTACAGATGAGGCCATCAGGGAACGCGTTGATGGTCTCATTTCTTGCGAAAAAACAAAAATAAATAATCAATTAGAAGAATTTGTAATCGGAGGCTGATCGTGCCGACAGTAAATCAAATGGTCCGCAAGGGCCGCAAAGACAAGAAAGCAAAAAGCAAGGCTCCTGCTCTGCAGTTCACATTGAACAGCTACAAGCAACGCCGTTTCCGCCAGGACAAAGGCGCGCCTCAAAAGCGCGGCGTTTGTACTGTGGTGCGCACCATGACCCCCAAGAAGCCGAATTCCGCGCTTCGCAAGATCGCTCGTGTGCGCTTGAGCAATGGCATCGAAGTGACAGCATACATTCCAGGTGAAGGTCATCAGTTGCAAGAACACTCCGTTGTGCTTGTTCGCGGCGGTCGTGTGAAGGATCTTCCGGGTGTTCGCTATCACATTGTGCGCGGAACTCTCGATACCACCGGCGTAGCAAATCGTAAACAGGGCCGTTCAAAGTACGGCGCGAAGCGTCCGAAGTAATTTGATGGAGTGATTAAGCATGCGTAGAGCAAAACCTGAAAGACGGGAAATACTTCCCGACGTCCGATTTAATAGTGTTAATCTCCAGATCGTGATCCAGCATGTATTGAAGAGCGGTAAGAAAAGCGTTGCCGTCGGACTGGTTTATGATGCAATGGATCTGATCAAAGAACGTACTGAAAAGAATCCAATGGAAGTCTTTGATGCTGCATTGAAGAATGTTGGACCTGTGATGGAAGTCCGCCCGCGCCGTGTGGGTGGTGCAACCTATCAAGTGCCGATGGAAGTTTCTGCAGACCGCCGCACAACCCTTGCAATTCGCTGGATTCTCGGCGCTTCTCGTGACCGCTCTGGCAAATCTTTTGCCGACAAACTTGCCTCGGAATTGATTGACGCTTCAAATGAAACTGGCGCTTCGATCCGTAAGCGCGACGAAACCCACAAGATGGCAGAAGCCAACCGCGCTTTCTCCCATTATCGTATCTAATTTAGAAGAAATAGGTAATAGATAGCAATGGCACGCGTTCATCCGTTGGAAAAATACCGAAATATTGGCATTATTGCCCACATCGACGCCGGGAAGACGACAACCACCGAGCGGATCATGTTCTATACCGGTTTAACTCACCGCATCGGCTCTGTTGACGATGGTAATACTGTCACTGACTGGATGGTGCAGGAGCGTGAACGCGGTATTACCATTGTTTCTGCGGCGGTCTCTGCTGAGTGGAAGGGTTATCAAGTTAACATCATTGATACCCCTGGTCATATCGACTTTACCGCTGAAGTTCAGCGTTCCCTTCGTGTTCTGGATGGCGGCGTTGTAGTTTTCGATGCTGTTCAAGGCGTGGAACCTCAGTCTGAAACTGTTTGGCGTCAGGCTGATCGTTACGGTGTTCCGCGCATTTGTTTTGTTAATAAGATGGATCGAGTTGGCGCTTCTTACGAACGTACAATCGGAACCATTATTGACCGCCTCGGTGCCAAGCCGATTCCTATGCAGGTTCCGATTGGTTTTGAAGCTACCTTCAAGGGAGTTGTTGATCTTCTGTCCATGACTGCGATCGTCTGGGAAGATGATCTTGGTAAGGAACCCAAGGTCACCGAAATTCCTGCTGACCTGAAAGCTACAGCTGAAGAAGCTCGTGCCAAGATGGTCGAGAAGATCGCTGAACTTGACGATGAACTCACCATGAAATTCCTTGAGGTGCAGGAGATCAGCGTTGAAGAACTCAAGGCAGCTCTCCGAAAAGGTGTGATTGCCAATAAAGCAACCCCCATCTTTTGCGGTTCTTCATTAAAGAATAAAGGCGTTCAAGCGATGTTGGATGCTGTGGTGGATTACCTTCCTTCTCCGATGGATAAGCCCACAATCACCGCTTCTGAGCCTGGAAACCCCGAAAATACCTTCGAACTTCCGACAGTTGATGATGCGCCTTTGAGTGCACTCGTCTTCAAGATTGTGACCGACCCGTACGTTGGACGGCTTGCGTATATCCGCGTTTATTCTGGCGTACTGAGCCAGGGTCAAACAGTTCAAAACAGCACCAAGGGCAAGAAGGAACGCATTGGTCGTCTGTTGAAAATGCACGCAGACCGCCGTGAAGATATTACTGAAATCCGCGCTGGTGACATTGGTGCAGTGTTGGGTTTCAAAGACAGCTTCACTGGCGATACTCTTTGTGATAATAAGTCGCTCGTCCTTGAAAGTATTTCGTTCCCCGAACCTGTTATTTCCATTGCGATCGAGCCGAAGAGCTCCAGCGATCAGGAGAAAATGGGTGAGGCGCTTCGCAAACTTGCTGAAGAAGATCCCACATTCCGTGTTAATTCAGATGATAGCACCGGACAGACCATTATCCGTGGTATGGGCGAACTTCATCTTGATATTATTGTAGATCGTCTCTTGCGAGAGTTTAAAGTGCAAGCGAACGTCGGTACCCCGCGTGTGGCATATCGCGAGTCCATTACAAAGCCTGTGAAGGAAGTCAATTACAAGTATGCCAAGCAGTCCGGTGGTAAGGGTCAATACGGTCATGTCGTATTTTCTCTTGAGCCTGGTGAGCGTGGTAGCGGGATTATCTTTGAAAATAAAATCGTGGGTGGTGCTATTCCGAAGGAATACATCAACCCAATCGAAAAAGGCTTTAGAGAAGCCTGCGAAGGCGGTATTCTCGCTGGATACCCGGTTGTGGATCTGAAGATCACCCTCTTCGATGGTTCATTCCATGAAGTTGACTCCAGCGAAATGGCGTTCAAACTTGCTGCTTCCATGGGTTTCAAGGAAGGTATGCAAAAAGGGAATGCAATCTTGCTTGAGCCGATGATGAAGGTGGAAGTTGTTGCACCTGAGGAATATCTCGGCGATGTGATGGGACAAGTCAACAGCCGCCGCGGTTTGATCCAGGGTATGGACGTCCGCCCTGGTAATGCTCAGGCTGTCCGTGCCATGGTTCCGTTGGGTGAGATGTTCGGGTATGCGACTCAGCTTCGCTCTGCCACCCAGGGACGCGGCGTATTTAGTATGGAATTTGACCACTACGCGCCAGTTGCGCAGTCGGTAACAGAAGAAATTTTGAAATCATAACGGTTCTAATTACCCAAGGAGTAATATTATGGCGAAAGGGAAGTTTGACAGAAGCAAGCCGCATTTGAACGTAGGGACGATGGGACACATCGACCACGGGAAGACCACATTGACAGCGGCCATTACAAAGGTAGCCGGATTGTCGGGACAGGCAGATTTCAAAGCCTACGACCAGATCGACAATGCCCCGGAAGAAAAAGCGCGTGGTATCACGATCAACATCGCCCACGTCGAGTATCAGACCGACAAGC